>NZ_CP024904.1:600000-900000 GCF_003330765.1 Burkholderia pyrrocinia | reverse complement strand
ACAGCCCCGCGATCGGGCCCGTGCGTGCGGCATCGGTCAGCGAATCGACCTTCAGTTGCTGGTTCGCGACCTGCTGCCGGATTTCCGACACGTCGTCGTTGGACAGCACGGCCGGCGCCTGCCCGTAGCCGGGCGTGGACGGGTCGGCCGCCGCCGCGGCGGTCGCCGCATTCGTCGAAGCCGGTGCGGCCGCCGGCTTCGCGGCGAGTTGCGATTGCAGCGCGCTCATCTGCCGCTGCAGCACGGCGAGCTGCTGCTGCAGCGTCCGGATCTGGTCGCCGGTCGAATTCGCAGCGGCCAGCCCCGGCAGCGCACCGGCGATCAGCGCGCAGAGATACTTCTTTTTCATGAAAAGTCTCCTTGTCGTTCGTCACTTCGTGGGATGCGGTACGCGGTCGTGCAGCGGGGGCGCGGCCGGTGGGCGCGCGGGCGGCACGGTTGACGGCGACGCGGACACGTCTGGCACATCGGGCGCGGATGCCGCGTGCCACGCACGTGCGTCACGCGCCTGCCGCCGCTCGCGGGCCAGCATCGCGCGGTTCACGACCACGACGCCGATCGTCACGACCGTGATGAACACCGTGGCGAGCGCATTCATCTCCGGATTCAGGCCGAGCCGCACACGCGAGAACACGACGAGCGGCAGCGTCGTCGAGCCGGGGCCCGACAGGAACGCGGACAGGATCACGTCGTCGATCGATACCGTGAACGCGAGTAGCCAGCCGGACACCAGCGCCTGCGCGATCAGCGGCAGCGTGATCACGAAGAACACCTTCCACGGCCGGGCGCCGAGATCGAGCGCGGCTTCCTCGATCGAGCGATCGAGTTCCTTCACGCGCGACTGCACGATCACCGCGACGAACGACAGGCATAGCATCACGTGACCGATCCAGATCGTCAGCCAGCCGCGCCCGGCCGGCCATCCGAACGTCTGCTGCATCGCGACGAACAGCAGCAGCAGCGAGATGCCCTGGATCACTTCGGGAATCACGAGCGGCGCGTTGATCATCGCGGCATAAAGCGTGAAGCCGCGAAAGCGCCCCATGCGGGCCAGCACGAAGCCGGCCCACGTACCGATCGCGACCGACGCGGTCGCCGTCAGCAGCGCGATCTTCAGCGACAGCCACGCGGCCGCGAGCAGTTCGCCGTCGTGCAGCAGCGCGCCGTACCACTTCAGCGAGAAACCCGACCACACCGTCACGAGCTTCGACGCGTTGAACGAATAGACGACGAGGCTGACGATCGGCACGTACAGGAACAGGAAACCCGCGCCCAGCACGCAGGCAGACAGGATGCGATTCGCGCGGGTCATTGCTGCGCCTCCCCTTCGGCCTGGTTGTAATGGAGCAGCGCCATCGGCACGAGCAGCAGCAGCACCATCGTCACCGTCACGGCAGACGCCATCGGCCAGTCCATGTTGTTGAAGAACTCGTCCCACATCACGCGGCCGAGCATCAGCGTGTTCGCGCCGCCGAGCAACTCGGGGATCACGTATTCGCCGACCGCCGGAATGAACACCAGCAGGCTGCCCGCGACGATGCCGTTGCGCGACAGCGGCAGCGTGATGCGCCAGAACGCGGACCATGGCGTTGCGCCGAGATCGTGCGCGGCCTCGAGCAGCGTGAGATCCATCTTCACCAGGTGCGCGTACAGCGGCATCACCATGAACGGCAGGTACGAATAGACCATCCCGATGTAGACGCCCGCGTCGGTGTGATACAGGCGCAGCGGCGTCGCGATCACGCCGAGTGCCGCCAGCGCGTGATTCAGCAGCCCGTCGTCCTTCATGATCCCCACCCACGCATATACGCGGATCAGGAACGACGTCCAGAACGGCAGCATCACGGCCATCATCAGCAGGTTGCGGCGGGCCGGCGCCGCACGCGCGATGCAATATGCGATCGGGTAGCCGGCCAGCAGGCACATCAGCGTCGACGCGGCGGCCATCTTCAGCGAGCTGACATAGGTGTTCAGATACAGCTCGTCCTGCAGCAGCAGCGCGTAATGCTTCAGCGACAGCGCGACCTGCACCGTGCCGGCCTCCAGCCGTGCGAGCGCGGTGTACGGCGGGATACCGAGCATTGCGTCGGCGAAGCTGATCTTCAGCACCAGCACGAACGGCAGCGCGAAGAAGACTGCGAGCCACAGGAACGGCACGCCGATCGCGACGCTGCGGCCCGACGGCAGGAAACGCGACAGCGCGGCGAAGCGGCTCGGGCGGGCCCGGCCTGCGCCGGTGCTCGCGGCGCCGGACGACACCGGCGCGGACGGAGTGGAAGCGGAGGTTCTCATCGTGTCGTCCTCACTGCGTCAGCACGACGCCGCTCGCCGGCGACCACGACACGAACACGTCGTCGTTCCAGGCCGGCGCACTGTCGTGCAGCAGGTGCGAGCTCGACAGGTTCGACACGACCGTCTTGCCGCTCGGCAGGCGCACGTGATACAGCGAGTAGCTGCCCATGTACGCGATGTCGGTCACCACGCCGCGCGCCCAGTTGTGTTTCGAACCCGGCTTCTCGCGCGACACGTGCACGCGTTCCGGGCGCACCGAGATGCCGACCGGCATCCCGAGCGGGCCCGTCACGCCGTGGCTCACGTACATGCGCGTTTCGAGGTCGTCGCTTTCGACGAAGATGTGATCGGGTTCGTCCTCGACCACGCGCCCTTCGAACAGGTTGGTCGAGCCGATGAATTCGGCCGAGAAGCGGCTGTTCGGGAACTCGTACACTTCGCCGGGCGCGCCGATCTGCACGATCTTGCCCTCGCTCATCACCGCGAGGCGGCTGGCCATCGTCATCGCCTCTTCCTGGTCGTGCGTGACCATCACGCAGGTCACGTCGACCTTCTCGATGATGTTCACCAGTTCGAGCTGGGTTTTCTGGCGGATCTTCTTGTCGAGCGCGGACATCGGCTCGTCGAGCAGCAGCAGCTTCGGGCGCTTGACCAGCGAGCGGGCCAGCGCGACGCGCTGCTGCTGGCCGCCGGAGAGCTGGTGCGGCTTGCGCTGCGCATACTTGCTCATCTGCACCAGCGCGAGCGCGTCGGCCACGCGCGCCTTGATCTCGTGCTTCGGCGTGCCTTCCTGCTTCAGGCCGAACGCGACGTTCGATTCGACCGACATGTGCGGGAACAGCGCGTACGACTGGAACATCATGTTCACCGGGCGGCGGTACGGCGGCAGCGACGCGAGGTCTTCGCCGTCGACGAAGATCTTGCCGGAGGTGGCCGTTTCCAGCCCGGCGAGCATGCGCAACAGCGTCGACTTGCCGCAGCCCGAGCTGCCGAGCAGCGCGAACAATTCGTTCTTCGCGATCGTCAGGTTCACGTTGTCGACGGCCGGGCTGTCGCCAAATTTCTTCACGACGTTTTCGATGCGCACGAACGCGTCGGGGCGTGCGGCGGCCGCGGCCGGCGCAGCGGGTAGCGTATGGATCATCGTCGTCTCCCTCAACCGCCTGACTTCAGTTGCAGCCACAGACGGTTCTGCATCCGCGCAATATCGGCGCTTCTCGGCATCGCGAGCGACGTCTTCGCAATCGTGCTGTCAGGCAGGTAGACGCTCGGGTCCTGCACGACCGCCGGCGTCACGAACGCGCGTGCGGCCTTGTTGGCGCTCGGATAGAAGATCTCGTTCGTGATTGCCGCGTTGGTCTTCGGCTCCTCGATATAGTTGATCCACTTCAGCGCGGCTTCCGGGTGCGGCGCATCCTTCGGAATCGCCATCACGTCGAACCACAGCAGGCCGCCTTCCTTCGGATTCACATAGCGGATTTCATACGACCGCTTCGCGTCCAGCGTGCGCCGCCGCGCGATGCTGACGTCGCCCGACCAGCCGAGCACGACGCAGACATCGTTGTTCGCGAGGTCGTCCGCATAGCCGGCCGAGCTGAACTGCGTCACGTACGGGCGGATCTTCTTCAGCACGTCGTAGGCCGCCTGATAATCGGTCGGGTTCTTGCTGTTCGGATCCTTGCCCATGTACTGCAGCGCCGCCGCGAACGCGGCGTCCGGCGCGTCGAGCATCGAGATACCGCAGCCTTTCAGCTTCGCCGCATTCGCCGGGTCGAACAGCAATGCCCAGCTGTCGGTCGGCGCGTTGTCGCCGAGCCGCTTCCTGATCGCCTCGACGTTGTAGCCGATGCCCGTCGTGCCCCACGCCCACGGCACGCCGTACTGGTTGCCCGGGTCGGCCTTCGCGATCATCTTCATCAGCACCGGGTCGAGATTCGCGAGGTTCGGCAGCTTCGACTTGTCGAGCTTCTGGTACACGCCGGTCTGGATCTGCTGCGCGAGATAGTTCGACGTCGGCACGACGATGTCGTAGCCCGAGCTGCCCGCGAGCAGCTTGGTCTGCAGCGTATCGTCGCTGTCGTAGCTGTCGTAGCGGACCTTGATGCCCGACTGCTTCTCGAAGCTGGGCACCGTGTCCTTCGCGACATACTCCGACCAGTTGTACACGTTCAGGTTGGCGTCGCCCGCCTGGGCGGACAGGCTGGCCGCGAGGGCCAGCCCCGCCGACGTGACGAGCGCGGCGCGGAAGGCCGGGTGACGACGGATACGGATACGCATGGGGATTCTCCTTGTGATGGGGATCGGCCGTTGCGCCCGGTCCGGGTCCGGACTCGCGTCAACGCCGTCAAGCGGTGTTCAGCACAAGGGGCAATGTAGAGATCGCGGCCCGCACCGTCAGTCCCGCAAACCGGGACAAACGGCGACGTCGATCAGGGCCGTTTGGGTAGATTCCCGCGTAGGCAGTCGAAAATATTCGTGATACCTGTAGCGCCACTCGAATCTTCGAAACACCACGTCATGAGCGCTGCGCTTCCCGCCCCCGATCTCCCGCTGAGCCACGTCGCCTTCGTGACGGAATCGCTTGGCGACATCGCGCAAGCCGTCGGGACGCCGCAGTTCATGCGCGCCGTCTACGACACCCTCGTGCGCTACGTCGACTTCGACGCCGTGCATCTCGACTACGAACGCGGCGCGGCGCCGGGCCGGCGCAGCATTGGCTGGATCGGCAGCTTCGGCCGCGAGCCCGAGCTGGTTGCGCAAGTGATGCGCCACTACTACCGCAGCTACGCGAGCGATGACGCAACGTATGCGGCGATCGAAACCGAAAGCGACGTGCAGTTGCTGCAGGTGTCGTCGCAGCGCGTGGCAAGCGAGCTCCGGCATCTGTTCTTCGACGCCGGCGACATTCACGACGAATGCGTGATCGCGGGCATGACGGGCGGCACGCGCTACTCGATCTCGATCGCGCGTTCGCGGCGGCTGCCGCCGTTTTTGCTGAAGGAGCTGAGCCTGTTGAAGCAGCTTTCGCAGGTCGTGCTGCCGATGGCGTCCGCGCACAAGCGCCTGCTCGGCGCGGTCTGCGCGGACGAAGGCCAACGCGACGAGCTCGATCTCGACCGCGTCGCGCAATGGCTGCCGGAATGGCAGGAACGACTGACCGCACGCGAAATGCACGTGTGCGCGTCGTTCATCCAGGGCATGACGTCGGCCGCGATCGCGCAATCGATGGGGCTCAAGACGTCCACCATCGACACGTACGCGAAGCGCGCATTCGCGAAGCTCGGCGTCGATTCGCGCAGGCAGCTGATGACACTCGTGCTGAGAAACGCGTCGCGGCGGCACGACATGTAGGCTCCGCCGGCGCCGGTTAGTTGCGCGCGCACCCATCACCGCACCACCTCATAACGATCCGAAAATTTATTGGTTCCCTCGACGATGCGCTGTCCGTATCGTTCACCGACTCGTCAGCCTATCGACCAACGGGGGAATCCAACAATGAAACGAATACTGTCATTCGTACTGCTCGCGCTGCCGGCCGCGCTCTACGCCGCCGGTGCCCACGCACAAAGCAGCGTCACGCTGTACGGCATCGCCGACGCGGGCATCGCGTACGTGCACAACGCGCAGAACGCGAGCGGCGGCAACGCGTCGAGCCTCGTCAGGTTCAGCAGCGGCAACCTGTCCGGCAGCCGTTGGGGGCTGCGCGGCATCGAGGATCTCGGCAGCGGCCTGTCCGCGCTGTTCCAGCTCGAGAACGGCTTCAACATCGGCACGGGCGCGCTCGGCCAGGGCCAGCGCGAATTCGGCCGCAAGGCCGTCGTCGGCCTTGCGAGCAGCACGTACGGCACCGTGACGCTCGGCCGCCAGTACGATCCGGTCGTCGATCTGGTGCAGGGCCTCACGCAGGACAACTACTTCGGCGGCGTATTCGCGACGCCAGGCGACCTCGACAACTACGACAACAGCCTGCGCGTCAGCAACTCGGTGAAATACACGAGCCCGCTGATCTCGGGCTTCCAGTTCGCGGCGCTGTACGGCTTCGGCGGCGTCGCGGGCGCCACCGGCAACGGCCGCACGTACAGCGTCGGCGCGAGCTACGCCAACGGCCCGCTGTCGCTCGGCGCCGGCTTCTTCTACGCGAATGGCGGCTCGACGGTTGCGAATGGCGTGCGCACGTGGTCGAGCAGTTCCGACACGCTGTTCAACACCGTGATCAACCAGGGCTTCTCGAGCGCGAAGTCGATCCAGATCGTGCGCGTGGCCGGCCAGTACGTGGCCGGGCCGGCGACCTTCGGCCTCGCGTATTCGAACACGCAGTACGGCGCGGACACGCTGTCGGCCTTCAGCCAGAACGCGAAGTTCAATAACGGCTCGGCGTTCTTCAACTGGCAGTTCTCGCCGGCGCTGCGCGCGGGCGTCGGCTACAACTACACGTCGCTGACGGGCCCGGCTTCCGCGCACTACAACCAGGTCAACCTCGGCGCGGATTACGCGCTGTCGAAGCGCACCGACCTGTACGCGCTGTTTGGCTACCAGAAGGCGAGCGGCAATACGCTCAACGCGAGCGGCGCGACCGTGAAGGCCGCCGCGTCGGTCGGTTCGTACGGTGTGAACTCCGGCACCGATACGCAGGAACTCGCGATCGTCGGGATTCGCCACAAGTTCTGAGTGCGTCATCGCACGATGCAGCCCGGCAGGCGCGCACCGCGGTGCGCGCCTGCGCCGTTTACGCTGTCCGCGTTCCCGTGCTTGTTGGAAGGTTGTAAGAACAACGGTGTAATTTGCCGACCTGTACGCCCGCCGGATGCGCACGCATCGTCGCGACGATTCCCGTCGCGGTACGGGTCATGGCTGACCAACCACACAGGCAGTGCGATGAGCGCTCAAGACGTCCCGGCCGACTTCGCGTTCGAGCCGCGCAACGCGGTTGTCGTAGGTCGAAACGCCGGTCTGGACGCGTTGCGGGCCTGCCTGACGCTGCTGGTGGTATTTCATCATTGCGCCATCACGTACGGCGCGATCGGCGGCTGGTACTACCACGAGGTGGCAGCGGACACATCCGTGGAATCCGCGCTGCTGACGCTCTTCTGCGCGATCAACCAGGCGTTCTTCATGGGCCTGTTCTTTTTCCTGGCGGGCCACTACACGTCGGGGTCCATCGATCGCAAGGGGGCCGCCCGTTTCCTGGCGGACCGGTTGCTCAGGCTCGGCCTGCCCTTGCTGGTCTACGGCTTTCTGATCGGCCCCGCGACGATCGCGCTGGCACAGTCGGGCACGAGCCACTCGTTTGCGGATACGCTGGCCCGCCTGTGGCGGAAAGGCACGTTCGAGAACGGTCCCATGTGGTTCGCCGAGGCCTTGCTGATGTTCAGTGCGGCTGCGGCGCTCTGGAGCACTGCATTCCCGCGCACCGCGGATCGCGAGACGGAGCCAACCGTTCGGCAACCCTTCCCGTCCGACACGACACTGGCCGCCGCGGCAGTGCTGACGGGTATCGCGGCACTGGCTTTGCGGTCCCGATGGCCGGTAGGTATAAACGTATGGGGGCTTCAGTTCGGGTACTTCGCCAGCTATGTCGTGCTGTTCGCAGCCGGTAGCCGGACAGCCCGCGTGCACTGGATCGAGCATCTTCCGGCACGGCAGGTCGGCCGGTGGTGGCGCGTCGCGCTGCTGGCGTTACCCGTCTTGCCGCTCGCCTACCTTCTCGCGAAGCACTTTCCCGAATTGCGTGGCCGTCCGCTTGCGGTGGTCTACGCGTTTTGGGAACCGCTTGTCGCATGGGGAACGATACTGTTTCTCACAAGACATTTTCAGCGACGCTTCGATCGATTGACGGGTGTGTGGCAGCCGCTGTCACGACGCGCGTACGCCATCTACATCATCCATCCGCCCGTGCTGGTGGCTGTCGCACTCGCGTGGAGAAACGTGCAGGCGGCCCCTTTCCTGAAGTTCGCCGTGACCGGCTGCGTCGCTTGCGTGGCGTGCTATCTGATTGCCGGCCTCTTGCTTCGACTGCCAAGGTTGGCGTCGATCCTGTAAAGGCAAGCGTTCCCGACGCATACGCGAGACGACGCGCGCTCGAACCGAAAACACCACCCTAATGTCGCCGCATTCCACCAGCCCCGCTCATGCCGCCGAATCGATGCATTCCGCCGAACCCGTGACCCGCACCGACGGGGAATGGGCCACGGTGAAAGCCCGCGCCCATTGGCACGCCGAAGCGGCGATGATCCATATGATTGAAGTGATCGATGTGATCGAAGCGACGGAAATGATGGAAACGATCGACGAAGATGAAGCTCACCCCCGCGCCGATGAAAAGCGGCGGCCCCCAATACCACGGGTCGGCGTACGGATAGGCCGTCACCGGGTACCACTGGACGCTGCCGTCAGGGCTTTGCACGATCTGCCATGTGCCATCGCTTTGCAGACACGCACGCCCCACGATTTGCTGCTCCGTGCCGTCGATTTCCGCTTGCGCGACGACCGCACGGCAGGTTCCGCCATAGTCCGGTAGATCGTCAACCATTTGCGCGAAGACAGACGCGGAAAAACCGAGACAGACGATGCCTATCCCGGATCGAAACAAGTTGCACATGATCGGCTCCTGCATTGTTGCCCCGACCACTTGACCTGTGGCGTCGCTGGCGACGCCCGGCACACCGGTTTGCTTGCGCAAGATTCATCACGCGGCGGTAACGGCTCGCCGCTTCGTATCGGGTCTCCTGACGGCTAAACGATGCAGCACGCCGGGTTATTCCAGGGGTCTGGGTGCAAATGTCCGAGGCGGGAACCCTCGACAATCGTTGCCGCGGTTAGCGTCTGACGAGGTGGCAGATCGCCGCTGCCGTGATCCCGAATCCCAGATGGGCCACCAGCGTGATCGCGCCGCGAACCGGAATGAACCACGGGAAGATCGCCGTGAATGCGTACAGGTTGACGCCGTACAGGATGAGACCGAACGCGCCGCCTGCGAGCAGCGCGGCCCCGAGCGACATGCCGCGGACCACCTTCGCCAGCACGGCCGCATAGGCAAGCGAGAGCGCAAAATGCACGAGTGTCGCGCCCCCCATGACCAGCGGGTCGAAGCCGGCGGACGCGCCGAGCACGCGTCGCCCCATCACGATGGCTGCCGTAAGACGCGCGTCGCGAAACAGGTTCCGAATGGCGTCATCGCCGGCGAGCCACCAGAGCGGCAGTTCGATGAGAGTCGATCCGAGCGCCGCGCCAAATGCTGCCCAGAGAATCGGGACCAGACTGGCTCGTTTCAATTGTCGTCCACCGTGGCGACCCGCGAATGCACTGAACCGACGTGCAAAATTACGTTACGACGCGCGTTCGCAGTCCGTCCAGTACGCAAAAGGATCGCGATGATTCGGGTAGTGCTCGTCAAGCCATTTCAACAACGTCGCCCGGGCATTGTCCATATCGGCTTTCAACGACGAAGTCGTCATTTCGTGCACTTCGATGGACTTTTCCCGATCGATCACGAAACAGTTCCAGTCGGGGCCGTCCAGATCCGGATCGTCGGATGCCTTCGATGACTTGCCCCAGCCAAACCCCTTGCGTGCGTCGATGTAGTACCGGGGATTCACTTTCAGATACGACATCTCGCCGCCCTGCAGGCTGCTCTCCGCTCGCAGTACATCGTGTCCGTCGACGATCTGCGTGACTTCCGGAAGCCGGCGCGATCGCCACCCGACCGGCAGCTTCGCGATGGCCTGAACGCTGTCGTACGTCCCCCACTCCAGGCCCCAGGCTTCGGCCATGCGCGCCATGAATGCATCCGCCCCCGGATAGCCGCGCAGCTGGATTCTGGTCGACAGCGTGACTTCGACGCGGCCGTGAGCGTCGCGAACAGCGGACACATCGTCTCCCTCCGCCTCGAACGGATTTCCCGGACGTGACGCGCTCTTCGCGTCCGCGGGCGCTACGCCCGAGAACAATTGGTCAAGCGCCGCACGCGCCTTCGACGACTTGTCTGGTCTATTCATTACTTACTTCCTCTGCCGCCGAACGGCTGCAAAAATTCTCGATTCCGGTTCATCTCTGTGATCTCTTCGTTTTCCACGGTCGCATTGTCGTCGATCCGGCGGCCCACGCCCAGCGCCGTGAATCGCGCGCCGCTTTCTTCGCCCCCGGCGACCCTGCGTAATCGAGACGGCGTGCCGCGGTCTGCTGGCGATGGCAGGCGTGGTGTCGCGGCATTGCGCGGACGTTCGCGGGATCGCGGTTGCATCGAATAGCAAAACCGGCCGACGTTCAGGAAGCGGGACGGTCCGGGTGAACTCCGGCATCTGCGGAGCCGAATGCATTGTCCGGACAGTCGACCCGCATCAATTCGTCGACGTCGCCGGACTTGACCGTTAGTTGCATGATAGGGGCGCCGACCTCGATGAAGCATTACCGTGGAGCCGGGTGCGCGAGGGTGAGGGTACCAAACTGTGCAGACAAATCGACCGAACAGTTCCCGATTGACCGCGCATCAGTGTGCATGGCTTCGCCCCTGCGACCGGCCGAATAATGGATGCGGCCGTAAGGCCATCGACAGCGAAACACTAGCCGGTGGCCTGCCGCGGCGCACGATTTCCGGCATCCAGAGCCCTCGAAATCCGGGCGCCGAACCGTGCCGCGCCGCCCCGCTACGGGATTCGCCGCAGCGCGCAAAATCGGCTTCATATATATTCATACGAATTGCATGGGGTCACGCGTTGGTCCACCCGCTCACCCGAGTGGCACGACACACAGCCGGACGCCATGCAAGTGAAGCCCATGATGGCTATGGAGACTCGTCCGATCGCCCCGGCCTCGCCGTCGGCCGGTCGAGACGTCAATAGAAAGATCATTCAATTCGGAGATGGCAGATGGAACGAAGCACGGTCGGCATGCGCTGCAAACCCCTGATCACCGTCGCACTGGCTGCCGCCGCGTTTGCGGCCGCATCGACCGCGATGGCCGATCAGGTCGTCAAGATCGGCAGCGTTGAACCGACGACGGGCGGCATCTCGCACCTCGGCAAGGACAACGAGAACGGCGCGCGCCTCGCGGTCGAGGAAATCAATGCGAAGGGGCTCACGATCGGCGGCAAGAAGGTCACGCTGCAACTCGATGCGCAGGACGACGCCGCCGACCCGCGCCAGGCCACGCAGGTTGCGCAGAAGCTGGTCGACGACAAGGTCGTCGCCGTCATTGGCCACCTGAACTCGGGCACGTCGATCCCGGCGTCGAAGATCTACAGCGACGCGGGCATCGTGCAGATCTCGCCGTCGGCCACCAACCCGACCTACACGCAGCAAGGCTTCAAGACGACTTACCGCGTCGTCGCGACCGACGCGCAGCAAGGCCCGGCGCTCGCGAGCTACGCGCAGTCGAAGGGCGTGAAGAGCGTGGCGGTGATCGACGATTCGACCGCTTACGGCCAGGGCCTCGCGAACGAGTTCGAGAAGAAGGCGAAGGCGCTCGGCCTGAAGGTGCTGTCGCACGACGCGACCAACGACAAGGCGGTCGACTTCCGCGCGATTCTCACGAAGATCAAGGGCGAGAACCCGGACGCAATCATGTACGGCGGCATGGACGCCACCGGCGGCCCGCTCGCGAAGCAGGCGAAGCAACTCGGCCTGCGCGCGCGGATCCTGTCCGGCGACGGCGTGTGCACCGACTCGCTGGCCGAACTGGCCGGCCCGGCGGCCGACAACGTGCTGTGCTCGCAAGCCGGCGCGGCGCTCGAGAAGATGCCGGGCGGCGCGGCATTCGTCGCGAAGTACGAGAAGCGCTTCAACCAGGGCATCAAGTTCGATGCGCCGTTCGCGTACGACGCGGTCTACATCGCCGTCGACGCGATGAAGCGCGCGAACTCGACCGACCCGGCGAAGATCCTCGCGGCGATGCCGGCGACGAAGTACGACGGCGTGATCGGCACGACGACGTTCGATGCGAAGGGCGACCTGACGCACGGGATCATCTCGATCTACGGCTACAAGGGCGGCAAGAAGTCCTTCCTCGATCAGGTCAAGATGTAACCCGCCGCGACGCCGGCACGACGGGAACGCCACCCGTCGGCGCCGGCGTCGCGCCGGCCGATTCAGGTTTTACGGAGACGAAGCATCATGTGTGCAATGGCGTATACCGAATTTCAGCAGGAGTTGAGAAAGGCGCAGCTGACTGCGCGAGAGTTTGCCCGACTGATCCGGATGAACGAAAGCTCGATCACGAACTATTCCAGCAAGGGCACCGTCCCTTCCCACCTCGCGGTCATCGCGAAACTGATCGGCACGCTGGCCGCGCACGAGATCGACTTCCGGCGCGTGATCCGGCAGATGCGAATCGAGCCGAAACGGCCGCGCGGCGTCGGTGCGTTTCCTGCGGCCGACAAGCCGCGTTCACGGAAAGCTGCGAAAGCCGGCGCCTGAGCCGCAGCGTGTGTCGATAGCGGCATGGATTGCCACTCGACGCTCGAAGTCATCTCACGGGCAACGCGACGCGCGACGCCCGATCTTCACCCCGCCGCACGAACGTGATCGAGCAGCGCCTGCAGCGGATGGCGCAACTCCCGCGCGGACATGCGCTTCACCTGGCTGCGACATGAATACCCGGTTGCCAGCGCCTCGCCTTCATCGCTCGGCGCATCGACATGCGTCGCCCAGGACTGCGAATAGATCGTCTTCGACGTCTCGAGATTGCGCGCCTCGTGCCCATAGGTGCCGGACATCCCGCAGCACCCGGTTGCCTGAACCTGCAAGCGCAGCCCGCGCCGCGCGAACACCTGCGCCCATTGCTTGCCGCTGTCGGGCGCATTGGTCTTCTCGGTACAGTGCGGCAGCAACCGGTATGCACCGGACACCCCGCCCGCGCCGGCTTCCGGCAGCGTCTGCAGCAGCCATTCCTGCGGCAGCGCAACCTCCGGCACGTCGGCGAGCCCCGTCACCTTCAGGTATTCCTGCCGATACGTGAGCGTCATCGCCGGGTCGAGGCCGACCAGCGCGACGCCCGAGCGCGCCAGCGCGGCCAGTTGCCCGGCATTGCGGATCGCCGCCTTCTCGAACGCCTGAAGGAAGCCCTGCACGTGCAGCGCCTTGCCGTTCGGCGCGAGCGGTGCGAGCCACACCTGAAAACCCAGGCGCGCCGCCAGCTCGATCAGCGTCGCCAGTTGCTCGGTATCGAAATAGCGCGTGAACGTGTCCTGCACGATGACAACGCTGCGCGCGCGTTGCGCGTCGCTCAGCGCCGCGAGTGCGTGCGGCTCGGCCGGCTTCACGCGCCATTGCCGGATGACGGCCGCGAGATCGAAGCGGCTCAGCAGCGGGCTGTCGACCATGCCAACCTGCCGCTCCAGCAGCGTGCGCACCCATTCCGCTCGCATCAGCCCGTTGTACAGCGCGGACACCCGCGCCATCCACGGCATCGTGAATTCGAGCGAGCCGATCAGGTAGTCGCGCAGCGGCCGCAGATAGCGCTGGTGATACAGCTCGAGAAAGCGCGAACGAAACTCGGGCACGTTGACCTTGACCGGGCACTGCCCCGCGCACGACTTGCAGGCGAGGCACCCGGCCATCGCGTCGTACACCTCGTGCGAGAAGTCGGCCTCGCCGTCGCGCGCGGCGCGGCTGTTGCGCCAGCGGGCAGCCAGACCGCGCAGGAACGGCTGCCGCGCACGCGCCGCCGCTACCACGTCGACGCCGGCCTGCCCTTGCAGGCGCAACCATTCGCGCATCAGCGAAGCACGCCCCTTCGGCGAGTGCACGCGCTCGCGCGTCGCCTTCCACGACGGGCACATCGCGTCGTCCGGATCGAAGTTGTAGCACGCGCCGTTGCCGTTGCAGTGCATCGCGGTGCCGTAGCTCTGCCACACGCGCTCGTCGATCTGCCGGTCGTGGTCGCCGCGCGTCGGCACTTCGTCGATCTTCAGCAGCCGCATCGTGTGGTCCGGCGGCGTCGCGATCTTGCCCGGGTTGAACTGGTTGTGCGGATCGAACGCCGCCTTCAGTTGCTGCAGCGACGGATACAGCTCGCCGAAAAACGCCGGCGCATATTCGGAGCGCACGCCCTTGCCGTGCTCGCCCCACAGCAGGCCGCCATGACGCTGCGTGAGCTCGGCCACCGCGTCCGACACGGGCCGCACCAGCGCGGCCTGCCGCGGGTCCTTCATGTCGAGCGCCGGGCGCACATGCAGCACGCCCGCGTCGACATGGCCGAACATCCCGTACTGCAACCCGTGGCTATCGAGCAGCGCGCGGAATTCGGCGATGTACGCAGCCAGGTTCTCGGGCGGCACCGCGGTGTCCTCGACGAACGGTTGCGGACGCGCCTCGCCCTGCACGTTGCCGAGCAGGCCGACCGCGCGCTTGCGCATCGCATACACGCGCTTCACCGCATCGTCGCCGGCCGCGAGCGTATGGCCCAGCCGCTCCACGCTCGTATCGGTGCGCAGATGGTCGACGAAGGCGCGTACGCGCGCGTCGACGTCATCCGCGTCGTCGCCGCTGAATTCGATCAGGTTGATGCCGAGCGTCGGGCGCGGGTCATCCTGCGGAAAATACTCGGCCACGCTGCTCCACACGAAGTCCTTTATCGCCAGCATCAGCACCTTCGAGTCGACCGTCTCGATCGACAGCGGCTTGTGCTCGATCAGCGCGCGCGCGTCGCGCAGCGCGTCCATGAAGCCGGCGTAACGCACGTTGACCAGCACCGAATACTTCGGGATCGGCAGCACGTTGAGCTTCGCTTCGACGACGAAGCCGAGCGAGCCTTCAGCGCCGCACAGCACGCTGTTCAGGTTGAAGCGGCCGTCGGGTTCGCGCAGGTGCGCGAGGTCATAGCCGGTCAGGCAGCGGTTGAGCTTCGGAAACTTCGCTTCGATCAGCGCCGCCTTGTCGTCGCTGATGCGCCGTGCGGTGCGGTAGACCTTGCCGATGCGGTCCTGTCGCGCACAGCGGCGCGCCAGCTCGTCGTCCGCGAGCGCGTCGCTGTGCAGCTGCTCGCCGCCCATCAGCACGAAATCCAGCTCGAGCACGTGATCGCGCGTCTTGCCGTACGTGCAGCTGCCCTGCCCGCTCGCGTCGGTGTTGATCATCCCGCCGACGGTCGCGCGGTTCGACGTCGACAGCTCCGGCGCGAAAAACAGCCCGTGCGGCTTCAGCGCGGCATTGAGCTGATCCTTGACGACGCCCGCCTGCACCCGCGCCCAGCGCTGCTCGACGTTGATTTCCAGGATCCGGTTCATGTTCCGCGACAAGTCGACGACCACGCCGTCGGTCAGCGACTGCCCGTTGGTGCCGGTGCCGCCGCCGCGCGCGGCCACCGCGACGTCGCGATGCGCGGGCTCGGCGAGCAGCCGGGCCAGCAGCCGGACGTCGTCGGCATGGGCGGGGCAGATCACCGCTTGCGGCAGGCGCTGGTAGATCGAATTGTCGGTGGACTGGACCGTCCGGTTCGCATGGTCCGCGCGGATTTCCCCGGCGAATCCGGCGGCCTGCAACGCGGCGAGAAAGTCGCGGTACGCGTTCGCGGGCGGGCTGGCGGGACGGGGCAACGGAGCGATGGACATGGGGCAAAGGCGCGAGGTGAACGGAATCGGGGCGCTGCCTCGGTCAAAAACATGAGCTTTGAGCAAGGTTCCACGCAACCCGGAAATCCAGTATCTTGCGAATCTACGCGAGAAACAAACGAATTCTCCCCCGGAAAAGCTTGCATAAAACTCATGAATTACCGTCGCCTCACCCCGTCCATGTCGCTGCTGCTCGTGTTCGAGGCAGCCGCGCGGCACGAAAGCTACACGCGCGCGGCCGAGGAGCTGTCGCTGAGCCAGAGCGCGATCAGCCGGCAGGTCCAGACGCTCGAGGATCAGCTCGGCGTGTCGCTGTTCCGGCGCGAGGGCCGCTCCGTGAAGCTGACGGAAGTCGGACGCCGCTACTTCGTCGAGCTGAGCGGCGCACTGGGCCGCATCCGCGGCGCGACGCTGCAGGCGATGTCCCACCAGGCGGGCGCCGGCACGCTGCGGCTCGCGACCTTGCCGACGTTCGGCTCGAAATGGCTGCTGCCGCACCTGCACGACTTCTACGCCGCGCATCCGGGCGTGACCGTGCACCTTCATTCGCGGATCGGCGCGATCGATTTCCTCAACGACGACCTCGACGCGGCCATTACCGTCGGCGTGGGCGACTGGCCCGGCCTGCATGCGCATCGGCTGTACAACGAGTTCCTGATCGCGATCGCGAGCCCCGATGGCGGCAACCGCAAGGCTGGCGCGCACACGCCGGCCTGGGCCGCGAAGCAGACGCTGCTGGGCGTGACGAGCAACCAGCAGGCGTGGGCCGAATGGTTCTCGCACTATCGGCTCGACCATCGCCAGATGCGCGTCGGCCCGAGCTTCGAGCTGACGTCGCATCTGATCCAGGCCGTCCGGGCCGGGATGGGGATCGGGCTGGTGCCGAAGGTGCTGGTGGAGGACGAACTGAGCCGCAAGGAACTCGTGTCGATCGGCGACGCGATTACCAGCCAGCGCAGCTACTACCTCGTCTACCCGCCGGGGAACGAAACGCTGCCGTCGCTCGTCGCGTTCCGCGAATGGTTGCTGAAATCGTGCTGACACGCCGCCGGCAACGTGCCGGTCACGCGCGCCATTCGTCGAGAATCTGCTCGGCGAGGTAGTCGCACGGCGCACGCGCGGACTGCGCGCTGCGCGCGAGTACGACCTCGAGTTCACCCAGCGACGGCAGCCCGTGACTCTCGGAAAGCTGGACGAGGTGCTCGGGAATGCAGCAGCGCGCCAGCGGCGCGACGGCGAGCCCGGCCTCCACCATGCTGAGCAGCCCGAGGAAGCTCGGGCTTTCGTACGACATCCGGAACGGGATGTTCTGCCGGTTCAGCGCCTTGATCGCATGATCGCGCGCCATGCTGCCGCCGTGCGTGAAAAAGGCCACCGGCAGCGGCCGCTCTTCCCACACGTTCCGTTTCGGCGACCCGGTCCAGACAAGCGGTTCGAGCCGGATCAGTTCGCCGGTCACGCCCTTGATCCGCGTGAGACAGGCGAGATCGACCGTGTTGTCCTTCAGCATCGGCACGAGCGCGCTGCTCGGCTGGCCGATCACCCGCACTTCCACGCGCGGATGCATCGCGGCGAATTTGCCGAGCACCTGCGGCAACAGCGACGAAATGTAATCGTCGGGCACGCCGATCGTCACGCGGCCGCGGATTTCCGGGCGCACGACCGACGCCCAGGCCTCGTCGCGCATCGCCAGCATCCGGCGGCCGTATTCGGCGAGCATCGTGCCGTCGTCGGTGGCCGTCACGTTGCGCGTGTCGCGGATGAAGAGCGGCTTGCCGAGCGCGTCCTCCAGCGCCTTGATCTGCATGCTCACCGCCGACGGCGACCGGTGCACGGCCTGCGCGCCCTGCGCGAACGATCCGGATTCCGCCACGGCCACCACCATCGCCAGCACATCGAGGTCGAGCTTTTTCATTTCATTCAGAAAATCTGATCAATCGATTCAGTTTATCCCGTTTTACTGTTCCCCTCCACGGTCGGACAATGAATCCGGTCAGCACTCGTTGCAGGAAGCGGAAAACATGCATACGTCCGGATCGCTCTACGGATTTCTCGTCATCGGCGGCATGCTCGCGGTCACGCCGGGGCCGAACATGGTCTACGTGATGTCGCGCTCGATCGCGCAAGGACGCACGGCCGGGCTCATTTCGCTGGCCGGCGTGATGATCGGTTACCTGTTCTACATGTTCGGCGCGGCGTTCGGCATCACGACGCTGTTCATGAGCGTGCCCTATGCGGGCAGCGTGCTGGGCGCGGTAGGCGCGGCCTACCTGCTGTACCTGGCATGGCAGGCGGTCAGGCCGGGCGGGCGCTCGCCGTTCGAGGTGCAGGCACTGCCGAGCGAACAGCCGCTGCGCCTGCTCGCGATGGGCGCGACGACCAGCGTGCTGAACCCGAAGCTCGCGATGCTGTTCCTGTCGCTGCTGCCGCAGTTCATCGACTACCGGAACGGCAGCGTGCTCGGGCAATCGCTGTTTCTCGGTTCGCTGCTGATCGCCGCGTTCGCGTCGGCAAACGGGCTGGTGGCGATCTGCTCGAGCAGCATCGCGAAGTTCCTGCACGGGCGCCCGACGCTGCTGCTCGCGCAGCGCTGGGCGATGGGCCTTATCCTCGGCAGCCTCGGCGTGCAGATGGTTGTCGATGCATCGAAGCTGGCGGGCGTAGCGTGAGTCTCGCGCGGCGCGCGCTCACGCAATCGCACGCTGCGCCCCAACCGGCACGCATCACGCGGCCACCGCCTGCCGCTGCGCCTCGAGTTCGCGCACGAGCGGCAGCACGCGCTGGCCGAAATACTCGACCTCCTCGATGAAATGCAGGAACCCGGCCAGCACGAGATCGACGCCGATCGCCTTCAGCGCGACGATCCGCTCGGCAATCTGTTGCGGCGTGCCGATCAGGTTCGTGCGGAAGCCGTCGTTGTACTGCACCAGATCCTCGAACGTCGATTTCGCCCAGTTGCCCTCGCGTTCCGGCGACGCGCTGCCGGCCTCTTTCACCGCATCGCCGAACGCATGCACGGCCTCGACGTGCGCGTGCCGGATGATGTCGTCGAGCACCGCCCGCGCCTCTTCCTCGGTGTCGCGCGCGATCACGAACGCGTTGACGCCGATGCGCACGCGATGGTTGTTCGCGGCCGCTTTCGCGCGGATGTCGTCGATCTGCGCCTTCAGGTTCTCCTGTGTATTGCCGTTCGTGAAATACCAGTCCGACACGCTCGCCGCGTTGTCGCGTGCCGCGCGCGAGCTGCCGCCCTGGAAGATTTCCGGATGCGGTTTCTGCACCGGCTTCGGGCTCAGCGTGTAGTCGTTGAAGCGGTAGAAGTCGCCCTTGAACGTGAAGTTGTCCTGCGTCCAGATGCCCTTCAGCGCCTGGATGAATTCCTTCGAGCGCCGATAGCGTTCGTCGTGCTCGAGCCACGGCTCGCCGATCGCGGTGAATTCGCCCTTGAACCAGCCGCTCACCACGTTGATCGCGATGCGCCCGTTCGAAATATGGTCGATCGTCGCGAGCTGCTTCGCGACCACGGCCGGATGCCACGGCCCCGGCAGGATCGCGGCGAGCACCTTGAGCTTCGTCGTCGCATGCAGCAGCGCCTGGCTGAACGACACCGACTCATGCTGGTATTCGGCGCCGTAGCCGGCCGTGAAGCGGATCTGGCTCAGCGCGTAGTCGAAGCCGGCCGCCTCGGCCGTGCGCGCGAGCTGCTGGTTGTATTCGAGGCTCCAGTCGGTACGCTGCTCGATCGTACTGACGACGAGGCCGCCGCTGACGTTCGGCACCCAGTAGGCGAACTTGACGCCGTCGGCGGAAGGGTCGGTAAGGCTCATGAGTGTGTCCTGGTCGTGGGGAAAAGCGGTGACGGCCTACGCGGCCGCGGCGGGAAGTGCACGCGCGCGCAGTTGCGGCGCCGCGCGGTCGACGGCGAGCGCGATGCGCGCACGCAGCGCCGGGCTCGCGATCTCGTAGCGGTCGAAATCGCTTTCGGATGCGTACACGCCGACCGGCAGCGTGCGCGCGTGGAAGAAGCTGAACAGCGGGCGGAGCTGATGGTCGATCACGAGTGCATGACGCTCGCTGCCGCCCGTAGCCGCGAGCAGCACGGGCACATCGACCAGCGCGTCGTGATGCACGAGGTCGAACAGGTGCTTGAAGAGGCCCGTGTACGACGCGCGATACACGGGGCTCGCGACGACGAGCGCATCGGCCGTCTCGATCGCGCGGATCAGCGCTTCGAGGTCGGCCGGCACCTGCGCGCGCGTCAGCGCGCCGGCCAGCCGGCTGCCGATTTCACCGAGTTCGATCAGCCGCGTGTCGATCGGCACCGCGGCGCCGAGCGCCGCGACGATCGCGCCGGTCAGCGCCAGCGTGCGCGACGGCCGCTGCAGGCCGCCCGATATTGCGACCACGTTGAGGGTGTTGCTCATGCGATGCGTTCCCGTTGTCGAGCCGCGCGTTGCCGCGGCGATACCGTTTCGGATCAGCAAGGAGCGTGCCATTTGCTCCGCTGCGTCACGACCGGATCATCTGCATCGCGAAGCTTTTTCTCAATCGCCCGCCGGGCGGGCCGCTCGCACCAAATGACCGGCTGTGGCAAGCGTTCCGGCGAACGCATCACATCGATATTCCGCCGCGCGATGAACCGGATGAAGCGGCGCTGCTGATTCGCTGCTGCGCAGGCAGCAGCGCGTCGCACGCGATGACGCCGAATCCGCTGCCTCAGCGTCACGCCCACGCCGCTCTCCCGCACCGTTGCACGCTGCGCAGCAATCGCGCTTTGGTTATCAGAAATCGATGCTTTTCGCGCGCCGCGAAACGTTGAACACTTTGCTGACCACGCAGCAACCGGACCGTGGCGCCCGTCGGCACCGGTCCGCCCCGTCCGGCCATCCAACGGTTCACCGCCATGACATCCATTTACGCTTCGCCGCGTCCGCTCAACCTGCGTGTCGTCACCGCACCCCGCAACGAACCCGAACCGCGCGATCCGGCCGACCGGCCGGCGGCGGAGCGCATCGCGTCAGTCTTGACGCTGCCCGGGCGCGACGCACCGGTCCGTGCGCCCGCGCAGGTGTTCGTCGATCCGCGTTCGCTCGCGCTGCTCGAACAGGTTCGCCGCGTCGCGCCGAGCGATGCGAACGTGCTGATCGTCGGCGAGACGGGCACCGGCAAGGAACTGATCGCGCGCCATGTGCACGATCTCGGCAATCGCAGCGACGGGCCGTTCGTCGCGGTGAACTGTGGCGCGTTCTCCGAAACGCTCGTCGACAGCGAACTGTTCGGCCATGAGAAAGGGGCGTTTACGGGCGCGTTCAACGCGAAGCCCGGCTGGTTCGAAGCCGCGCACGGCGGCACGCTGTTTCTCGACGAGATCGGCGACCTGCCGCTGTCGATGCAGGTCAAGCTGCTGCGCGTGCTGCAGGAGCGCGAGGTCGTGCGGCTCGGTTCGCGCACGGGCATTCCGGTCAACGTGCGCGTGGTCGCGGCGACCAATGTCGACCTGCAGCATGCGGTGTCGGCCGGACGTTTTCGCGGCGACCTGTACTACCGGCTCAACGTCGTGCAGCTCGCGGTGCCGGCGCTGCGCGAGCGGCCGGGCGACATCCTGCCGCTCGCGCGCCACTTCTTCGACGACTACCGCAGCCGTCTCGGCGACGGGCCGCGCGGCATCGACCCGCGCGCCGAGCGCAGGCTCGCGGCGCACAGCTGGCCCGGCAATATCCGCGAGCTGGAGAACGTGATCCATCACGCGCTGCTCGTGAGCCGCCATGATGCGCTGCAGGACACCGACCTGCCCATCGCGCCGCCGTGCATGCCGGCGGCCGGCGCACGCGGGCCGGAATCGTCCGCCGGCGCGCAGGAAGCGCTCGAACGCGCGCTGCGCGCCCTGTTCGACGACGGACACGGCAACCTGTTCGAACGCATCGAGGACACCGTGATGCGCGTCGCGTTCGAATTCAGCCATCGCAACCAGATCCGCGCCGCCCGGTTGCTCGGCATCAGCCGCAACGTACTGCGTGCGCGGCTGATTCGCGCGAAGGAGATTGCGGCGGTGAAGTAGGCGCTTCCGGCACGGCACGATCGCGCCCGCGATCCGTGCAACGACGTCCCGACCTGATGTATCGTGGCGCGAAGCGCGCGCCCGTCGCCGCATGCGGCCGGCGATGCCGACCCTGCCTGCGACAGCGCGCCTGCACGATCATCCGCAACACGAAAGCCGTCCGGCGCCCGTGCGGGCCCGACCGAGCACCGTTCACCCGTCAGGAATCGTCGCCGTGAAAAAGCTTGTGAACCGCCCGTCCGATGTCGTGCGAGAAATGCTGGAAGGCATCGCGCGGCAATCGCCGCATCTCGCGATCCTCGGCGACGAGCACGTGCTCGTCCGCCAGCCGCTGCCCGAGCCGGCGCAGCGGTCCGTCGCGATCCTCTCCGGCGGCGGCAGCGGCCACGAGCCCGCGCACGGCGGCTACGTCGGCGAAGGGATGCTGAGCGCGGCCGTCTGCGGCGAAGTTTTCACGTCGCCGTCCACCGACGCCGTGCTCGCTGCGATCCGCGCGAGCGCCGGCCCCAACGGCGCGCTCCTGATCGTGAAGAACTACACCGGCGACCGGCTCAATTTCGGGCTCGCCGCCGAGCTTGCGCGGGCGGAAGGCATTCCGGTCGAGACGGTCATCGTCGCCGACGACGTGTCGCTGCGCGGCCGCGTCGAGCGCGGCCAGCGGCGCGGGATCGCCGGCACCGTGCTGATCCACAAGCTCGCCGGCGCGGCCGCCGCGCGCGGGCTGCCGCTCGCCCGCGTCGCCGCGATCGCGCGCGACGCGGCGGCCGAACTCGGCACGATGGGCGTCGCGCTCGACGGCTGCACGATCCCGGGCGCCGACAAGTCGGGCTTCAGCCTCGCCGATCACGAGATCGAGCTCGGCCTCGGCATCCACGGCGAGAAAGGCGTCGAACGCCGCGCGCCGCTGCCGGCCGACGCACTGGTCGACACGCTGCTGTCGAGCATCGTCGCCGATCTCGTGCTCGACAGCGGCGAACGCGTCGCGCTGTTCGTCAACGGCCTCGGCGCGACGCCGGACATGGAACTCGCGATCGTGCTGCGCGCCGCGTACGACAACCTGAGCCGGCGCGGCATCGTCGTCACGCGTGCGTGGGCCGGCACGTTCCTGTCGGCGCTGAACATGCCCGGCTGCTCGATCTCGGTGCTGCGGCTGAACGACGAACGCGCGGCGCTGCTCGACGCGCCGACGCAGGCGCGCGCATGGCCGGGCGGCGGCGCCGTGAATGAGCGAATCCGCGTGGCCGCGGCCGACTCGCGCGACGCAGCGCTGCCGCCGCTCGACGCGGCCGGCCGCGCGTGGGCCGCACGCCTGCAGCCGGCGCTGCACGCGGTCGCACGGACGCTGATCGACCACGAACAGACGCTGACGGACCTCGATGCGGCGGCCGGCGACGGCGATCTCGGCGCAAGCATGCTGCGCGCCGCGCAGGCGATCCTCGAACTGCCCGAAACCGCGTACGGCACGCCGGCGGGTGCGCTCGCGGCGCTCGGCGCCGCCTTGCGCCGCGCGATCGCCGGCAGTTCGGGACCGTTCTATGCGACCGCGCTGCTGCGCGCGTCGCGCCGGCTGGCCGATATCGCCGAGCCGTCGGCGCGCGACTGGGCAGCGGCGTTCCGCGCGGCGGCGGATTCGATCAGCGAACTGGGCGGTGCCCATGCCGGCGACCGGACGATGCTCGATGCGCTGGTGCCGGCCGCCGATACGTTCGACCATGCGCTCGACCATGATCGCGATCCCGCGAGCGCGTGGGCGGCGGCCGTCGAGGCGGCCGAGCATGGCGCACAGGAAACGGCGCGCATGACGCCGCGCGCGGGACGCGCGAGCTATCTCGGCGAGCGCGCGATCGGCACGCCGGATGGCGGCGCGGTGGCGGTGTCGTACTGGCTGCGCGCGTTGCAGCAGCACGTGCGATAGGCGGCGGCGCGCGCGAGGCGGGCCGGCCGCGCCGCCCGCATCAACCTGCCTGGCAGCCGTGCGGCGGCGTCCCGACATGGCTGACGTTGCAATGCACCACAGGCGCGGAACGAAGGTTTCCATTCGGATGCCTGATCGCGTGCGGCCGAATCCAGTAACAAGTCTGGTCCGCCAAAACCGGTACGGGACAATCCCGTCGCCCGCGCAAACCTAGCCGGAGCACGAACCAAACCGCGCACCGGCCGTCCGGGCCGCCCCCTGCGCAAACCGCCATCCCCTGCACGGGAAAACCCCGATCTCCACATCGTCCTATGACATCGGGCATCGCCAATTGGCGGGATTACTTTGATCCTCGTCGGCGCCCGCCCGGGCGCATGCTGATAGCGAGGATCCCTCATGCGATACGTGCCATCGTGGACTTCCGTTTCCGCCGCCTCGTCCGTTCCCGACGAAACGGCTTCCCAGCGCGGCGACGAGCCGCACAGCCTGCCGCGGGTCGCGATCGCGGCCGCTGCCCTCGGCAATGCGACCGAATGGTTCGATTACGGCATTTACGCGTACGGACTCGCATACATTTCCGCCGCGCTGTTTCCCGGCAACACTACGAGCGCGACGCTGTTCGCGCTCGGCACGTTCGCGATCTCGTTCCTGATCCGTCCGCTCGGCGGCCTGTTCTGGGGGCCGCTCGGCGACCGGCTCGGCCGCAAGCGCGTGCTCGCGCTGACCGTCCTGACGATGTCGGGCGCGACGCTGCTCGTCGGCCTGCTGCCGACCTATGCGACGGCCGGCTGGCTCGCACCCGCCGCGCTGATCGTGCTGCGCATGGTGCAGGGCTTCTCGACCGGCGGCGAATACGGCGGCGCCGCGACCTTCATCGCCGAATACGCGCCGGATTCGCGGCGCGGCCTGTGCGGCAGTTTCCTCGAATTCGCGACGCTCGCCGGCTTCTCGCTCGGCGCGTTCCTGATGCTCGGCTTCGCACTGCTGCTCGGCGACACCGCGATGCATGGATGGGGCTGGCGCCTGCCGTTCCTCGTCGCGGCGCCGCTCGGCCTGATCGGCTTCTACCTGCGCTCGCGCCTCGAGGAAACGCCGGTGTTCCGCGAGCTCGAGGAACAGGCGCAGCGCCGCGAAAAGCGCGCGATGGCCGCGATGCCGGTCAAGCTGCTGCTGGTGCGCTATGCGAAGCCGCTGCTGCTGCTCGGCGGGCTCGTCGTTGCGCTGAATGTCGTCAACTACGTGCTGCTCGCGTACATGCCGACCTACATGCACAAGGAGCTCGGCGTCGGCGAGAACATGTCGCTGCTGATCCCGCTGATCGGCATGCTCGCGATGATGGTGCTGCTGCCGTTCGCCGGCTGGCTGTCCGACCGCGTCGGCCGCAAGACGATGTGGTGGATCTCGCTGGTCGGGCTGTTCGTCGCGGCCGTGCCGATGTTCACGCTGATGACGCACGGCACGCTCGGCGCATTCATCGGCTTCGCGGTGCTCGGCGTGCTCTACGTGCCGCAGCTCGCGACCATTTCCGCGATGTTCCCGGCGATGTTCCCGACCCACGTCCGGTATGCGGGCATGGCGATTGCGTACAACGTGTCGACGTCGCTGTTCGGCGGCACCGCGCCGATCGTCAACGACTGGCTGATCGGCAAGACCGGCAACGCGCTGATCCCCGCGTACTACATGATGGCGGCCTGCGCGGTCGGGCTGGTCGCGCTGTCCGCGGTGATCGAGACACGCGGGTGCTCGCTGCGCGGGGAGACCGTTCCCGGTCAACCGGGCTGACACGCGACGCGGCGGTTCCCGGCTTCCCATAAACGGCATCCATTGCATCGCCCGCCGTCCGGCAACGGACGGCGGGCGATGTGCGTTTCGGGGCGGAAGTGTCGGCGCCGCCTCACCGGAAAGCAGCCAAACATGTCACGCTGCGTCGACAGGCCGTCACCAGTCGATTCCAGCGGGATGCCTGAAGGCTCAATCGGTGACAACCTTTCCTGGAGGAGCGCGCCGCCATGCAATACAGCAAAGGATTCTTCGATCTGCAAATCCGCTTTGCACAAACCGTTGCACGCGTGATCGATGTGCCTTTGGAACGAGCGTTGCTGGAATACACGAATCTCTACGTCCGATTTGGACTAGGGCGTGCTTTTAACCAGGATCATCCGATTTGGCGTCGTTACATTGACGGTTTGAGCGAAGCAGCCGACATCTGCGACTGGACGTATCGTTTCTTTGCCGGACGACCGAAAGATCTCCAGCCACCGTTACTCGTCGCGACATTCGGCTGTTTCTCGTACGCCAGGCAGGACGCAGAGTGCGTCCGCATCCACTTCCACAATAGGGAGCCGTCCGCGGTTTCCCCTCTAAGCACGCCATGCCTGGCCGCGAGACTGGCAGAACTCCGTTCGCTGTTCGACCACGTTCGGCGAACCGAGCGAGCGGTCGTTCGTGTCGCAGGAACTTCCTGGCTTTATAACGTCCGTGCTTATCAGCGATGTTTCCCGGCGAACTACGTAGCGAGCGCTAAAGTAGCCGAATTTCGTTTTGGCAACATGTCTCTTTGGGGACAGTTTCTGGACCGCTACGGTGCTGTCAAAGTCGCTATGGCCGAGGAGTTCATGCAACGGCTGTCGGGTGCGACGGATTTCCACGCACTGGCTCGCAGCTTCCCCCTGCAAGCGCTCGCGGTCGACGCCCCGATTACGCAGTTTTACCGTTTCTACGGGCTGGAGAATGCTTGCTGAACGATTTTTTGTGGAAAGACGACGGACGGCAACGGGTCGACCTGAGTCAGGTGTCGTCGGTCCGCTTCGCAAAGCGTCGCTGAGCGTTCGACATCATGACGGACCACTTCGTGTCGGCAAGCGACACCTGCGGAAATCCGAGCATCCGATTCAAGCGTCGCGCCCCGGGACACGTGAAGACATTTCGGCAGACGTCGCTGCGGCGTCGAGATGGCGAATCGCGCATCTCGAACCCGAGTCCATCATGAAAAATGCCGCCGCACTCCCGTGCGACGGCGTCTTCTCGCGCGCCGAACGCGCGCATCACCACCAAACAGCGCTTACCCCGCGACCGACAAATTCCGCTCCGCGACCTCATCGACCGCTTCCCGCACGATCGCGACGATCTCGTCGGCCTCCGCGCGCGTCATCACCAGCGGCGGCGCAAAACCGAGAATGTCGCCGTGCGGCATCGCGCGCGCGATCACGCCGCGCTGCAGCGCCGCGGCCGACACCTGCGTGCCGATCTTCAGCGCGGGATCGAACGGCTTGCGCGCATCCTTGTCGGCCATGAACTCCAGCGCGGCCAGCATCCCGACGCTGCGCACCTCGCCGACGAGCGGATGCGCGCCGAACGCGTCGCGCAGCTTCGTGCCGAAATAGGCGCCCACTTCACCTGCGTTGCCGACGAGGTTCTCGCGCTCCAGGATCGCGAGGTTCGCCAGCGCGGCGGCCGCACACACCGGATGGCCCGAATAGGTCCAGCCGTGCCCCATCGGCCCGTGCTCCTGCGAGCCGCGCGCGATCACGTCCCACACCTTCTCGCCGACGATCACGCCCGACAGCGGCGCATACGCGCTCGTCAGCCCCTTCGCGACCGTGATCAGGTCGGGTTCGATCCCGAAGTGCTGCGCACCCATCTTCGAGCCGAGACGTCCGAACCCGCACACGACCTCGTCCGAAATCAGCAGGATGTCGTGCTTGCGCAGCACGGCCTGGATCGCGGGCCAGTAGCCGGTCGGCGCTTCGATGATGCCGCCCGTGCCCATCACCGGTTCCGCGATGAACGCCGCGATCGTGTCTGCGCCTTCGCGCGCGATCAGCTTCTCGAGTTCGTCCACGCAATACGCGACGAACTGCGCTTCGCTCATGCCGGCCGGTGCGTTGCGATACCAGTGCGGGCACACCGTATGCTTCACGCGGTCGATCGGCAGGTCGAAATGCTGGTGGAAACTCGGCAGGCCCGTGAGGCTGCCCGTCACGATGCCCGAGCCGTGATAGCCGCGCTCGCGCGAGACGATCTTCTTCTTGTTCGGGCGGCCGAGCACGTTGTTGTAGTACCAGACGATCTTGACCTGCGTCTCGTTCGCATCGGAACCCGACATTCCGTAATAGACCTTCTTCATTCCCGCCGGCGCCCAGTCGATGATGCGCGACGACAGCTCGATGATCGCGTCCGACGAGTGGCCGACATACGTGTGGTAATACGCGAGCTGCTTCGCCTGTTCGTACATCGCTTCGGCGACTTCCGTGCGTCCGTAGCCGATGTTCACGCAGTAGAGGCCGGCGAACGCATCGATATAGCGCTTGCCCTGATGGTCCTCGATGCGGATGCCGTCGCCGCCGCGCACGATCTTGCCGGGCAGCGCACCGGTCTCGTGGTCGTACGCGTGCGTCGACGGGTGCATGAAATGGGCGCGGTCCTCGCGCAGCAGTGCGTCGATCGATGGTTTCATGATGAGCTCCTTTGAATGGGTCAGGCCGTCGCCGCAATGGGCAGGCCGAGATTGCCGAGGCAGAAGTACTTGGTTTCGGTGAACGGCTCGAAACCTTCGGCGCCGCTTTCGCGCCCGAGGCCCGACGCCTTCATCCCGCCGAATGGGATCGGCGCGCCGGTGAATTTCACGCCATTGACCGACACCATCGCGAAATCGAGCCGCCGCACGAGCTGGAAGATCGTGTCGATGCGCGTCGCGCACACGTACGCGGCGAGGCCGTACTCGGTGTCGTTCGCCCGCTCCACGGCTTCGTCGAGCGTGTCGAACGCGCTGACCGCCGAGATCGGCGCGAAGTTTTCCTCGTCGTACACGCGCATGCCGGGCGCGGCATCCGCGATCACGGTCGGCTCGTAGAACCAGCCGCCGAGCGCATGCGGCCGGCCGCCCGCGACGATGCGCGCGCCGCGCGCACGCGCATCCTCGACGCGCGCCGCCGTCGCGTCGAACGCGGCCTGGTGCATCAGCGGACCGACCTCGACGCCCGGCTCGAACGCCGGCCCCGTCTTCAGCTCACGCACCGCGCTCGCGTAACGACTGACGAACGTGTCGTAGAGCGGTCGCGCAACGAGGATCCGGTTCGCCGCGCAGCAGTCCTGCCCGGAGGTCTGGAACTTCGCGCCGACGGCGATCCGGACGGCTTGATCGACTTCCGCATCCTCGGTCACGATCAACGGCGCATTGCCGCCCAGCTCGAGCGCGATCTTCCGGATGCCGGCCCGCGCGGCGGTCTCGGTCACGAGCCGCCCGACGCGCGTCGATCCGGTGAAGCTCACCGCGCGCACCCGCGCATCGCCGACCAGCGTTTCCATCGCCATCTGCGGCTCGCCGAGCACGACGTTGAACACCCCGGCCGGCAAACCGGCCTCGTCGGCGAGCTGCGCCAGCGCGAGCGCCGAGAACGGCGTCTCGTGCGCGGGTTTCACGACGGTCGTGCAGCCCGCCGCGATCGCGGCGGCAGCCTTGCGCGCGATCATCGCGGCCGGAAAATTCCACGGCGTGATCAGCGCCGCGACGCCGACCGGCTCCATCACTGTGCCGAGATGCGCGCCGTCGATATGCGTCGGGATCGTGCGGCCTGCGAAGCGTTTCGCCTCGTTCGCGAACCACTCGACGAAGCTCGCCGCATAGCGGATCTCGCCGCATGCTTCGGCGAGCGGTTTGCCCTGCTCCAGCGACAGCAGTGCAGCCAGATCGTCGAGATGGCGCAGGATCAGCGCATGCCAGCGCAGCAAGGCCGCGCTGCGCACGGCCTGCGGCGTCCAGCGCCAGGTTGCGTACGCGCGCTGCGCGGCGTCGACGGCCGCGACGATCTGTGCGCGTTCGAGCATCGGCACGTGCCCGATCACGGCCTGATCGGCCGGGTTCACGACGGCGACCGTCGCGGCGCTGTCGCTGTGGATCCAGCGACCGTCGACGTAGCACGTCGACTTGAACAGAACGGGGTGTCCGGGCAGCATGCTGCGTCTCCTCGTGGTGGGTACGAGCTTCATTCTGCCGTGCCGTCGCATGCGAGATTTTCGGTTTCCGCGGCCGGCGCTTGCGGTTTTTTCCGTATTGCCGCGCGCCGGCGCGAACTTTTACAGCCAGTCCGGCGCGCCGCCGGATTCGCACTTCACGACCTTCGTCACGATGTATGTGAAATAGCGTTCGATGCCGAGGTCTTCCATCAGCAACGCATCGATGAAGCGCTGGTAGTGGTCGATGTCGCGCGCGACCACCTGCAGCACGTAGTCGACGCCGCCGCCCGTCGCGTAGCACTGCGCGACTTCGGGCGCCGCGCCCACGCGATCCTCGAAGCGCCGCATGTCGGGCGCGGTGTGCCGCGACAGCGTCACCTCGACGACGATGCGGCTGCCGGAGCACGCGCCGATCCAGTCGACGTCCGCGCGATAGCCGCGGATCACGCCGCTTTCCTCGAGCTTGCGCACGCGCTCCCAGGCCGGCGAGATCGACAGGTTCACGGCCTCGGCCAGCTTCGACTTCGTGATGCGCCCGTCGCGCTCGAGGATGCGCAGGATCGCGAGGTCGTATCGGTCGAGCTTGATCACCTTATGCGTCACCCTATGCGGCCACCGGGATATGGCGTTCGACGATGTCGGCGACCACCGCGATCGTGTCGCCGGCCTGCACGATGCCCGGAAAGTGCCGCGCGGCGAGCAGCCCGCGCCGCCGCGCGACGTACTCGACCGGCGCGACGCCCGTACGGTCGATGTCGTGCACGCGCGCGAGCACGTCTCCGGCCTCGACCTCGCTGCCGAGATCGCCGCACATCTCGAGCAGCCCGCGATGCTCGCTGGTCGTGAAGCACGAGCCGTCCGGCATGTCGAGCAGCGTCGTCGTGCGCGCGCCGCCGCGATCGTTGCCGCGCGGCGCGAGCACGCCGGCATGCGCGAGAAAGCCGCGCACGCCGCGCTCGGCGATCGCGACGCTCGCCGCCGTCGACGTGCCGCCGCCGCCCAGCTCGGTCGACACGAACACCTTGCCGGCTTCCTCGGCCGCGCTGTCGTAGAGCCCGACGCTGTCGAGTTCCAGCATGCGCATCGAATACGGTGCGCCGAACGCGCGCATCGCACGCTCGCAACGCGCTTGCTGGTCGCGGTCTTCCAGCACGTGGATCGCCGCGAACGGCACGAAGTCGAGCGTGCGCCCGCCCGCGTGGATGTCGAGCACGTGCGTCGCGAGCGGCAGCAGGTGGCGCTGGAAGTAGTCGGCGATCTTCTCGGTCACGGTGCCGTCGGGCCGCCCCGGGAAGCTGCGGTTCAGGTTGCCCGCGTCGATCGGCGACGTGCGGCACCCGGCGCGGAATGCCGGGTAGTTCATGAATGGCACGACGATCACGCGGCCGGTCACGTCGGCTGCCTTCAGCGAACCGGCGAGCTTCGACAGCGCGACCGGCCCTTCGTATTCGTCACCGTGATTGCCGCCGGTCAGCAACACCGTCGGCCCGTCGCCGCGCTTCACGACGGTCACCGGAATCATGATCGCGCCCCACGCGGAGTCATCGCGCGAGTAAGGCAGCTTCAGGAAGCCGTGCTGTTCGCCGTCCGCGTCGAAATCGACGGTCGGCGTGATCGGGGAAACACGCATCGTCCTACTCCTTCACGAACAGCTTGCGCGGCGTGTTGCAGAACGTCTCGACGCCGGTGTCGGTGATCAGGATGCTTTCGGTGATCTCCAGCCCCCAGTCGTCGAGCCACAGCCCCGGCATGAAATGGAACGTCATGCCGGGTTCGAGCACCGTGCGGTCGCCCGGGCGCAGGCTCATCGTGCGCTCGCCCCAGTCGGGCGGATAGCTCGCGCCGATCGGGTAGCCGCAGCGGCTGTCCTTCTCGATGCCCGCACGGCGCAGGACCGCGAAGAACGCGTTCGCGATGTCCTCGCACACGTTGCCGGGCTTCGCGGCGGCGAGCCCGGCCTCGATGCCTTCTACCACTGCGCGCTCGGCTTCGATGAAGTGCGCGGGCGGCTTGCCGAGATAGACGGTGCGCGACAGCGGGCAGTGATAGCGGCGGTAGCAGCCCGCGATCTCGAAGAACGTGCCGGCGCCGCGCGCGAACGCCGTGTCGTCCCAGGTCAGGTGCGGCGCGGCCGCGTCGGCGCCCGTCGGCAAGAGCGGGACGATCGCCGGATAGTCGCCGCCGAAGCCGTCCGCGCCTCCGATTCCGGTCGCGTAGATCTGCGCGACCAGGTCGTTTTTCTTCATGCCCGGCTCGATCGTCTCGACGATGTGCGCGTGCATCCGCTCGACGATGCGCGCGGCCACGCGCATGTACTCGATCTCGCGCGGCGACTTCACCGCGCGCTGCCAGTTGACGAGCGCGGTCGCATCGACCCAGCGCGCGGCCGGCAGGTGCTGCTGCAGCGACGCATAGGCGGCCGCGCTGAAGTAGTAGTTGTCGAGCTCGACGCCGATGCGCAGCGTGCTCCAGCCGCGCGCCGCGATCACCTCGGTCGACAGGTAGTCCATCGGATGGCGCGCCGTCGACTGCACGTAGTGATCGGGATAACCGACGATGTTATCGTGCGCCATGAAGGCCGTGCGCTTCGCGCCGTTCGCGTCCTGGCCGCGGCCGAACCACACGGGCTCGCCGTCCATCGGCAGCAGCACGCACTGGTGCACGTAGAACGACCAGCCGTCATAGCCGGTCAGCCAGCCCATGTTCGTCGGGTCGGTGACGATCAGCAGGTCGATGCCGGCCCGCTGCATCGCCGCGCGCGTCTTCGCGAGGCGCGCGGCGTATTCGCTGCGCGCGAACGCAAGACGCGGCGCGGCTGGGTAGGTTTCGATGACTGCGGACATCTGTCTCCTCTCAGGTCGTGAGGTCGTTGTGAAAAATCGTGCCCACCGCCGCTGCGCTGGCGCGCTGCAGCGCGAGCACGGCAATCGCGGTGTCCTGCGCGCCGGTACCGGTCAGGTCGCAAATCGTGATGTCGTCACGGTGCGTGCGCCCGTCGCGACGGCCGACGATCACTTCGCCGAGTTCGGGAAAAACGGCGTCGGCCGCGACCGCACCGGCCGCGATTGCGTGCGCGAGTTCGCCGGCCACGCGGGTCTGCTGCAGGCGATCGCAGAAGTAGCGCGCAGCGCCGAACACCGACGGCGCGAGTTCGGTCTTGTAGTCGGCGTCGGAACCCATCGCCGTCACGTGCAGCCCCGGATGCAGGTCTTCCGCGTGCACCAGCGGCTCGCGGCTCGGCGTCGTCGTCACCGCGACGTCTGCGTCGGCGAGCGCCGCATGCACCGACCGCGCAACGATCGCATCGATGCCCTGCGCCGCGCGCACGTCGGCGGCGAACTGCGCGGCCCGCGCGGTATCGCGCGCCCATACCGTCACGTGCGTGATGTCGCGCACGAGCATCAGCGCAGCGAGCTGCAGCCGCGCCTGTTCGCCCGCGCCGACGATCGCCGCGCGGCGCGCATCGGCGCGCGCGAGCCGGCGCGCGGCCACCGCGCCGGCCGCCGCGGTGCGCACGGCCGTCAGGTAGCCGTTGTCGAGCAGCACGGCTTCGGTGAGGCCGGTGCGCGCGGACAGCACGAGCATCAAGCCGTTCAGGCTCGGCAGCCCGAGCGACGGGTTGTCGAAAAAGCCGGGGCTGACCTTGATCGCAAAGCTGTCGAAGCGCGGCAGCCAGGCCGTCTTCACGTCCACTTCGCCGTGGCGTTCCGGCAGCGCGAGATTCAGGATCGGCGGCATCGCGACGGCGTCGGTCGCAAGCGACGCGAACGCGGCCTCGACCTGGTCGATCGCGGCAAGATCGAGCGGTACCAGCGCACGCAGTTGCGCCTGCCCGAGCAAGGTGACGGGATGGGCCATGTCAGTTCTCCGAAACGAGCCGGCGATGCACGGCCATGTCGATGTTCGCGCCGCTCACGACGACCACGATCTGGCCGCCGCGATCGCGGCGCACGATCCGCTCGTCGAGCAACGCGGCGATGCCGACCGCGCCGGCCCCTTCGACGACCAGCCGCTCCTCGCGATACGCATACGCGATGCCGCGCGCGATCGACGGCTCGTCGAGCAGCACGACGTCGTCGGCCAGCGCGCGCGTCATCTCGAACGTGTAGCGGTTGTCGAGGCCGATGCCGCCGCCGAGCGAATCGGCAAGCGTCGGCTGCTCGTCGATGTCGACCGGGTGGCCGGCCGCGAGGCTCGCGTGCATCGCGGCACCGCGCGCCATCGATACGCCGATCATCTCGACCGGCGGCCGGATTGCCTTCGCGGCAAACGCGACGCCGCTGAAGAGGCCGCCGCCCGACAGCGGTACGACGAGCGTCGCCGCGTCGGGCAGCGCTTCGAGAATCTCGACGCCGATCGTCGCCTGGCCCGCGATGATGCGCGGATCGTCGAACGGCGGCACGTACGCATAGCCTTCGTCGCACACGAGGCGTCGCGCCTCGACCTGCGCGTCGTCCTGGCTGTCGCCGACGATCACGACACGCGCGCCGAGCGCCGTCACCGCGTCGACCTTGTTGGCCGGCACCAGCGACGACATGCAGACGGTCGCCTCGATGCCGAGCGCGCGCGCCGCATGCGCAAGCGCGCGGCCGTGATTGCCGGTCGACGCGGTGACGACGCGCGTCACGCGCTGCGCCGCGAGTTCCGCGAGCGCATGGGTGGCGCCGCGCAGCTTGAAGCTGCCGGTCGGCTGCAGCGTTTCGAGTTTCAGGTAGACAGGCACCCCGACGCGCGCGGACAGCGCGGCGGACGCGACGAGCGGCGTGCCGGCCGCCTGCCCGGCGAGACGACGGCGCGCACGGTAGACGTCGGACAGCGACAGGAAGGACATGGAACGCACGCCTCACGATGGATGTGATGCGATCCAGTCTAATGTTCCAAATCGCGCTTTCGAATGTCCTGATACATTGCGCGCGGCGTGCGTGCCGACGCCGTCGGTTCAGTGGAAATCGTTCAGGTGCGGATACTGCTCGAACACGCCCGCGATCGTCTCGAGCGCCGCGTTGCACGCGGCATCCGTCGTCTCGGCGCCGATGCACACGCGCACCGCGTTCGGCCGCTCCGTGCCGCCGACGAGGAACGGATCGGGCGACGTCACCGCAATCTTGCGCGTGCGCAATTCGCGCACGAGCCGGTCGGCCTGCCAGTAGTCAGGCACGCGCAGCCATGCGGACAGCGCATTCGGATGCGCGCCGAGCACGTAGGGCCCAAGCGCGGCCTTCACCATCTCCTGGCGCGCGGCGAGCCGCTGGCGCTGCAGTTCGACGAGGCGGCGCGCAGTGCCGTCGGCGATCCAGCGCGTCGCGATCTCCGCGATCGGCGACGTCGCCATCCAGCTGCTCACGCGCAGCACGCTCTCGACGCGCAGCGCGAGCCGCCTCGGCATCGCGAGATAGCCGGTGCGCAACCCCGTCAGCACCGATTTCGTCATGCTCGTGCAGTAGAAGCCGAGCTCCGGAATCAGGCTCGCGATCGGGGTGCCCGTCTTCTCGGGCAGCGGGCCGTACACGTCGTCCTCGATCACGTACACGCCGTAGCGTGTCGCGATGCGCGCGATTGACCGCCGCCGCGAATCCGTCATCAGCGACACGGTCGGGTTATTGAGGGTCGGCGTGCAGACGAGCGCGGTGATCCGCTCGCCGTCGCACATCTCCTCGAAATGTTCGGGACGCATGCCGTGCTCGTCCATCTCGAGCCCCTTCAGCGTAAACCCGAGCACGTTCGCGGAGCCGATCACGCCGTGATCGGTCAGGCTCTCGCACAGCACGGTGTCGCCCGGCCCGACGATCGATGCAAGCGCAAGGAAGATGCCGTGCGCCGCGCCGTTCGTGACCAGCAGCGCTTCGGGATGCACCGGCATGTTCAACGACGCAAGCCACGCGGCACCGGCCTCGCGATGCGCGTCGAGGCCCGCGATCGGCCGGAACGAGCGGATCCACGGCTGGTCGTCGGTGCCGGCCAGCGCCGCGCAGACGGCCCGCCACGCGGCATCGTGCTCCGGCGTATGGACGATGCGCGCGATCGAGAAGTCGACGAGTTCGCGCTCGGCCGTGTCGAGCATGTAGTTCGACATCGATTCGGTCACGCGTGCCGCCACGAAGCTGCCGCGGCCGACTTCGCAACGGATCAGCCCCTGTCTCTCCAGTTCCTTGTACGCGTTGGTGACGGTCTGCACGCTGACGCCGAGGCTCGACGCGACGTCGCGCTGCGGCGCGAGCCGCGTGCCCGGCGCGAGCGCGCCGTTCTCGATGTCGGTGGCGATCGCCTTCACGAGCCGCTTGTATTTCGACTCGATGCCGTGCACCGCGCCGAGCGCGTCGCGCCAGCCTGCCGATACCTCGGTCCGTCCCATCTCGATGTCTCCGTCTTGGCTTCCGCATGGTCGCTCAGAAAGACACCCTGAAAATATTGTCCTAGGGCAATCGCGCGCGAAAGCAGGACGTTACGGGTCGAACCGGGCGGCGCAATCGGCGTGCCCGGAGCGCAGCGAGCCCGGAGAGGGTCGTGTCGGAATTCGATGCGCCGGTTCGCGTCCGGATCGCCGACGGCCGGAGGACGCGCGTTACGCCAGGGTCGCGGTGGCCTGCATCGTCAGCCAGCCGTCGCGATCCTTCGCCCACAGCTCGATCGTGCCGCCGTCGTCCGACGGCTTGCCGCACAGCGTGAACGGCTGCCCGTCGAAGGTCGGACGCATCGCGCGGAACGCGAAGCTCGCGAGCGTCGCGTCGGGCCGTTCGCGGTGCACGAGATCGACGAGCAGCGTCGCGATCAGCGGGCCGTGCACGACGAGCCCCGGATAGCCTTCCTCCTGCGTCACATAGCTGCGGTCGTAGTGGATGCGGTGACCGTTGAAGGTCAGCGCCGAATAGCGGAACAGCATCACGGCGTCGGCGGTGACGGTGCGCGACCACGTCTCGCCTGCCGGCGCCGCGACCGGCTTCGGCGCGCTCGCGCCCGGCTGCGGCGCGTCGCGATAAACGATGTCGTGCTCTTCCTCGACGCACAGCACCCCGTCACACTCGATCCGGTGCTGCACCGTCACGAACACGAGCCGGCCGCTGCGGCCCGTCTTGTCCTCGATGTTCGCAATCGTCGATTCGCGCGTCGCGCGGCGCCCCGCGCGCAGCGGCGCATGGAACGTCAGGCGTCCGCCGGCCCACATGCGGCGCGGCAGCGGCACGGGCGGCAGGAAGCCGCCGCGCTTCGGGTGGCCGTCGGGGCCGACTTCGGCCAGCAGCGCGACCGGCAGGAAGTAGAGCCAGTGCCACATCGGCGGCACGATGTCGCCGGGCGACGGGCGGTCGAGCGTGGCGGCCAGCGCGTTCAGCGGGAACGCGGTGATGTCGTCGCCGAGCGTTTCGGTCTTGCCGAGCCACGCGTCGATCGACGCCGGGGCGGTGGGCTGCGAGGATGAGGTCGACACGTGCGAAGTCTCCGGTGCATTTGCAATGGCCCTAATATGCACGCCGCGCGCCGTTTCGCGAAGTCGGCTTTGCCGAACCGGGGCTTCGGATTTGCTTGACGCGCGCGGCGCTGCCCTGCCTGACGGATCTCGTCTGACCATTCAATATAGTCGCCGCGCCTGCCGCACGCTGTTCCCGGACACCAACCTTACAGCTTGACCATGTCCGGCACGCCGCCTAAATTGCTTCAGACGGGTCGGCCACACCACGTGCGACATGTCATCCGGGTGACAAAAAACGATAGTTTGCTATCGAATGTTTTTGCCCTATCATCTCGCCCATGACCAATCTGCACGACCTCCGCCTCGCCGTCAGCAGCCTGCTCGTGCTGTCCGCGCGCAAGTGGCGCCGCACCAGTGACGGCGTGCTGACCGCGTACAACGTGTCCGAGGCCTGCGCGACGCCGCTCCTGATCGCCGGCCGCCTCGGCGAAGGCGTGCGGCAAGGCACGCTCGCCGAACACGTCGGCATCGAAGGTCCGTCGCTCGTACGCCTGCTCGACCAGCTATGCGCGGCCGGCCTCGCGCGCCGCGACGAGGATCCGCACGACCGTCGCGCGAAAACGATCTCGCTGACAGCCGCCGGCCGCACGGTCACCGCGAAGATGGAGGAAGACCTGCGCATGCTGCGCGCGCAGGTGCTCAAGGGCGTCACGCGTGCCGATCTCGAAGCGACGCTGCGCGTGCTCGACGCGTTCAATGCGTCCGAATCGCACTCTCCCGCAGCGCGCCCGCCGCACGCCGGTCACGCCGCGTCATGACCTATCCGAGCCTTCGCGACTGGCTGTTCTCGGGCAAGACGTTCGCCGCGTCGATGCTGGCGCTGTACCTCGGCCTGTATTTCCAGCTGCCGCGCCCGTACTGGGCGATGGCGAGCGTCTATATCGTGTCGAACCCGTTCGTCGGCGCGACGCGCTCGAAGGCGCTGTATCGCGCGCTCGGCACCGCGCTCGGCGCGGCCGCCGCGATCTTCTTCGTGCCGCCGTTCGTCGAGACGCCGCTCCTGTTCGGCATCATCGTCGCGACATGGTGCGGCACGCTGCTCTATCTCGCGATCTCCGATCGCACCGCGCGCAGCTACGTGTTCATGCTCGCCGGCTATACGATGCCGCTGATCGCGCTGCCGACCGTGACCGATCCGTCCACGGTGTTCGACGTCGCGATCGCGCGCACCGAGGAAATCGTGCTCGGCATCGTGTGCGCGAGCGTGGTCGGCAGCGCCATATTTCCGAACCGGCTCGCGCCGACGCTGATCGAGCGCACCGACGCGTGGTTCAAGGACGCCGCGTTCTACGGCCGCGAGACGCTGTCCGGGCACCTCGCCGGCAAGGCGCTGTCCGCGTGCCGGCAGCGCCTCGCGGCAACGATCACCGGCCTCGAATTCCTGCTGAGCCAGTTGAGCTACGACCATGCGCATCCGCACATCCTCGCACGCGCGCAGGCGCTCGCGGGCCGGATGCAGTTGTTCCTGCCGCTGATGTCGTCGCTCGCCGATCCGCTGATCGCGCTGATGCGCGACCTGCACGTGCGCCCGCCCGCGCTCGACGCGCTGCTGGCCGACGCCGCGAAATGGTTCGACGCGCCGCTGCCGGCCGTGAAGTCCGGCAGCGACGGCGACATGGCCCACGATCCGGTTGCGGATCACCTGCGCGAGCGTATCGCCGCGCTGCAGCCCGCCGACAGCGCGCTGACGAGCTGGGACGGCGCACTGCTGTCGAACGCGCTGTGGCGGCTGCGCCAGGTCATCGACATCTGGCAGGACTGCCGCTCGCTGCGCGCGCTGATCGCGAACGAGGCGGGCGTCTGGCAGCCGCGCTACCGGCACTGGCGGCTCGGCGGTACCGAACGCTTCTTCGATCGCGGGATGATGCTGTTCTCGACGCTGACCGTCGTCGTCGCGATCGTGTTCGCGTGCTGGCTGTGGATCTCGTCCGGCTGGCACGACGGCGCGGCCGCCGTCACGCTCGTCGCCGTGTCGTGCAGCTTCTTCGCCGCGCTCGACGAGCCCGCGCCGCTGGTGTTCAAGTTCTTCCTGTCGACGACCGCGAGCGTCGTGTTCGCGGGCCTGTACCTGTTCGTCGTACTGCCGCACGTACACGACTTCGCGATGCTCGTGCTGATGTTCGCGGGCCCGTTCATCCTGATCGGCACGCTGCTGCCGCGCCCGCAGTTCAACATGGTGACGATGCTCGTCGCGGTGAACACGGCCACCTTCATCAGCATCCAGAGCGCGTACGAGGCCGATTTCTTCGTGTTCCTGAACAGCAACCTCGCCGGTGTCGCCGGGCTGCTGTTCGCCTATGTATGGACGCGTGCGACGCGGCCGTTCGGCGCGGAACTCGCGGTGCGGCGCCTGCTGCGCTCGGGCTGGGAGGACGTCGCGCGCTCCGCGTCGACGCAGCCGCTCGACGACCAGCGCAACCATGCATCGCGGATGCTCGATCGCGTCACGCAACTGCTGCCGCGCCTCGGCGCGTCCGACGACCACCGCCACCCGTCGATCGAAAGCTTCCGCGACCTGCGCATCGCGCTGAACGCGCTCGACCTGCGCCGCTCGCGCCGCCGGCTGTCGGGCGACGTGCCCGACGCGATCGATCGCGTGCTGGCCGGCGTCACCGACCACTACGCGCGCTGCGCGGCCGCGAACGCGCGCCAGCCGGCGCCGCCGGCGCTGCTCGCATCGATCGACGACGCGCTGCACCGCGTGGCCGGCCGCAACCTGCCGGGCGCCGCGCCGGCCGACGGCAGCACGGCGCCTGCGGCGCCGGCCACGCCCGCGACGCATCGCCGGCTGCGCGACACGCTGCACGCGCTCGTCGGCCTGCGCCTGTCGCTGTATCCGGCCGCCGCCGCACAAGCGCCGCAGGCGCCGGACGGAGCGCGCGCATGATCCGGCTTTCCAACCTGTCCTTCCGACCGCGACCATGATCGGCGAAATCGACATCTTCGGCGTGTTCGTGCCAGCTCCGCTCGTGCTGATGCTGATCGCATACCTGATCAACATCGTCGTGCGCGCAGTGCTCGAGCGCGTCGGCTTCTACCGCCTCGTCTGGCACCGTTCGATCTTCGACCTCGGCATCTACGTATTCGTGCTGGCCGCCGTCGTGATCGTTTCCCACCATCTCGTGGCTACCTAACGTGAAAAAATCCTGGCTCTCGGCAGGGCAAATCCTGCTCACCCTGATCGTCGTCGTCGTGGCCGGCCTCGTGCTGTGGCGGATCATCAACTACTACATGTTCTCGCCGTGGACGCGCGACGGGCATGTGCGCGCCGACGTGATCCAGGTCGCGCCGGACGTGTCGGGCCTCATCACGTCGGTGCAGATCGCCGACAACCAGGAGGTCAAGCACGGCCAGGTGCTGTTCGTGATCGACCAGGCGCGCTACACGCTCGCGGAGCGGCTCGCCGAAGCGACGCTCGCGCAGCGCCGCGCGACGCTCGCACAGGCGAAGCGCGAATACGCGCGCAACCTGCAGCTCGGCAACCTGGTCGCAAGCGAACAGGTCGAGGAAAGCCGCACGCGCGTCGAGCAAGGCGAAGCCGCCGCCGCCGATGCGCAGGTCTCGCTCGACACCGCGAAGCTGAACCTGCAGCGCACGACGATCGTCAGCCCGGTCGACGGCTACCTGAACGACCGCGCGCCGCGCGTCGGCGAATACGTGCCGGCCGGTCGCGCGGTGCTGTCGGTCGTCGACCGCAATTCGTTCCGCGTCGACGGCTACTTCGAGGAAACCAAGCTGCGCGGCATCCACATCGGCCAGCCGGTCGACATCATCGTGATGGGCGAGCCGCATACGCTGCGCGGCCACGTGCAGAGCATCGTCGCCGCGATCGAGGATCGCGACCGCACGCAGGGCGCGAACCTGCTGCCGAACGTGAACCCGGCCTTCAGCTGGGTGCGGCTTGCGCAGCGCGTACCGGTGCGCGTGGTGCTCGACGAAGTGCCCGACGACTTCCGGATGATCGCGGGCCGCACCGCGACCGTCTCGATGCGCGCATCCGACACGCGCCGCAACGACAACGCAAAGCCGGCTGCCGGTGCGCCGGCGGCAGTCACGCCGGTATCGACGGCCTCCGGTGCGGCCGCCAGCGCGGCGGGAGCATCGCAATGAAACGGCACGGTCTGCGCCTCGCGGCGGCGCTCGCGCCGCTTGCGCTCGCACTCGGCGCGTGCAAGTCCGTCGGCCCCGATTACACGCTGCCGCAGCACGCGTACGTGAATGCGCCGCTCGCGAACCATGCGCTCGACGACGCGAACGGCACGCTCGTATCGCGCGACGCCGTGCCCGGCAACTGGTGGCAACTGTACGACGATCCCGTGCTCGACGAGCTCGTGCGCGGTGCACTGAAGTCGAACACCGACCTGCGCGTCGCCGCAGCCAACCTCGCGCGCTCGCGCGCGGCGCTGGAAGTCGCGAACCAACAAGGCGGATTCTCCGGCGGTGCGGAAGCGGCTGTGCAGCGCGCGCAGGAGTCGGCTGAACAATTCCTGCTCGAAAACAAGCTGCCGGTCGTCAACGAAGGCACGGTCGGCATCAACGTGTCGTACGAGATCGACCTGTTCGGCAAGCTGCGGCGCGGCGTCGAAGCCGCGCGCGCGGACAGCGAGGCCGTCAGGGCGGCCGGCGACCTGGCGCGCATCACGGTCGTCGCCGACGTCGTGCGCGCGTACGTCGAATCGTGCTCGGCCGGCGACGAGCTGGCGATCGCGAAGCAGTCGCTCGCGCTGCAGAAGCAGCGCGTCGCGCTGTCGCAGCGGCTGCGCGATGCCGGGCGCGGCAACCAGACCGACGTGACGCGCGGCGTCACGCAGGTGCGCACGCTCGCCGCCGACATCCCGCGCTTCGAAGGCCGCCGCAAGGTCGCGCAATACCAGCTCGCCGCGTTGCTCGCGCGAACGCCAGCCGACCTGCCGAAGGCCGCCGCCGAATGCGAGCGCCTGCCGAAGCTGCGCCAGCCGATTCCGATCGGCGACGGCGCCGCGCTGCTGCGCCGCCGCCCCGATGTGCGCGAAGCCGAGCGGCAGCTTGCCGCCGCCACCGCGCGAATCGGCGTGGCAACCGCCGCGCTGTACCCGTCGGTCAGCATCGGCGCGTCGGCCGGCTCGGTCGGCGTGGCCGCCGACCTGTTCTCGTCCACGACGAATCGCTGGTCGTTCGGACCGCTGATCAGCTGGTCATTCCCCGTCAACGGCCAGCGTGCGCGCGTGCGCGAAGCCGAAGCCGCGACGGGCGGCGCGCTCGCGCACTTCGACGGCGTCGTGCTGAACGCGCTGCGCGAAACGCAGTCGAGCCTCGCGACCTATGCCGCCGACGTGCAGCGCACGGACGCGCTGCGCACGGCCTACGAATCGGCGCGCAATTCCGCCGACGAAACGCATCGTCTCTATGCGGCCGGCCGCGAATCGTTCCTCTCCGATCTCGACGCGACCCGCACGCTGACCAGCGTGCAAGCACAGGTCGCGGCGGCCGAAGGGCAGGTCGCGGCCGACCAGGTGCGGCTCTTCCTCGCACTCGGCGGCGGATGGGATGGCGACCACGCGACGACCGCTCAGGATGCCCGGCCCGACGCCGCGCGCACCGCTTCGACGCCCGCAGCGAACGAGTAATCGCCCGCGCGTCATGGCCTTCGGTATATAACGCCGGCTACGCGAAACGCCGTGCGCAAACGGTTTTTCCTGATTCGCGCCATAGCATCCGGAGGGCGACGGACGCCCGCATTGGCGCTAAACTCGCCGGTGCATTCCATTCATCTTTCGCTGCCGGTCCGGCAGCGGCATCCACTGCGGAGAGTCATCATGCGAACCAGCGCCCGTAATCACTTCGCCGGTCAGGTCAGCGCCGTCAAACCCGGTGCCGTCAACGACGAAATCACGCTGCGCACGCAGGACGGCCTCGACATCGTCGCCGTGATCACGCATGGCAGCGCGGCTTCGCTGGGCCTCGCAGCCGGCACGAAGGCATTCGCGCTCGTCAAGGCGTCGTCGGTCATCGTGATGGTCGACGTCGACAGCAGCAAGGTATCGGCCCGCAACTGCGTCGCGGGCACCGTATCGTCGGTCGCGAAGGGCGCGGTCAATTCGGAAGTCGTGATCAAGGCCACAGGCGGCGCCGAGATCGTCGCGATCGTCACCAACGACAGCGTCGCTCGTCTCGGCCTCGCGAGCGGCAACGCCGCGTCCGCGATCTTCAAGGCATCGAGCGTGATCGTCGGCGTCGAGTGATGATCGTGGCGGCGAGCCGGGTTCCGCTGCGCATGCGTGCAAAGCGCACCGGCCGGCAGACAGGCGGGCGGACGCGATGACGTCCGCATCCGGTCGCCCCGCCCCCGATTCGCACGAGCTCGGCCGGGCGCACGCACTGGCGGTGCAACGACTGCTGTCCTGCGCAGCCGACGCCCGCTCGCCCGATGTCCTCCTCTTCAGCACCCTCGTTGCGGCACGCGCGTGCCGCAACGAACTCGGGCTGCTCGGCCTTTCCCGCTCGCAGCTCACGGGCCTGCTCACCCGGCAATTTCCGCATCGGGCGGTCGGCGATGCCGATGCGCTCGCACCGGCAGTCGCGATGCCGCTGTTGCCGCCCGCCCACTCGGCCTTCGTCGCGACGCTGCACGCGCGGCTGATGGACGACGCGAATCCCGCCGCCACCCGCGACGACGCCGACTGTCTCGCGTCGATCATCGCGCATGCATGCCTGCGCCCCGACCATCTGTGGCGCGATCTCGGGCTCGACGGACGCGACGCGGTATCGGCGATGCTCGATCGCTATTTCCCCGCGCTCGCCGCGCGCAACGTCGCTCATCTGCGCTGGAAGAAATTCCTCGCACAGGAAGTGGCCGCATCGCTCGGCGTGCCGCCGGGGCCCGCACCCGGATGCCCGGGCTGCGAGGATTTCGGCTTCTGCTTTCCCCACGCGCGATAGCCACCGCGGCGGCCCGCGCGGCCCATTCGTTTCATCGCATCGCCAACCGGAGCAACCGCCTTGACCGACATTGCGAGCCCCAACCTGCCGTCGCGCGATTTCGAGGCCACGTCCCGCTTCTACGAAAAACTGGGCTTCGTCGAAACCTGGCGCGACGACGGCTGGATGATCCTCAAACGCGGCGACCTGTTGCTGGAATTCTTTCCGCACCCCGAGCTCGATCCGGCCACAAGCTGGTTCAGTTGCTGCTTCCGGCTCGCGGATGTCGATGCGTTCTTCGACGACATGCTCGCAGCCGGCATTCCGGAGCAAGCGACCGGCTGGCCGCGCGCGCACCGGCCGACACGCGAAGCGTGGGGCGGCACGGTCGGCGCGCTGATCGACCCGGACGGTTCGCTGATCCGGTTGATCCAGACGGAAGACTAGGCTCGCCCCTATCGCTGCCGCGATCGAGCGGCGGTGGAAATGCGCGAGCGCGCGATTCGACGCACGCCCCATAAACGGTTACCTTGCGATGCGCATCGCTCGCTGGTCATGACGCAGTCAATGTCGATGCCGGTGATGAATGTCCGGAAAATGCGCATGACTGTGCGTGATCGGCAGATGCACGTGCGGATGCGTGTGCGGTTCGTTTCCGTCATACGCAAAGTCGTGCGCATGCTGGTGATGTTCGTCGTGCCGATGCCGGTGCGTGTGCTCGAGCCGCTCGTGCGCATGCGTGTGTTCGTGCCGTTCGCGCACGTGCAGCCAGATGCCGAGCGCCATCAGCGCGGCAGCAATCCAGAACGTCTCGGGCGGCAGCGCGGGCCAGATCAGCAGCGACAGTACGACGCCGAACAGCGGCGCGATCGAGAAATACGCACCCGTGCGCGCGCTGCCGAGATGACGCAACGCGACGACGAACAGCACGAGGCTGATCCCGTAGCCGCCGAGCCCCGTCAGCATCGCGGCGGCCGTGACCGGTAAGGCGGGCAGCGTCGCCCCGGTCGCCAGCGCGATGCCGATGTTCACGGGCCCGGCGATCAGCCCTTTCACGCATGCGATGACCATCGCGTCGTTCGCGGCGACCTTGCGGGTCAGGTTGTTGTCGATCGCCCAGCACAGGCACGCGCCGACGATCAGCAGCGCGCCGACCGGCACGCCGGCCCGGCCCGGCGTCCACGACAGCAGCGTGCCGCCGGCGACGATCGCGACCATCCCGAGGAATATCTGCGAATCCACGTTCTCGCGAAACACGACCCACGCGATGACGGCCGTCAGCACGCCTTCGAGATTGAGCAGCAACGCGCTCGTCGCCGCCGGCGTGCTCGACAGCCCGAGCATCAGCAACGCCGGGCCGGCCACGCCGCCTGCCACGATCGCGCCGGCCAGCCACGGCAGGTCGGCACGCTGCAGCGGCGCGGCCTCCGCGGCCGGTGCGCGACGGTTGTACAACCCGCGAAGCAGGATCCCGATGCCGAGCCCGACGCCGCTGCCGAGATAGAACAGGCCGGCGACCATGAACGGCGACATCGCGCCGATCAGCGCCTTGGCGAGCGGTGTCGCGGCGCCGAACAGCGCGGCAGCGGTGAGCGCGACGAGAATCGCGGAATGTCTCGGGTTCATGATCGGGGTTGAATTGACGTTGAAAAAGGGGGATGTGGCTTCGGGCGCTTGCCTTTCGAAATGCAAGCTGCATCGCGCGGGTCAGCTTTCCCGTGGCCTGACGATCCAGTCGAGATTATCGCGCGTCATCATGTCACGATGACCGGGCGGGATCGCTCGCACGCCAAGTGACGATCCCGGTATCATTATTTTAGGAAACCGAATTAGTTGACTGGAGCGTTGCCGCATTCAGGCATACGTACTAACGGCTGAGTCGAAGCATCACGCGTGCAGCGCCGATTGACGCGCTTTCTTCGTCCGGTCGCGTTGCCTGTCCGAGGTTGGATGAGTGCGTGCCAGCGGGTCAAGCGCTGGTGGGAGCAGTCCTGACCTGCCTCTGTCGAGGCAGGTCAGTCTGTCGTGTCATTTGCCGCATGCGACGTGCATGCGGCGAAGCGCCGTGCAGTCGGCGGCGGCGCGGTGTGCGTTACTCGTTTCCGGCCGTTTGCTGCTCGGCCTGCGGCACGACGTCGGTCTGCGCTTCCGCACTCGCCGGATGCGACGCGGCGTCGGTCTGCGCTTCCGCATTCGCCGGTTCCGGCGCAGCGGCGGCCTCGGCCTGCTGCTCGGCCTTCGGCGGCTGCTGCGCGCCCTTGGCCGATTGCGCCGCACCCTTGCCGGGGCGGCGAGCCTTCAGCCGGCGCGCCCGCGCTGCGTCGTCATGCGTCACGCGCCCTGCTTCGTTGCCCTGCAGGTCGACCCGCACCGCGTCTTCGACGAGGCACGACCAGTAGCGGTTGCCGCGGCACCACGTCGACATCGCTTCGCGCAGTTCGGCTTCGTTGAGACCGACGGCCTGCGCCTCGCGTGCGAGATCGTCCCAGATGCCGACCTTGAGCGGCACTTTGGGGGCCGGATTCTTCGGGAACGCCCGCGGAAACTTCCGCTGCAGTTTGCCGATCGCAACGATGACCGGATCGACCGGCGCCGACGGCTTCGCCGAAGCGGGCTTCGCGCGATGCGGCGCTTTCGCGCCGGCACCCGGTTTGGCGCCACGGGGCGGCTGGTCGCCGGACTTCGGTTTCGTGCCGGCGTCCGTAGGCGTCGCCGGCCGCTTTGCGTTGCGCTCCTGCTTGGCCTTCGCTGCGAGCTGCGCCCGCAATTCGGCAAGTTGTTCAAAACCCATAAATTCAATCCACCAGAAATATAAGGTGTGGTTCGTGCGACCATTCCGCGCGGCGCAAAAGCTTCGCCGCCATGCATGCGACCCGTCTGCCGCCAATGCGGAACACTGCGGGGCCGCATCGCGCACGCCACTCTGTTTTCAGGCACCCGGCCAAGATGCCGGACAAGGCAGGAGTGGAAGTATACCGGTACGCGCGGCGGCCGGTTGACTCGCCGGTCTGCATTTGCCCGATCCGGGGGCCGGAAATGCGTCCGCGCGGTCGTGTTGCGCATTATATGGATACGTTCCAGGAAGTCACGCCGTTCACGGCTGTCATCGGAAATCGGGCCAGTCTCGCGCGACACGATCGGCCCGGCGTCGGCGCTTGCCGACGCCCGACGGGCGGTATTCCGCCTGACGGCGTCGAAAATGCGCGTGTCGCTCGAGTGCGGCGATGGCTCGACGCAACGTCGCGCGACATACCTGTACACCCTTCGATTGCACTGGTACCCGCACACGACTCGTTGCGTCCGCATCGATCGCGTCGCGTACGAAGATACCGGAAAGTGCGTAGTATGGCCGGATCAACATCGTCGGCAGCATACCTCGGCCCGTTTCGCTGCGCGCCCGGTCAGCCGGCGACATCCCTCTTGCCTGCTAAAAGAACCGGTTGTACGAAACGGAGCGGATACATGGTTCCCCCACACGACATCCCGCACGACGGCATCACGCGCGAGGAGATTCACCATCGGCAGATCGACATGCGCGGCTATCGGCGCAGCGACGGCCTGTTCGAAGTAACGGCCTGCCTCGCGGACCGCAAGACCCGCGATTTCACGCCGCCGGGCGGCACGCGGACGGTCGCGGCGCTGTCGCCGATCCACGACCTCGGCGTGACGCTGGTCTTCGACGCCGACATGGTCGTCCGCGCCGTCTCCACGTTCATTCGTTCGCATCCGTATGCGCAGTGTCCGGGCGGCGGCGACTCGCTGCAAGCGCTCGTCGGGCTGAGCATCGGTGCCGGCTGGAACAGCGAGGTCCGCAAGCGCCTGCCGTCCTGCGATACGTGCACGCACCTGAAGGAATTGCTCGGCCCGATCGCAACCACGGCCTATCAGACGATGGTCGGCATGCGGCAGTCGTCGCTTGACGCCCGCGACAGCGAAGGAAAGCCGCTCAAGATCGACAGTTGCCACGCGTATGGCGCATCGCGCGATCTCGTGAAACGTCTTTGGCCCGAATATCACCGGCCTTCGGCGACGGCAAAAGGCAGCTAGGGTCTCGGCAGTCAGCCGGTTCGGCGTCAGCAGGCAAGGATGCGAGCGTTGTCTGGTCGGACCGTCGCGGCCCCTGCCTCGGCTTCGCGAGGTCGCCGCTGCCGCCACACGGGTATCAGAAAACACCCAGCGCGAGTCCTGCTGCAAGGCCTGCGCCGAGTTCGGCGCAGCGCGCGCGATCATCGTCGCCGATCGTCTTCGCCGCGAGGATGCGCTCCGGCGTCTGCGCGTGAGTACAGACGATCAGGCCGGGCGCCACGTTCTTCAGCCGCCATCCGGTCGCGATCCGGTCGATCTGGCGCAACGCGTTCTGCCCGTCGCTTCCCGCGCAGATCATCGCCGCATACGGGCGGCCGTTCACGCGATCGAGCGCCGCGTAGTAGCAACGATCGAAGAAGTCCTTCATCAGCCCGGACATCGCCGCGAGATTTTCGGGCGTCGCAAACAGGTATGCGTCGGCGGCCAGCACGTCGTCTGCGCTCGTCGCGTCCGCGCGCTGCAGCCTGACATCGACGCCGGGCTGCTCGCGCGCCGCGGCGGCGGCCGCTTCGGCCATCTGTTGCGTGCCTCCGGTCATCGTGTGATAGACGATCAGCAGGGTCTTCATTCGTCGTCGCTCGCGTTCGGCTTCAGGTGCGCCGGCGGCATCGCCGGTTTCCGTTGGATGGCCAGCCATCCCGTGTGGGGCGATTCTGCGTTCGCTTTTGCGGATCAGCCGGTTTGCCGGCTCATCGGTGCCATGCGCGCATCGATCGTGCGCATGGCACCGGCTTCGATTCGCGCATGACCTTCCGGATACATGGTCAGTCCGGCGTGGTGTGCGATGCGTCGCTGTCATCCGGCCGCGCGTAGTACGAGAGAAACATGTCGGCAGCCGATTCCGCGACTTTCTGTTGCTCCGGCGCCGTGAGCGGCGGCTGGCCCATCGTGATCTGCGGCCAGAACGCAAATGCCTTCACGACACCATGCAGTTGATGCGCGGCGAACACCGGATCGGTGACCGACAAGCGGCCGGCCGCCGCGGCCGCACGCACCCAGACCGTCATGTCTTCCTCGCGCTCGCCGAGACGTTCGACCATATCGCGCGCACGTTCCGGCGAATGGATGGCCGCACCGATCGCCACGCGCGCGAGCGCGAGAAATGCCTCGTCGTTCAACAGGCGCAATTTGCGATCCAGTAACGCGAGCAGTTGCTCTCGCAGCGGTACGTCGGCGCGATAGGTCGGCGAGTTCCCGGTCAGGGTCGCATCCCACAGCTTGTGCAGGATCGCGGCGAACAACGTTTCCTTGCCGGGAAAGTGGTTGTAGACCGTGCGCTTCGACACGTCCGCGCGCGCGGCGATGCGATCCATGCTGGTCGCGTCGTAGCCCGCCGCGAGAAATTCCTCGATGGCTGCATCGACGATGGCCGCGCGCTTTCGATCGGTCAGGCGCTGAGGGGGAGTGCTGGTATCCATACGGAAATTTTACACCGGGCAGTTTACTTATCCCAAAAATAAACTACACTGTTTAGTGTACTTTATTCTCCGGACGAACCGACATGGCATCGCCTCTCGTTTTGATTCACCGCATTCTGGGTTTTGCGGCCGCGCGGCGCGGCCGCACGCTGTCCGGCGGTTCGCCGCAGCACAATGGCGAGCGCTTCAACAATGTCGCGCCGCGTCCCGTCGAAGGGTTCGGCAAGACGCTCGGGATCGCCTGGAACATGCTGGTCAACAAGCCGCGCAATACCGTGCCCGCAGGCGCGCTGCCGGTCGATTCGCTGACCCGCGCGGAACTCGACGCGGCGCCCGATCGCAGCCTGTACCGGCTTGGCCATTCGACGCTGCTGTTCAAGCTGCGCGGCGAATTCTGGCTGACCGATCCCGTGTTTGCCGAACGCGCGTCGCCGTTTCGTCGTGTCGGCCCCAAGCGTTTCCATGCGCCGCCGATCGCGCTTGAAGATCTTCCGCCGCTGCGCGGCGTGATCCTGTCGCACGACCACTACGATCACCTCGACCGAGACACGGTGCTCGCACTCGCGGCAACCACCGACGTGTTCGTGACAACGCTGGGCGTCGGCGACCGCCTGATCGAATGGGGCATCGACGCGAAGAAGGTCCGTCAGCTCGACTGGTGGCAGAGTGTCGACGTGGCCGGCCTGACGCTGACCGCGACACCTGCACAGCACTTCTCCGGGCGCAGCCTGTTCGACGGCAACAGCACGCTGTGGGCGTCGTGGGTGATCGTCGACGACGACCTGCGCGTGTTCTTCAGCGGCGACACGGGCTACTTTGACGGGTTCCGGACGATCGGCGAGCGCCTCGGTCCGTTCGACGTGACGCTGATCGAAACGGGCGCATATGATCCGCAATGGCCGTACGTGCACATGCAGCCGGAAGAAACCGTGCAGGCGCACATCGATTTGCGCGGACGCTGGCTGGTCCCGATCCACAACGGCACGTTCGATCTCGCGATGCATCGCTGGCAGGAGCCGTTCGAGCGCGTCACGGCGCTGGCGATCGTGCGCGGCGTCGAGTTGTCGACGCCCAGGATGGGCGAGCACCTCGATCTCGACGCGCCGCATCGCGGCGAGCGGTGGTGGCGCACGGTAGACGAGCGCGCGACGGCGCCGGCAACGAAATCGCGCCGCAGGCAGCTTTGCCCGTCGCAGGCGACGAAGTAGATCTGCCAGTCGCTGCGCGCGCCGTCCGGGAGCGCGGCAATGCCGCGATTCCGGAAGGCGCGTTGCCTGAGCGCCAGCACGTCGACAGCCTGCCTGTAGAGCCGATTACCTGAATAGAGAAGTCATACATCCGGCTCCCGCCCGATACACACCCGGCCAAGGGGACGACGACGCCGCAATCGCTGCATTCAACCATGCAAGCCACCGAACGACCCGCCGCGAAAACGACCTGCGGCACACGCTCGCAGAGCGCGTCGCGAGATGGGCCGAAGGCGTCGACCACCTCACCACGGCCATTCAGGACCTGGGCTTCCATCGAAGGGAGGCGCCGACGCAACCGATGGACTGCATGGTCGAGCCGAGCTTCGGTCTCGTCGTCAGGGCGCGAAGCGGGTCATTCAGAGTGGCGATGCCTATATCTATGACGCCAACCGCTTTCTGATCACGTCGCTCGATTTGCCCGGTCCGACGCAGGTCATCGAGGCCAGCCGCGAAAGGCCGTTTCTCGGACTCGATTTTCGCGGGATGGCCGAATTGATGGTGCAGGTCGCACCGGATCACGACGAGGTCCCGTCAGGCCGCGGCCTCGTCGTCGGCGACATGACCGAACCGCTGTACGACGCACTGAACCGGTTGCTGGCGTTGCTGGATGACCCGAACGCCATTGCCGTTCTCACACCGCACGTCGAGCGGGAAATCTACTACCGCCTGCTGACGAGTGATCTGGGCGCCCGCCTGCGCCAGATCGCGTCCTCCTGCAGCCAGGGCAACCGTGTGTCGCGCGCGATCCAGTCGTTACGGACCCACGATGACGATGACGAATCGTTGCGAGTCGATGATCTCGCAGCGCAGGCTCAGATGAGCAGCTCGACCTTCCATCACCACTTCCGCCAGCTCACGGGCTGAACCCGCTGCCGTATCCGAAATGGATACGGCTCAATGAGGCACGTCGGCTGATGCTGTCCGAGCGGCTCGACGCCGCGTCGGCTTCGTTCAGGGTCGGTTATGCGAGCCCGACTCAGTTCACCCGCGAATACAGCCGGCTGTTCGGCAATTCGCCGCGGATAGATATCGATAGCCTGCGGGGCGGGACGGATGCCGTTCTGCCGATCACGGCAGGTTATTGATCGCGGGGGACGGTGCTGGTAGTCAGTTTCTCGTGAGGCTGACGCAATGGCGTTGTCACGTGACAACTCGAGTTGAATACCAATGCTACGCGTCGGATCAAAGACTCGACAGGGTGCCTGTCATGCACTGGACCAGCGGCAAGTCGATTGCCCTTCAGCACAAGGCCGAACACAAATCATTTCAAAAACCACGAATTACATATCACACAATACATTTCTTCCTATTCGCAAATCAAACGGCGATAGCAGCACGCGAAAAACCATGCGCCCCCATTTTCGGAAGCGATCTCGCTCATTTTGCGTGAAACAACATGAAGAATATGGCGCAACCCATTGCCAGACAAGGATTTCCGAGAACATGCGATTTCTCGAAAATGTTTCACGATCCGGCCCGTTTGTGTTGTCACATGGCCTTCAACACATGAATTTGCCGCCAATCGGGGCCCGTAAGTGCCATGGTCGCAGGTAGATGCCGAATTGCACTGGCCGTCGTGCTGGATACGCATAACGAAGCCACGCCCCTCCCCTCCCGACCAAGGCATGCGACGAAACTAGATTTAGGGATCTCAAATAAATGGGGTCGTATCATTAACGCCCATGGCACGCTGATCTGAATGCGGTTTGGCAAACACCCGGTGACATTAGGCCGACACGAGAATTCGACGGGACAATGACGAAAGACCCGGACCAGCAGATCGATTGATGCCTTGAGCTCTTCGGAATAGGCGCGTGCCCACGGCGGCCAGTCGAGTGTTTCGAGTCGCTTCGTCTCTCGGGTTCCCAGGTCCGGCGTTCCTGTTGTCACGTGACAACTCGCCAACCGCCCGCACGACCAACTTCGCTTACCGACAAGCTCTCACCCATAAATTCCTTCCTTTCCGATCTACTCGCATGCCATCAGTATTATTCGATCGCAGCGGCGCGTGAGAAGCGTTGCAACGCTGACGCCGACTCGCATTCTGAGTCGATTGTCACGTGACAACTCACCTCGCTTCCAAGTAGTCAGGCTAGGGCCTGTTCACGCTAATAACGGGCTTGCGAACGTGCCTTGCTGGTCGTCCCCCAAGGGGACTTCCTGCGGGGCGCAGGCAAGGAGTGAGGAGCGCCGTTTGGCCGAGCCAAACGCCCCGAAGGAAGTCCCCTTGGGGGACAAGCGACGCGCGACGCCGCAATGCGGCCGGCAAGGCACGTTCCCCTGTTTGGAAAAAATTCATTCGTGGGGCTGGCCACCAGAAGGGCCGATCGCCGCGTCATGCTCCTTGCGAATACGTTGAGTGTTCGCTTCGTCGCAATCCTTGCGCTCGGCCCTTCTGGCGGCCAGCGCAAGCCCGTTATTAGCGTGAACAGGCCCTAGGCCAAAGACCGGATATCGAACATTGAAGCGATGTCGCTACGATCGGAACCGCGATCGGATTACGGGCTTCCTGGCGATGGGCAGCGCCGACAAGGACCAATTCCTTGCGACTTGTCACGTGACAACTGCGTATCTCGACGACATCCGCGAAATTGACTCATCGGAGTCGCAACGAGTTCTACCAGAAACAAAGACATGGCTAAGCGGCCTAGTCTCTGCGATCCAACTTCGCCATCGACGTTAAAGACAATCGAGTTCACTCCAAGTCTTTATGAACGTAATCGACAATTTTATTTTTACTCGATCACTAATCACGAATGACTCGTTAGCCATTCGGCCCACTTGTCACGTGACAACCACATCGAGCATCAAGATATGCATCGTGTCGAACGCTTTTCTGGACATTTCGATAACAACTGCATATATTACGTAAAACTCCTTGGAGGAATTTAATGGCTTTCAAGATCGCGGTCAGTAATCAAAAAGGTGGGACTGGAAAGACAACCATCTCCGTCAATATCGCGGCTGCGTTCGAGGCCGGCGGCAACAAGGTCGCCTTGATCGATGCCGACCCTCAAGGCACTTCCGTCCGATGGGTGACAAGCGGCGAGAACACGCTGCCGATGACGGTCCTTTCGCTGGCCCCCGCCGGCCGCGGCATTGGCGGCGAAATCAAGAAACAGGACGCGAACTTCGATGTGATCGTCGTCGACTGTCCCGGCAACCTCGAAGATCCGCGCATCGCGTCCGTCCTTGAAGTTGCCGACTTCTGCCTCGTGCCGCTGTCGCCGTCGCCGGCCGACCTGTACAGCACCGTCGCGATGATTCGCATGATCGAGTCGATGCGAGCCGTTCGTAACCCGAATCTTTCTTCCGCATTGATGCTGAATAGTGTCAATGGAAAAACTAAAATGCGTGAAGAAATTTTAAAAATTCTAAGAGCTGAAGAAATAGGGGAACATCTGCTCGACAGCCAGATCGCGCAACGCGAGGTCTACCGTCAGACGTTCGCGCTCGGCACCACGATCCATCATCACAATCGATACCTGAAGGGCCTGAAAGAAGCCCGCGCGGAAGTCGAAAAGCTGGTCACGGAAATGGCCCAATACATCGCGTCGACGCGCGCTACCGGAGCCGCCCATGGCTAAGGACACATCGAAAGAGAAGAAGCCGACCGGCAACCTGCATCTCGCGGCCGGCCTGTTGCGCGGACTCGCGCAGGAAAATGCGGCACTCGAAACGCGGCTGCCCGAACCAGCGGCCGCACCGAATGTCGCCGTCGAAGCGACGCCCGCCGGCGTCCCGGCCGCAGCCACGCCCGCCGGTACGGCTGATCTTGGCGCGCCGCAGAAGGTACTGGTCAAGGATTGCATCCCGAACCCGTTCAACCCGCGCGTGTTCTACTCGGAGTCGAGCCTGCACGAGCTCGCACTGACGTTGAAACGGGAAGGGCAGATCGAGCCGATCAAGGTCACGCGGCTCCCGGAGTTTCCCGGCAAGCTCGTCGTGATCGACGGGCAACGCCGGCTGCGCGCGACGAGCATCAACGGCGACGAAACCATCAACGCCACGTTCCGCACCGACCACACGCCCGAGCAGCTCTATACGATCGCGTATCGGGCGAACCACGACCACGAACGCCAGACGATCTTCGACGATGCGGTCGCGTGGAAGCGTCTCCTCGACGAGAAGGTGTTTTCCGACCAGAACACGCTGGCGGAAAAGATCGGCAAGGACAAGGCATCGATCAGCAAGACGCTGTCGCTCAACGCACTGCCGAACACGCTCCTGGAGCGGATGGCCAGCGCGAACGACGTGGTCGGCCTGCAGGCCGCGTACTTCCTGAAGCTGATCTTCGAACGCCTGGGCGAGCCGACGGCCGACCGGCTGCTTACGGCAGTGATCGACCGGAAAAAATCGGTCCGCGATCTCGAGAATTTCCTGCGTGCGCAGAGCGACGGCAACAAGAAAGCCGGACGCACGCGTTACAGCGTTCGTCACGACTTCGCGCTCGAATCGCGAGCGGTCGGCCAGTTGAAAACCTATCCGGACGGACGTCTGGATCTGCAACTCAAGGGCGTCGACGCGTCCCACCAGGAAGCGCTCGCCGACAAGCTCAAGACCGTCATCGACGCCTACGTCGCCGAGCTGGCGACGGCCACGCAAAAGTAGCGGGCCAAAAGCTAAAGGCCTCGCATCCGCGTTGCGCCGCGAAGCCGGACGACAACGTCCGGCACATGACGCACGCCCGGCTGCGAGGCCTCGTTCAGTTGCCTGCGAGACTGCTTTTGAGCAGGAATTCCAGCAGGTCGTCCGAGGTCGGTTCGCCCCAGGTATCCAGCGCCAGCCATCGGAAGAAGCTGGTCTGCGCGAGCTTGCTCGCCTTCTTCTTCGGCGACAGCGTCAGGTCCTTCGAGCCGGCCACCGTCTCGTTGTAACGCTCGATCAGCTTGGTCTGGTCGTCGATTTCCAGCTCGCGGAAATACGCGCCGGCTTCCTCGACCTTCGCCGCCAGATATTTGTCGCGAATCTGCTCCTGCTTGCTCTGCGCGGATTCCTTCGCCGGTGCGGCCGTCTCGGTTCCCTGCCCGTCGGCCAGCGTATAGCCGTGCGTCAGCGCCTTGCGGAAATACGCAGCCACGTTGTCGACCGGCGCCGCATTCTTCTTCGTAGTCCGATTCAGCGTATAGGCAATCGCCGCCTTGATACGTTGCACGCCGTACTGCGTGATCAGCCGGCGCGCTTCCGAACGCGGAATGCCGAACTTGGCGACCTCCTCGACCAGCGCTTCGTTCTTGACGTCGCCGTCTTCGACCGTATCGGCGCTCTGCTTGCGCGTCACCTTGAACTGAACGGCTTCCACGCTCCGGCCGGACTTGTGTTCGATCAACTCGAGCGTGTGATCCGAAACTTCGTTCACCTCCTGAATGCACGGCACCAGGACCTTGCTCTTGAACAGCTTGTATTCCTTGTACGACTGCGACGCCTTGTCCTGGCCGAGAATGAGGTCACGAAATTTCGGCAGCGGGATCTTCGCGGTGATGCCGATCCCCTCGTAGCGCACCGTGTTTTCCCACAGCGCGAGCGAGTGCGACCGCCGGAACTCGCGGGCGATCCGCATATCGATCAGCGCGTAGATTTCGGGGTTGAGCAGCTCGCTGCGAATCTGGTCGGAGAAGCTGTACTTCAGCACCGATTGCTCGAGCTCCGCGCCGGCGAGCAAGCCCGACGCTTTCCAGACCGTCGAACGGTCCGCGGCCAGGTAGTCCCAATTGACGACGGTACTGATCAGCGAGTTGACCGTGTCCTTCACGTACTTGGTGTTGTTGCTGTTCAACCCGCTCTCGTGCGAAAGCGAAGCGATCGAGATCGAGAAGCTCGTCCGGCCTGGCTCGAACGCCTCCTGCCGAAGCGCGTTCTTGATCAGCGAGCTGAACATCTTGCGCTGCTGCAGACCGATCTTTCCCGACTTGGGCGCGATATGAATCGCCTGGACCGCCTTGCGCAGCAAATCGGGAGGCTCTGGTGTCTGAAACAACGAAACCTGTTTGTCTGAGCCTTTGCTTGCGGGCTTGCGCGGCATCGTGATGTCCGGATAAGGTGACCTTGTTGATGGCAGACTTTATACCTTTTCACGCAACGGGGCAACGTCCTTGCTCCTGCATCACTTGCACTATCGCGGCTAAGCTTCAGATGCAAAAGGGAAATTCCTGATTAACCGATCTGCACGAAGCCCCATATCCATCTACCTTTTGGCCAAAAAGCCTCCCAGAAGCCGCTACCTTTCGCGTCCGGTCACGGAAACCCGGCACGAGATTTGCCCCAGTGAAGGTACCCATCCATGGGAAGCAAACGAGCGAAATCGCGATCGCCGGCCGGATTCGTGGTGCCCTGCAGCACAGCCGCATTTTTCTCCCATAACTTGCTACCTTTATCGATTCCCATAGGTGGGTACCTGTCGACAGGCTTCGGCTTCTTCGGTTGCATTACTTTCGGTCTCGAAGGTAGAAATCGCTCCCATAAACGGCAACCATCCGTTTTCCCCATAAAAGGTTACCTGTCCGCTGCATCGATCCTGTCTATGGGAACAGTCCACAAATCACCTTGGTGAAATGCAATCGACCGGTCCCAATCGCTACCCATAACAGGGTACCTATGAAATTCCCCATAAACCGCTACCCAAAGAAAATCGCTGTGCGCCCAGGCCTTCACGGATCAATAAAAACGCCCCATAAAAGGCTACCTTCATGCGCTCCCATAGACGACTACCCAATGCGTTTCCAGGCCGATTACCCATAACCGGGTACGCTCGCCCCATATCCACAACCCGGATTCCCCACAACCCGGTACCCAAAACCCCAAATCCACAGACCTGAAACCCCAGACCCTTCCACCTGTGCTCCCATAAATGGGTACCGAACACCGTTCAAACCCTTGTCGGATAAGGCTGTGAGCCGGCTAAAAGTAGTTAAAGAAGTAAACGTGGTTTACCAAAAATGTAAACACACGTGTGCCAGCACAGAAAAACAGGCCCCATAAACCGCTACCAATGGGAGCCGTCTGTGGTACGGCAAGCGCCTCGTTGCTTCGATTAAGGCTTCCCGAGCAATGGCCTGACGCCTCGTTCCACCAAGGCCCCAGGCGCGACAAGGCTTACGGAGGAGGTGAGTGCCTACTCACAAACGCCGAAACGTAGAAACCTATGGGAGAAAAACCGGAAGAAAGCCTCCGTTTCCCGTACAGGTTCCCGTCTATGGGACCGAAAAACCGGCGTCGTGACCACCCTGCCTCCTGTGATTGACCGGCAAAACGAATCAGCGACCGAAGGTTCGGAGATCTTCAGTCTTACCCACGGCAGTTCGAAATCATCCCGGACTGCATGCGCGTGGTTTTTTGCACTCGTGCTTCCCCGCTTGCGGACAAGTTTTTTCCGATCGCCTATCGACGCTCCTCGTCACATTTAGCCTGTGGACTGTACGCAGAGGAAATCGGCGCGGTTCGCTTCGCCACCCCGTGGTCTTCCAACTTTCTACCTTTGGATCAACCGAAGAACAACGCTGTGCCCTTGGTTCGCGAGGAGAGGTCTGCACGCTGCCCGGGAGCGCATGTCGTGTCCCCCCTGGTGCCATCTGCACACGCGGCCGGCTCCTGGGCCGATCTCGAGATCGCTGCGAGCCAACGTGAAGATACCGTCGACGACAAAGCTCACCGCATTCGAATCCGGGCAAGGATCCCGAACATTCTCACCCTCATAAGCTTCTGAATCCCGTAAAAGCTCACCGATACGGCGGAGCTGCGGGTCTCTGCAAGCTGTCCAGTCTGGGGCGTCGTATGGATGCCGGACCGCCGAAGCACTCAAATGAAAAACCTGTGGGACGCATGTGCGGTGCCTGATGTGTCAGCAAGCGCAACCGCGCGAACCGACAAGTCTTGTCGCGACTTCAACGCCAAGCAATGTTCGCCAGGCGAGCACCACTCGTTCGCGCGCTACTCTCGGCACACTCGTGAGACGATTCCGATCAACGTCCTCACCTCCCTCATGGCTGGCGTCTACTTTTTTCGTCATACGGGCCAGACGGCGACAAGTTTCACTGACCCAGGTAACCATCTCCATCACAGTGCAGCGATCGTTGCCCGATTGGTGAGCGCATCCCGCGGTGAGGCAATGCGATCGCGTTGATCGCCGGACGAACCGAATCGTGGTCGTTTATGGGAGGAACCGTCGCTCGAGCCGCGTCGAACGACAACGTGACACACAGGTCGACTGCTGCTGCGGTGATCGTGCTGCGTGCGATGGCGATCACGTCGAGCATGCGCGTGTTGGCAACACCACCCATGAAACAGTCATGGGTCGCTCGCATCGCGCTGCGTGACTCATTCTCTTCACCAAAGCGTTCCGTACATCGGATGTTTCCGCTTGCCGCAACAGCACGATCTGCACGTGCGCCGAAACGCGATACACCGTTCCTGACTCTGCCAGACGACACTAGGGCGAAGTCCACGTTTTCTCCCATACGTGTATCCCAATTCCGTCATCACGTTGGCGCCACATTTTTTGCGACGCGGTTATGATGCACAGGTCCCGATCGCGACATGACGACCGGTCGGGCAGGGGCGGTATCTCGATGGTCTTTCAATCCGTGATAAATCAGAAAAGAGAGTTCAACGATGCGAATCCAGATCAGAAAACTCACGCTGGCTGCTACCGCAGCAGCGTTCCTGTTCGGCTCGGCAGTTCCGGCGTTTGCCCAGACCGACGCCAGCGCGCCCGCTGCACAGGACGCCAAGGCAGCGAAGAGCCAGGCACGCAAGGCGGCCAGGGCCCAACGCAAAGCAGAGCACAAGGCTGCCCGTGCGAAGAACACCGCCGAGCTGAAGAAACTCGAAGACGCCGGTTACAAGCCGGCGGCCAATGACCCGAACTATCCGCAGAACCTGCAGAACGCAGAGAAAAAGGCCGGCGCCGGCGCAAGCCAGTAAGCGTCCTTCACGCGGCAAGCCACGGTTCGATCCGCGGCTTGTCGCGGTCACGCGATGCACGCGACAAGCAGAATTCCCCGCATGAACGATCGCAAAGCCGTTCCACACGTTTTCATCATTTGATTCGGAATCCTGCATTTAATGACGGGCATGACCAGTCGCTCCATACGGTCAGTGTCGCCCGCCCGACGCGGCTGCATTCCCCGTCACCTTCAGCCAGTCCTTGAACGCGCACACGGCATCGTCGTTCGCGCGCGCGGATGCCACGTACGTGAAGTAGCGCCACGGCGGCAGCGCCGGTTCGCTGAACGGCTGCACGAGCCGGCCTTCGGCGATGTCGTCCGCGACGAGCGCGATCGGTCCCATCGCGACGCCGAGCCCGTCGAGTGCGCCTTGCAGCGTCAGGTAGAAATGCTCGAGCGTGAGCGAGTGTCGCGGCACGAGATTCGCATGCCCGGCCGCAGAGAGCCATTCGGGCCACATGCCGGGATAGGTTGCCGCGTGCAGCAGCGTGAAGCCGGCGAGATCGGCGGGCGTATCCAGCGGCCGGCCCTCCAGCAGCTTCGGCGCACACACCGGCAGCCGGACTTCGGACAGGAATTCCTCCGCGACGTAACCGTCGATGGCCTGCGGGCCGCCGCGAACGATCAGGTCGACCTTGTCGCGCAGCTTCTCGATCGGGTCGTTCGATGTCGACAGCCGCACCTCGATGGTCGGGTGGGCAACCTGGAACGACGACAGCTTCGGCACGAGCCAGCGCAACGAAAACGTCGCGGGTGCGCTGACGCGCAGCACGCGCTGCTGCGCGTGGCCGAAGTGCTGCGCGGTGGCGAGCGCGATTCGGTCGAACGATGCGCCGACCTCGGCGAGATACGCGCGGCCGGCGTCGGTTAGTTCGACCCGCCGGTTGTGGCGTTCGAACAGCGGCCGCCCGAGCCACGCCTCCAGTTGCTGCACGTGCCGGCTGATCGCGCCGTGCGTCACGCACAGCTCGTCGGCGGCAAGCGTGAAGCTGCCGCGCCGCGCGGCTGCTTCGAACGCGCGTAGCGAATTCAACGGAGGGAGTCGTCGGGTCATTGCATTGATTCGCGTGAAATTTTCTCACGCGACACCTCAGGTTTAATCGTTTGATCGGTTGATACAGCTCCGCCAATATGGCACACAAACGGCCGGCTCGGCCGAACGAGTGTCTGAATTTCTCACATGGAGTGCGGAGCATGCCGAACGTGGTGGTAGTGGGCGCCCAATGGGGCGACGAAGGCAAGGGGCGCGTCGTGGACTGGCTGGCGGCGCAGGCCGATCTCGTCGCGCGCTACAACGGCGGCCACAACGCGGGCCATACGCTGGTCGTCGGCGGCAAGACGTACAAGCTCGCGCTGCTGCCGAGCGGCGTCGTGCGCGGCAAGCGCGGCGTGATCGGCAACGGCGTGGCGCTCGATCCGGAAGCGCTGCTCGCGGAAATCGGGCGGATGGCCGAGCTCGGGCTGTCGGTGACGCCGGACAATCTGTCGATCGCCGAGAACGCGACGCTGGTGCTGCCGATTCACCGTGCGATCGATCAGGCGCAGGAGCGTCTGCGCCGCGAGCCCATCGGCACCACGCTGCGCGGGATCGGGCCGGCCTACGAGGACAAGGTCGGGCGTCGCGGGCTACGCGTCGGCGATCTCGCGGAACCCGGCCGGCTCGCCGGCAAGCTCGACGTGCTCGTCGACCATCACAACGCGTGGTTCCGTGGCCTGGGGCTCGACGAGTATTCCCGCGACGCGATGCTGGCGACGCTGGTCGAGCTCGCACCGAAGATCCTGCCGTTCGTGCGCCCCGTCTGGGCCGACCTCAACGACGCGATCGATCGCGGCGAGCGCATCCTGTTCGAGGGTTCCCAGGCCGTGATGCTGGACATCGACTGGGGCACGTACCCGTTCGTGACGTCGTCGGGCACCGTTGCATCGGCGGCGGCGGCCGGCACGGGCCTCGGCGCGTCGAAGCTCGGCCACGTGCTGGGCGTGACCAAGGCGTATGCGACGCGTGTTGGCGGTGGCCCGTTCCTCACCGAGCTGACCGACGCAACCGGCGAAACGCTGCGCGCGCGCGGGCAGGAATTCGGCGTCAACACCGGCCGGCCGCGACGCTGCGGATGGCTCGATGCCGCGCAGTTGCGCCAGGCCGTCAGGATCTCGGGCATCGATTCGCTGGCGCTCACCAAGCTCGACGTGCTCGACGGCTTCGAGTCGATCGAGCTGTGCGTCGGCTACGAACTCGATGGCGCGCGGGTCGACCATCTGCCCGCGAGTCTCGATGCACAGTCGCGCGCGCAACCCGTGTACGAGCGATTCGACGGCTGGCGCGGCACCGTGAAGGGCGTGCGCGAGCGTGCGGCGCTGCCGCGCGCCGCGCAGGATTTCATCGCGCGCATCGAAGCGGTTGCGGGCGCGCCGGTATCGATGATCACGACCGGCGCGGAGCGCGACGACACGATCGTGTTGCGCAACCCGTTCGATGTGGCCGCCGCCGCGTAACGTGTCATACATGCCATAAATCGCGGGTCGGCATCGTGGTCGCCGGGTAGTTTTTGCCGATCCGATGCTGTTGGCGTGCCGGCGGGTTCGGTCGCGTACGCGACCGGCCCGGACGCTGCGCGCAGGGCTGCTCCGCGACACGATTCGGCGTCCGGATCACGCCGCGTACGGCAAACTGGACACGCCTGCAGCGCTGCTGTACTGTTCCGCACAATTCGCGCCAGACCGGCCTGCGCCGGAGCCGCCGGCACCATGGCCGCACGGTGGCGCGACGTGATCTCAATCGCGGGGACAGGTCGATGGACACGTTACAGATGATGCGCATTTTCGTCCGGGTCGCGGAGGAGGGCAGCTTCACGAGCGCGGCCCAGCGCCTGGACATCACGACGGCATACGCATCGCGTTCGGTCGCGCAGCTCGAAACGCATCTGCGCACGCGCCTGCTCAACCGCAGCACGCGCCGCATCGCGCTGACCGATGCCGGGCAGCGCTATCTCGACCGCTGCCAGCGCATCCTCGGCTATATCGACGAAGCGGAAGCCGAGGCGGCGGACGCACAGGTGAAGCCGTCGGGGCGGCTGCACGTTCACGCGACGACGAGTTTCGGCCAGGCTTACGTGGTGCCCGCGGTCGTGCGCTACCGGCAGCGCTATCCGTCGGTCGCTGTCGAGCTGACGCTGTCGCAGCACGTGCCCGACATCATCGACGAAGGCTACGACGTGTCGCTGCAGTTGAGCACGACGGAGCTGCCTGATTCGGGTCTGGTGTCGCAGCGGCTCGGCGAGGTGCACAGCGTGCTGTGCGCGTCGCCCGCGTATCTGAAGGAGCGCGGCACGCCGCGCACGGTGCGTGAGCTCGACGGTCATGCGTGCCTGCAGATCGTCACACCGGTGTTCCCGCGCGATCGCTGGCATCTCGACGGCCCCGACGGCCGCGAAACGTTCGACCTGCCGTTGCCGGATTTCCAGGTGAACATCGCCGATGCGCTGGGTGCCGCACTGCGCGCCGGCCTCGGGATCGGCGCGCTGCCGATGTCGTCCGCACTGCCCGCGCTGGCGAGCGGCGCGCTGGTGCGCGTGCTGCCCGACTACCGGTTGCAGAAGCTGACGGTCTACACGCTGTACGCGTCGCGCCAGTATCTCGATGCGAAGATCCGCACGTTCGTCGATTTCCTGCGCGAATGCGTGCCCGAAATACTGGCCGCCGACGAGGCCGCGCTGAACGCGTCCTGCAATTCCTGAGTCAGCTGCTGCTATATGAGTGCGGCGCTTTGCCCGGAAAATAAAATAATCGGTAGTCCTTCGTTTAAAGCGCGCGTCGACGATGGGTTCGCGACCGGGCCGGGCAACGATGCGCGTGCAACCGGCGCGCCCTTATGAAAACGCTTGCTTTCGATATCGAACATCGTTGGTTCGAGGCGCGGCGCCAACCTCCTAGAATCGGTTCGACCTGCTTCACCGCAGGCGTGCGCAAATCCGCGCCCTCTTCATCGAACCCGAAACGACATGGCAGACCGACTATCCAGAACCCGCCGCCGGCTTCTTCAAGCCGGCCTGGCGATCGCGGCGGGCGCCGTCGCGCAACCGGGCTTCGCGCTGGCGAGCGCGGCCGGCACGCGTACGTTGCGCATCGGCTATCAGAAAGGACCGCTCAGTTTGCTGAAGGCACGCGGCACGCTGCAACGCAAGCTCGCGACGCTCGGCGCGAACGTCACGTGGACCGAGTTTCCGTCGGGGCCGCCGCAGCTCGAGGCGCTGAACGCGGGATCGATCGACTTCGGCGATGTCGGCGAGGCACCGCCGATCTTCGCGCTCGCGGCCGGCGCGCCGCTCGTCTACTACGCACAGACGCCGGCTGGCCCCGCGACCGAGGCCGTGGTCGTCGCGAAGGATTCGCCGGTCAGGACCTTTGCGGACCTGCGCGGCAAGCGCATCGCGCTGGTGAAGGGATCGAACACGCATTTCCTGCTGGTTCGGCTGCTGCAGGCCGCGAAGCTCGACTATGCGGACGTCACGCCGGTCTGGCTGTCACCATCCGATGCGCGTGCCGCGTTCGAAAACCGCTCGGTCGATGCGTGGATCATCTGGGATCCGTTTCTCGCGGTGGTCCAGCAGGCGTTCGGCGCGCGCATCGTCGCGGACGGCACGGGGCTCGTCGAGAATCGCAGCTACTACTTCGCGTCGCGCACGTATGCGCAGCACAATGCCGACGTGCTGGACGCGACCGTGGCGGAATTGGCGGCGGTTCAGCGCTGGCTCGACGCAAACCGCGCGCAGGGCGCGGCCGAGTTCTCGAAGCTCTGGGGGATCCCGGAGCCGGCCGTGGCGCTCGCGTTTCGCCGCGCGCGCTTCGGCGTCGAGCCCGTCACGCGCGACACGCTCGCGTATCAGCAGCGCATCGCGGACGTGTTCTACCAGGCCGGCATCCTGCCGAAACGCGTCGACGTCAGCCAGGCCGCACCGCCCGCACTCGCGTGACGGCGTCGCCGGCCCGGCACGCGCTCAACGGCGGAACGGCAGCGCGACGTCGTCCGGAATCGGGCACACGTAAGGCCGGCCGCCGCGCCGCTCGAGCAGTTCCGCCTTCGCTTGCGCGAGCGTGTCGGGCGCGCCGAGCAGGTCGATCGCGGTCGCAGCCATCGTCTTCGCCGCGAGCAGCATCCCCTTGTGCGCGAGCGGCGTCTTGCCTTGCGCGACCCATTGCCACGAGTGCGGCGGCGTACCGAACGCGTAGCAGCTCGTGTGACATTGTGCGGTCGGCGTGACCCAGCTCACGTCGCCGACGTCAGTCGAGCCGCAGATCGGGCGGCCCTTGCCCGGCTCGTACGGATCGATCCCGTCGAACAGCGCCTTCGGATCGCGCCACGCCTGGTTCAACGAGCGCGACGACGTTTCGATATCCTGAGCGGTCAGCGTCTGGCGCTGGTACGTGTCGGCGAGCGCCGCGTCGTCCGCGTCGAAGCAGCCGGTGCCGATCGCCTGCAGATGGCGGTACATGACCTGGTTCAGCACGGCGTTTTCCAGCAGGTTCGAGCACGCCTTGTCGAATACGATCTCGAGCCGGCAATCGGTCATCAGCGCCGCGCCGCGCGCGACGTTCTTCACGCGCTCGAACAGTTCGGCAGCCTGATCGTTGCGTGCCGCGCGCACGAGGTACAGCACTTCCGCGTTCGCCTGCACGACGTTCGGCGACAGGCCGCCCGTGTTCGTCACCGCGTAGTGCACGCGCGCTTCGGGCAGCATGTGCTCGCGCAGGTAGTTGACGCCCACGTTCATCAGCTCGACGGCATCCAGCGCGCTGCGGCCGAGATGGGGCGACGCGGCGGCGTGCGATGCCTTGCCCGTGAAGCGGAAGTACGCCTGGATGTTGGCGAGCGAGCCGGCCGGAAAGATGCCCGTGTACACGTGCGGGTGCCACGACAGTGCGGCGTCGAGATCGTCGAACACGCCCGCGCGCGCCATGAAGGTCTTGCCGGAGCCGCCTTCCTCGGCCGGGCAACCGTAGAAGCGCACGGTGCCGGGCTGGCCCGTGCGTTCGAGATGCGCCTTCACCGCTGCCGCGGCGAGATGCGCGGCCGTGCCGAGCAGGTGGTGGCCGCAGCCGTGGCCGTTGCCGTTCGAGATCTCGCCCGACGGCTGGCACGCGAGTGCGCCCGCTTCCTGGCTGAGTCCCGACAGTGCATCGTATTCGCCGAGGATGCCGATCACGGGGCCGCCGTGGCCGGCCTCGGCGACGAATGCGGTCGGGATGTCGGCCACACCGCGCGTCACGCGAAAGCCGGCTTGTTCCAGCATCCGGATATGCAGGTCGGTCGACGCGAATTCCTCGTAGCGCAGTTCGGCGAGATTCCAGATCCGGTCGGACAGTTCGGCGAATTGCGTACGCTGGCTGTCGATGAAATCGAGGGCGAGTGAAGTCATGAATTGCTCCTGTGAAGAGGCTGGCACGGTCAGAATTTCTGCCGGAGGCCAAGGGCGAAGACGGTGCTGCTCATGCCGGGCGCGGACATCGGCGCGGAGCCGAACGACAGCGCCGACTGCCCGGTGTTCTTGAAGCCGCCGATCCGCACGTACACGCCGGTGAGCTTCGAGAACTGGTAGTCGTAGCCGAGCAGCGCGCCGAGCGCGTGGCTTGCCTGGCCGGCGATCGTGCGGTACGCGAGATCGGCGCGGATCGCGTGCGGGCCGCGCTGCCAGATCGCGCCCAGCGAATAGACCTGTGCGACGAGCGTGCCGGGCGCGGTGGGGCGCATCAGCGTGTACGCGAAGGATGCGAGCGTCGGGCCGAACGCATACGACGCGCTGGCCATCACCGAATCGGTGCGCGGGCCGTTGGGGGCGCCGCCCGGTATCGACGACGTGGCGGCCCAGATCGCGTTGTACGCGCCGCTCAGCATCACCGGGCCGCGCGCGAAATTGGCGACGGCGCCTGCGTTGCTCGCGATCGGGCTCGCGCCCGCCGCGTTGCGGAACGCATAGAGCACGGTGACGTCGAGCCCGCCGTAGGTCGGCGTCTTGTAGCTGATCGCGTTCTCGATGCGCCCGGGCAGCGACGCGGCGCCACGCCCGAGGTCGCTGCCGATCAGTGCGGTGCTCGCGAACGGCGACAACTGACCGACGAGGTAGAACGGATCGGCCGCTTCGGGCACGATTGCCGGATACTGCTTGCCGAGCTTGATCGTCCCCCAGTCCGCCGAGCCGATCGCGACGTTGGCTTCGCGGTTGTAGAACGACGCGGCGCTTTGCGGGCGGCCCGACATCAGGTCGAAGCCGCTTTCGAGGCGGAAACTCGCGCGCAGGCCGCCGCCGAGATCCTCGCTGCCGATGAAGCCGAAACGCGACGTCGATGCGCCGCCGCTCATCAGGCCGACGCTCGTCTGGCTGCCGATGCGCGCGTATTGCAGGAAGCTGTCGAGCGCGCCGTAGATCTGTAGGTTGGCGCGGGCCGGTGCGGCCCACATGCAGGTTGCCGCGCAGCACGCGGCCATCAGGGTTGAATTGCGCACGTTTGTCTCGTGGTGTCGCGATCGTCGGCGCGCGAATCGCAGGCGTGCAATGGCCCGCCCGCGCACGCGTCGACGTCGCGGAATCTGCCGGCCTGCCGGAGCAGGCCTTGTCGGATATGGAGTGGCGGGGCCGGTGCCGGACAGGCGGGCCGGGCGTCGCCGGGAATGAAGCGGCGCGCCGTTCAGCCGCCGTCGTCGTGCGTGTCGGCCGGGCGTTCGCGGAAGCGCCACAGCGCGATCATGCTGACGGCGCCGCAAGCGAGCACGTACCACGCGGGCGACATCGGGTCGCCGGTGCGATGCAGCAGCCACGTGACGTTGAACTGCGCGAAGCCGCCGAAGATCGTCACGCCGAAGCTGTAGATCGTCGCGAGCGCGGTGGCGCGCACGCGCGGCGGGAATGCCTCCATGATCAGCAGCAGGAACGCGGAACTGCCCGCGGTGGCGAAGGCCATCACGACGGTGACGATCGCGACCATCAGCCCGACCGACGGCGCGGCGATCAACAGCCGGAACGCCGGATACACGCACGCGAGCGACAACAGCCACGTGACGGCGATCATCGGCTTGCGGCGCGGCAGGCGATCGATGATCCACAGCCCCGATACGAGCGCGGCGACGATCATCGCGAGCCCCGACGCGCAGCCGGCGAGCAGCGACGTCGCCATCGGCAGGTGGAGCGTGCGCACCGCATAGGCGGGCATGTAGAACACGAAGATGTACAGCGTCGACGTACCGCCGATGATCATCAGCGTGCCGAGCACGACGCGGCCGAGGTAGCGTGCGAAGACTTCGCGAACCGCGCTGCCGCCTGCGTCGTGCGTCGGCACATGCGTTTCGTCGAGATGCCGGCGGATGTAGAAGCCGACCGGGCCGAGCAGCAGGCCGAGCAGGAACGGCACGCGCCAGCCCCAGCTTTCGAGCGCGTCGGCCGACAGCACGGCCGACAGCAGCGCGCCGCTGAGGGCGCCGAGCAGCGCCGCGACGCCCTGGCTGATCATTTGCCAGCTCACCATGAAGCCGCGGCCGGACAGCGGGCCCGATTCCATCAGGAAGGTTGTCGACGCACCGATTTCGCCACCGGCCGACAGGCCCTGCAGCAACCGGCCGATCACGACCAGCACGGGCGCGACGACGCCGATGCGCGCATAGGATGGGGTCAGCGCGATCAGCGCGGTGCCTGCGATCATCAGCTGGATCGTCAGTGTCAGCGCCGCGCGCCGGCCCGCGCGATCGGCGTAGTTGCCGATCAGCACGCCGCCGAGCGGGCGCATCACGAAGCCGACGCCGAACGTCGCCATCGCGAGCAGCAGCGGGCCGGCGCCCGAATCGACCGGAAAGAAGGTCTTGCCGATCAGCGCGGCGAAGTAGCTGAACACGGTGAAGTCGAACATCTCGAGCGCGTTGCCGGCCGAGGTGGCGATGATCGTCCGGGTCTGCGCCGAGCGTCGGCGCGGGGCAGGCGGCGCGTCGACGAGCGGCGTGGCGGCGTCTTGCATCGGGAGTGTCTCCATGGGTATCGGTATCGTGAGCGCCGCATGGATCGTCAGGCATCCTGCGAGAGCTGGACGCATGTTAAGACCGGGTAAAACATCGCGATACGCGCAAATTTTTATCCTGATAACATCCGTTTATCCCTCGATGCACAGCGGTTGCTCCCTTCCATTCGTCGCATGAAACTTCACCAGCTCCGCGCGCTCGTGGCCGTCGCCCGCTCGGGCAGCATCCATGAAGCCGCACGCACCCTGCACCTGACGCAGCCGGCCGTCACGCGCTCGCTGCGCGATCTCGAGGACGAGCTCGGGCTGATGCTGGTCGCGCGCAGTTCATCGGGCGTGACGCTGACCGATGCAGGGCGCGCGATGCTGCGGCGGGCCGAACTGGTCGTCAACGAGGTCGCGCGCACCGAGGAGGAGATGGCGCAGTTGCGCGAGAACCGGCAGGGCCGGCTCGCGATCGGGATGACGCCGCTTGCGGGCATCACGGTGCTGCCGGCCGCGTACAACCGCTTTCGCCGCGCGATGCCCGACGTGCAGCTTGAATTCGTCGAGGGCAGCCCGTCTCAGCTCGTCGAGCAGTTGAAGAACGGCGCGCTCGATTTCGCACTGGGCTCGGGCGCGGATGCGCAGGACTTCACGTCTGTGCGCTGCGAGCATCTCGACACGTTTCCGATGTGGTTCGCGGTGAGCAGCAAGGGCAAGCTCGCGGGCGCGACGTCGCTTGCCGACCTGCAGGACGCGGAGTGGCTGCATACGGGGCCGTCCGCCGAGTTTCGCGCGTATCTCGCGGAGCTGTTCGGGCAGGCCGGTTTGCCGGTGCCGCGCCGCGTGACGCGCTGCGCATCGCAGACGCTGTTCTACGCGCTGGCCGTCAACAGCGACGTGGTGACGGCCTGGACGCAGCTTGCGCTGCGCGGGGATGCATCCGATACGCTGAAGACGCTCGATCTCGTCGGGCAGCCGCCCGCGCGCAACCTGTATCTGCTGTTCCGCGACAGTGCGGTACACACGTCGTCGGCCGAATACTTCGTGCGCTGCATTGACGAAGCCGTGCAGGCAGAACGTGCGAATGCCGGCCGGACGAAGGGCGGCGCACGCTCGCGTGCGCGGCGCGCGTGAGGCGGGCGGCCTATGGCGCGCAGCCTCGCGTATTCGCGGCTGAACTGCGACGCGCTCATATAGCCGACGCTGCGGCACGCCTGCCGCGCGTCCATCGCCGACAGGCACATCAGGCGGCGCGCCTCCTGCACCCGCAGCATCTTCTGGCACTGTAACGGGTTCATCGACGTAACCGCACGGAAGTGGTGATGGAAGGTCGACGGGCTCATGTCCACCTGTCGCGCGCGCGAGTCGACCGTCATCGCCGTCATAGGATCGAGGTAGTGGTCGCGAATCCATGCGACGGCGCAGGGTTGTCGTCGGACCGGCTGACGCGTCGCCCGGACGTGATGCCGAGCAGACGTCGCGCGTGCCGGACGAGCCGGTCGACTGCGACAAGGCGGCGGCCCCGGCGCCTGCGTCGGCAGCGGCGCCGAACGGGTAAGCGCGAAGCAGGGCAGGGGCGGGCAACCGCTCCTGTTCGCCGAACCGGCTATACGCGGAAACGAAAACGCCACGGACGAAAGTCCGTGGCGTTTTTTGGGGGCAGCCGCCGACGTCGGAAGCGCTACTACGTTACCCCTGCTTTGCCCAAAGCGTGCGGCCGAAGAACGTGAGCGTACGATCCCATGCGATTTCAGACCACACCGGATCGAACTGCGTGCCGGCGATGCGGCCGGGGCCGACGGCCGTTTCGTTCGCGAACGCATGATGCGCGAGATAGCGATGGAACTCCAAACCGACCTTCGCATCGGTCAGCTTCTTCTCGAGCGCGTCGACCTGGTCGATCGCAAAGAATGCATCCTGCGTGCCCCAGTGGCCCATCAGCGGCACCTTGAGCTTTGCCGGATCGATGTAGTCGAGCGGCGGGAGGCCGTACCACGTGACGCCCGCGTCCGCATCGGCGAACTGCAGCGACAGCAGCGTGAGTGCGCCGCCCATGCAGAAACCCGTCACCGCGACACGCGAAGCCAGCGTCTTCAGATAGGTCACGGCGCCGGGAATGTCCTGCGAGGCGGCGTCGCCGAAATCGAGCCCGGTCATCAGGTGGTGTGCTTCTTCCTCCTCGACCGTCGACTTGCCGCGATACAGGTCGGGCACGAGCGCGAAGTAGCCGCAGCGCGCGAGGCGATCCGCGACGCCGCGGATCTGGTCGTTCAGCCCCCACCATTCCTGGATGACGACGACCGCGGGCGCGCCTTCGGTCCGTGCCGGCGTGGCGAGATAGCCCTGCAGTTCCTGGCCGTCCGGGCGGCGAAACGTGATCATGGAACCGGATGTTTGAGACATGAAACCGCTCCTTGTCGAAAAATGCGATGAGTGCGGCATCGGGCCGGCCAGCGGGCGCGGCGACGATCGGGCATGCCGGCCGTCGTGGTGCCGCTCGCGTTCGTTTCGGCCGACGCCGACCACGCGGCCATTCTATGCGCAAACACCGGCTGCCTGCGTGAACGGCGCCGCGCGGCACGCGATCCGCGCTATCAGGTCGATCGAAGGTCGCCTTCCGTTCCCGGAGCGGATGACCGAAAAACAAACACCCCGCCCCGATGAACGGGAGCGGGGTGTTTCGTTTGCCGCGCGCGGAGCGGGATGTGCGCCGCGCGTGTGCGTCCGGCTTACTGGCCGAAATACACGGAGTCGCGGCCGTTCTGCTTGACTGCGATCACGCGGCCGGCGCGCACGCCGGCGGCGGCTTGCGCGCCGTAACCGGTTTCATCGGCGTTCGTCACGCGAGCCTGTGCCGTCTGCAGCGCGCGCGGGTAATACTGATCGGAGACTTCGGGCTTGTAGCCGGCCTGTTCGAGCTGGACGAGTTCCGCGCGCACCTGGGCACGCGTCAGCTGGCCCGACGGGTTCGACTGAGCGAATGCGCCGTACGAGGCGGACAGGGCGGTTGCGGCGACGACAGCGTAGATGAACGACTTCATGATGACCTCCGGTTTCGTTGATTTCGCGCTTCGCTTGTTGCGTTCAGCGGTTGATTGCATCGTAGCGATCGCGTTACCGGTCGGAAATAGGCGTTCCAGCGAATCATTATTGCGACTGGGTAAACGATCCACATGGACGGGCGGTTTTGTCTGATTATTGGCGAGCTGTCGGCTCGCGCCGCATGGGGGCGTCGGGCGCCGTCATGCGCGGTCTCGATGTCGTCGCCCGGCCGGCGGCCGCGTGACGATCGATTGAATCGGATACCGAAGTGTTTGAACAAGGTCGGCGGCATGGCTCACGCCGCACCGCTGGCGCACTGCCGCGTCATTCGGCCAGGACCGCCTGCCGCTTCCGGTATTCGGCGGGCGTGATTCCGACGTGCCGGGTGAACGTTCGCCTGAGCGTATCTACATTCGCGAAGCCGCATTTCGCGGCGACCTGTTTCGGCGTGTCGTGGCCGTTCTCGAGCAAGTGGCGGGCCGCCGAGATGCGGGTCGCCTCGACCCACGCGGCCGGCGTCATGCCGACTTCCGCGCGGAACAACCGCGCGAAGTGGCGCGGGCTCATGCCCGCATGCTTCGCCAGCTCCGCCACCGAATGCCCGAGTTCCGGATGCGCGGCGATCCAGCGCTGGACCTCCTGCAGCACCGAGCGCCCGGCCGGGCGCGCCTCGCCCTTGCGGCTGAACTGGAGTTGCCCGCCCGGGCGCTTGAAGAACATGACCAGTTGCGCGGCGACGCGCCGCGCGATCTCGCGGCCGAGATCTTCCTCGACCAGCGCGAGCGCGAGATCGAGCCCGGCCGTGACGCCGGCGCCGGTGCGCAGCTTGCCGTCGCGCACGTACAGCGCGTCCGCATCGACGGCGAGCGACGGATAGGCTTCGGCAAGCGCGTCGGCGGCGGCCCAGTGCGTGGTCAGGTGACGCCCTTTCAGCAGGCCGGTGGCCGCGAGGAGGAACGCGCCGGTGCAGATCGAGCCATAGCGCTTGCTTTGTACGGCCGCCGATCGCAGCCACGCGAGGACGTCGGTGCGCAGCGCGATCCGGCCGGCGCTCGGCGCACCGGCGACCAGCAGCGTGTCGATGCGCTCCGGGATGTCGGGAACGATCCAGTCGGGCAGCAATTGTGCACCGGATGAACTGCGGATCGGACCGGACTCGCTCGCGATGATCCGCAACGTATAGAACGGCTTCCCGCATTCGGCGTTCGCTTGCGCGAAGACGTCGAGCGGTGCGGAGACATCGAGCAGTTGAACGCCTGGAACGGCGAAAATACCCACGACCTTCGGCATGATCGGTTGCGTGTTGTATCGAACGTGACGCGTAGCAGTATAGAGGTGCCGGTGGCGCATCGGGCGGTGCGGCGAAGCGTGTTTCCGGCGATCTTTCCATCGCGCAGGCACCGTGTCCGTTCGTCGCGCGAAATGGCAGAATTTGACGTAATACGTCTATTGAAGACAGCTATCGGACTCAGGAGAATCAAGGGTGTTTTCAATGGAGGTCAATCATGACTGAGAACGTTGCAGGCATCACCATTCCCGATAGCCAACTGACGCGCGAGATCACCGAACTCGTTCGCGATACCGCGTCTCCGTTACTGTTCCATCATTCCAGCCGCGTCTACTATTTCGCGGCGCTGGCGGGCCAGCGGCGCGGGCTCAAATACGATCCCGAGCTGCTCTACTGCGGCTGCATGTTTCACGACATGGGGCTCACGCACGAGCACAGCAGCGCGTGCGAGCGCTTCGAAGTGGACGGTGCCAACGCCGCCCGCGATTTCCTGAAGAGCAAGGGCATCTCGCAGCAGGAGATCGATGTCGTGTGGACCTCGATCGCGCTGCATACCACGCCGGGGATTCCGCAGCACATGCATCCGGTGATCGCGCTCGTCACCGCGGGCGTCGAGATGGACGTGCTGGGCCTGACGTATCCGGAGTACAGCGACGTCGAGCGCGAGGCCATTGTCCATGCGCATCCGCGTACGCCGCACTTCAAGGAAGACATCATCCAGGCGTTCTACGACGGGATCAAGCACAAGCCGGACACGACGTTCGGCAACGTGAAGGCCGACGTGCTCGCCGACAAGGATCCGCATTTCCACGCCGGCAATTTCTGCAGCGTGATCCGGTCGTCCGCGTGGGCCGGCTGATTGTCATCGATATTGCGCGCGATCCCCGGCGCTGATCGGGATCGTGCGCGCAACGCGAATCACGATTCCTGCAGTATTCAGGAGAACGATCATGTATCCGCTGCGCTGTCCCGATCTGAACCACGCGATCAATCGTGACCCGCGCACGGGGATGCGCAGCGCCGAAAGCAACTGGGATTTCTGGTCGCTGCTGCCCGAGGCGTTGCATCAGGTGACGCTCGTGATAAGCGAACGCGGCATTCCACGCTCGTTCCGTCATATACACGGTTTCGGCAGCCATACGTACAGCCTGCTCAATGCGGAGAACGAGCGAACCTGGGTGAAATTCCACTTTCGCACGCAGCAGGGGATCGAGAACCTGACCGACGCGCAGGCCGAGGCACGGATCGCGAAGGATCGCGAGACGCATCGGCGCGATCTCTTCGACCGCATCGAGCGCGGCGATTTTCCGCGCTGGACGCTGTTCATCCAGCCGATGACGGACGCACAGGCGAAAGCGTTTCGCTTCAATCCGTTCGACCTGACCAAGGTGTGGCCGAAGGCCGAGTTTCCGTTGATCGAGGTCGGCTACTTCGAGCTCAACCGCAATCCGGACAACTTCTTCGCCGAGACCGAGCAGGCGGCGTTCATGCCCGCGAGCGCCGTGCCGGGGATCGGCTACTCGCCGGACAAGATGCTGCAGGCGCGCCTGTTTTCCTACGGCGACGCGCAGCGCTACCGTCTCGGCGTCAATTTCAATCACATTCCGGTGAACGCGCCGAAGTGTCCGTTCCACAGCTATCACCGTGACGGCACGATGCGTACCGACGGCAATCTCGGCGGCACGCCGTCGTACTGGCCCAACAGCAAGGGTGTGTGGACGGATCAGCCGCAGTTGAACGAACCGCCGCTCGAACTCGACGGCGCTGCCGCGCGTTGGGATCACCGTGTAGACGACGATCACTATCAACAGCCGGGCGACCTGTTCCGGAAGATGAACGCCGGTCAGCGGCAGACGCTGTTCGACAACACCGCGCGACAGATTGCCGGAGTGTCGAAGGACATTCGGCAGCGGCACATCGACAACTGCATGAAGGCCGATCCGGCTTACGGGGCAGGCATCATGGTGGCACTGGCGCGGCTGGCGGCGTCATCGAAGTAGGCGGGTCGGGCCGGGCGATGCGGTACCGGCCGCATCGCCCGGCGGCAAGGTACCCGCGCATGGGAGGCGGGTCGTCGCGATGCGGGATTTTCAACCGAAACGAGTGTTCCAATGGCTTCCACGCTTCACGACGTGCCCGACAGTCCCTGTGTCGGCGTGTGCTCGACGCTGTTCGACGATGTCTGCAAGGGATGTGGCCGAACGGCCGACGAGGTTTCGCACTGGGTGTTCATGAACGACGACGAGAAACGCGCGATATGGGAACGCATCCGGCGTGAGGGCACGGCGATGCGTTTCCGTCATGACGGACGGTGAATCGCCAAGCAGGGGGGCGGTTGACGGATGGAGGCTCTTGACGAGCCTCTCCCGACTTCGAACCCGATCGATCAAACTCCGACTGCGCTGTCCACCGGCTGTCCATCGAGAACACGTTTCAACGCCCCCAGAAACGCCGATGAGGCTTGAGTCAGGGGTTTGTCATTACGCGTAATCGCGACCAGCGGACCGAGGTGGAGCGGCAACGCGCATTGCACAGGCTGCAGGCCGTACCGCTCCCGGAGTTCTTCCGCGATGCATTGGGAGGACAGGACGAGCGTGTCGCTCTGGCTCGCCATGTGAAAGACCAGTGGCGACACTTGTGACGACACTATCTCCGTCGGGAGTCGCAGCCCCATGTCGCGTGCCGCGAACTCGAGTTGCTGCCTGACGATATTCGGCTGGGGAGGCAGTACCCACGGGAACGCCAGCAGATCCTGAAGTGTCATGGGCGCTTGGGTTGCCGGATGCGCTTGCCGTGCGAGAAAGACCGGCATGTCCTGACGCAGGACGTCCAGCTTGTACAACTCGCTGCCGAATCCGCTCGCCGTACGACCGATCGCGACGTCGACGATGTCCTGGTCGAGCCATTCGAGCAAGCCTTCCATGGGCCCCTCGCGGAGCGCGAGTCGCATTCGCGGCCACTTGGTCTGGAAAGCGTTCACGCAATCGGCCAGCGCGCCCCACCACGCAAGGGGCGCGAAGATGCCTATCGACAGATTGCCGGCATCGCCGCTCAGCAATGCATCGAGTTCGGCTTCGGCGCGCTGTACGTCGCTGGCGATCAGGTAGCCGTGGCGTACCAGGGCTTCGCCATAAACAGTCGGGCGCATGCCACTCGGCGTACGCTCGAACAATTGGGCGCCGACGATGGTTTCGATCTCCGCCAGTGTCTTCGAGATGGCCGACTGGCTGACGTTTTGCGATTCGGCTGCCTTCTGCAGGCTACCCAGCCGGGCAATCTCCACGACGACCGAGATGTGTCGAAGCTTCAGGCGTTGATGCAGTCCGTTCATGATTCGGCCCGGGTTGAGTTTCTGTCATGAGGGGGCGGTGAATATTTCCATTTTCTTTCCGCCAGCGATCCGTAATCTGGTCCCGGTCGAAGGATGAAGGGTGCGTCCGAACGAGGCACGCGTCGGACTGTCTCTTTCGACTGATATTTCCATTTTCTTCCCGCAGAAACACGAGCAACCGCCGTGTGCGGTTGCACGAACCGAAGGAGGTTGGCATGACGGGCACCATACTAGCCCAATGTGATCAGGGATCACTCGAAGGCGTGACCGTTGACCGTGTTCACACGTTCTACGATATTCCCTACGCGTCGGATAGCGGCCGCTTCAGGCCCGCTGGCGCATCCGTGAGCTGGACGGGCGTGCGCGACTGCACGCGTCCGGGTGTCGTCTTTCCCCAGATGCCGAGTCGGCTGGATTTCGTGATGGGGCCGACCAGTCGAGGCGTCGAGCAATCCGAGGATGCATTCAGGCTGAACATTTACACGCCCGGCCTCGAGGGCAATCTCCCGGTCATATTCTGGATTCACGGCGGAGGCTTCATGACCGGCGGGGCGCTGGGTTGCTATTCCGGCGAATCGATTGCACGTACCGGCCGCGCCGTTGTCGTGACGATGAACTATCGCCTGGGCGTGTTGGGTAATCTCTGCATGGAAGGTGTGTCCCCGGGCAATCTCTGCGTTTCGGATCTCGAACTGGCATTGCGGTGGGTCAGGACGAACATCGCCAGGTTCGGCGGGGATCCCGAGTCGATCGTGGCGGCAGGCCAGTCCGCTGGCGCGTGGTATTCGCAGTTGCTGGCGGCCATGCCGACAACGCATCCGTTGTTGAACGGCATTGCCATGCTCAGCTATCCCGGCATCCAGCCGATGAAGCCGGCGAAAGCCCATGCGCTGGCCGTGCGCATGTGCGAAAGCGCGGGTCTCGTGCACACCGGCGAAGCGTTGGCCACGCTGCCCGTCGAGCGGATTCTGCAGATGCAATTCGAAACCGTCATGGCTTCCGCGGAATTTGCCGAGATTCCGATTGCCTTCATGCCGGTCGCAACCGGCGGCGTGCCGGCCGATCCCGGCGCGGCAGCCCAACAGCACTTTCGCGGAAAACCGGTGCTCATCGGATGGACGCGCGACGAGACCGGCAGCTTCTTTGCCGGCAATCCGCAGGCACTGACGGCAACCGACGAACAGGCCCTGAACAAATTCCGCCTCGAGTTCGGCGATGCGGGCGAAGCACGCTACGAAAGCGTCGCCGATGATCGGTTCGACCGGAAGCCCTATGCCGCGCTGGTGGCGTTGAGTTCCGAAAAGCTGTTCGAGAGTCCGGGGCGTCGATTCGCGCAGGGAATGACCGAGGCGGGGAGCAACGTTTTTGCCTATCGTTTCGATTTCCCGTCGCCGCAGCCCAACGTAGGGGCCTGCCATTGCTTCGAATTACCGTTCTTCTTCAACAATTTCGGCAACTGGATCGATGCGCCGATGCTCGACGGAATCGACGAGAAGCGCAGCCGGGAATTGTCGAAACGGATTCAGGCGTACTTCCTCAATTTCGTGGAGTCCGGAAATCCGAACGGCGCGGAATTGCCGCGGTGGAATGCGTTCTCCGATGACGGCGGCGGGTTGATGCACTGGAATTGATGCGTCGGTGATCCGGCAGCCGCTTTCGCTCGACAGGCTTCTCCGGCTGGCGGGCTGAGTAAAGGGGTGATGTGACGGAAAGCGGCCTAAAAATAATCAGTAATCCATATTGAAATAGAAATGGATGCAACCTGCATCGGATTTTCATAACAAGAAGTTTCGCCTCAACACCGGAGATAGGACCGTCATGAAAATGAAGTGGAGTGTTGCGCTGCTGATTGCGGCGACGGGGCTTGCGCACGGTCAGAGCGGCGTCACCCTTTACGGAATTGTCGACACGGGCGTGTCGTACTACAACCATGCGACGGCTAACGGCGGGACGTCGATCGGCATGGCTTCGCTGACAGGGCGGCTGCCCTCTCGTTGGGGCGTAAGGGGAATCGAGGAACTCGGCGGAGGTTTCAAGACGTTCTTCGTACTGGAGGACGGGTTTCAGCCCGGGAACGGCTCATTGAACTACGGGGGGCGCCTTTTCGGTATCCAGGCGAACGTCGGGATCAGCAGCGACTACGGCTCGTTCACGTTGGGCAGGCAATTCGGCATGACGATGTATGCGCTGATGAACGCGGACGTGATAGGCCCGTCGGTTCACTCGCTGAGCGTCTTCGACTCGTATCTGCCCAACGCACGCAGCGACAATGCCGTCGGATATCTCGGCAAATTCGCAGGCTTCACGGCGGGCGGCACGTACAGCCTGGGTCGCGATGCCGCCGGCCCGGCCGGTCCGTCGGCGACTAACTGCCCAGGGCAGGTACCGGGGAACCTGCTTGCGTGCCGGCAATATACGGCGCTGCTTGCTTACGATTCGGCGAGCTTCGGTGTGGCGGTGTCTTATGACGTGCTGCGCGGCGGTTCCGGCGCGTCGGCTCCGCTCAACAGCAGTGCTTACACGGATACGCACAACATCGTCGACGGCTATGTGAGTGTCGGCGCGACGAAGATCGGCCTGGGGTGGATCAGAAACAACCTTGCGGCCGCCACCCATTTGCAGACCGACATCTTTTTCGCCGGGGCAACCTACTTCCTCACGCCGGCAATCTTCTTCGACGCGCAAGGTGTGCGTTTCCTTCAGCGCGGAACACAGGGGGCGAAGGACGCCAGTTCGACGTTGCTGATAGGGCGCGCAAACTATCTTTTTTCGAAGCGCTCGATGGTCTATGCATCGGTGGGCTATATGTTCAACAGCACGCAGGCCGCGAGCGCCGTGGCGGCGGGTGGAACGGTTGCAACAGGCGCAAATCAGCTGGGGGTCGTGATCGGGTTGCAGCAGAAGTTCTGACGCGTCCTTGTCTGCGAAGTGTGCCGGAGAACGAATGGCGAGCACCGTCTCAGGCTGAAGCGACTTCCTGCGGGGTCGCATCTGAATCGGCGTCCGGTTCTTCCCCGGCCGCCTCGAGAAGGAAGGGTGTGGCAGGCAGGCGCGACTTAAATCAGTAAAAAAGTTGTTACGTGACAATCGCAAGATGTTTTTCCAGACTTTATATACTGAATAATTACCCCGTCTCGTCTTGGCGAATCTTCGATTCGCGGCTGCTACAACCCGCCGCCAGACAAGTGGGTCATATCCGCTGCCTCCCTTGCCGACGCCTTGACGGGCGGTCCACCGGCGTTCGCCTAATCCCGCACCACGCAGTTTCCGGCAAAACGCCTATAATGATTGGGCAAATTGCCGGAGAGGGCTCATGAGCACCATCGCTTTCCATCCTTCGGGCGTCGCGCATCCGCGTCAGGCCGAATTCACGATTCTCGAGCAACTGCTGGCGGTCCGCGTCCGATCGGGGGCCGATCTTGCCGAGCTGGCGAGCGCACGCGTCGACGTCTCGGTGATCGACCGGCTGTCGGAGCGCGGGCTGAAATCGGACGAACTGGCCTTCATCATTCCGCGCCGCACGCTCAGCCATCGTCGCCAGGCGCACGAACGCCTGTCGGCGGAGGAGTCCGACAAGGCGATCCGCCTCGCGCGCATCGTCGCGCAGGCGACGGCCACGTTCGGCGACCAGGACAAGGCGATGGCGTGGCTGCGCAACGGGCTCCAGCGCTTCGGCGGCCGCACGTCGCTCGACATGGCGAGTACCGAGCACGGCGCGCGGCTCGTCGAAGAGGTCCTTACGCAGATCGACGAGGGGTACTTCGCTTGACGACGCTGTGGCGGATCAGCAATTACGCCGACCTGAAAGGTATCGGCGGGTTGCGTGCCGGCGGGCGCTGGCATTTTGCCGGGCAGCCCGTCGTATATCTCGCCGAGCATCCGGCGCTCGCGCTGCTCGAGACGCTCGTTCATTTCGAAATTGCCACCGTCGCGCAATTGCCGAGCGGATACCAGTTGCTTCGCATCGAGGTGACCGATTCGGTGGACGTTGCCGAAATCGCGGAAGGCGACGCGCCGGATGACTGGCAAACGGACGTCGACTGGACCCGCAGCGCCGGCACCGAGTGGCTGCACACGCAGCCGAGCGCGCTGCTGCGCGTACCGAGCGTCGTCGTGCCGCACGCGCACAACTTCCTGCTGAATCCGCTGCATCCGGCCGCGTCCGAGGTCCGTATCGCGGAAGTCATGCAATCGCCGTACGACACTCGGATTCTGCGGCTGATCGAGTCGAAGCCGGGCGAATAGGGAACAAGAGCGGGCACAAGAAGGCACAGCGCCCGCGCCGGGAGCCGGATCAGCGCTCGTGCGCGGCGCGATCCGCGGCCGCGTCCGGCGGCAGGGTCTGCCGGATGCGCGTAACCGTTCGCGTGCTGACGAGACCGAGCATGGCACTGACGTCGGCATGTGCGTGGCCGGCAAGCAACTGGCGGCGCGCATACGTGTTGCGCAGCACGCGCGGGCTCATGTCCGCCGCGTGGAAGCCGATCGAGGTCAGCGCGTCGCGCACCACGAGCAGCAGGAACATGTCGTTCATCGCGCCACCGCCGCGCGGCGCGGGAAACAGCAGTGCCGATGGCGGTGTGTCGGTCGAGCGTGCGCGCCATGCGGCGAGCGGTGCCAGCGCGAACTCGGCGAGTTCGATCCGGCGCGCCGGCCGCGCGCGATCGCGCGGCACGGACAGCACCGGCGGCCGCGCGTCGAGATCGGGTGCGTCATACGCCGTCGCGCGAATCTCGGCCGACGTGATGCCGCTCGCGAGCAGCAGCGCGACGATCGCGCGATTCCGGCCGTCGGCCGGCGTGTCGTCCGGTCGAGGCTGTACATGGCGCTGCAGCGCCGCGTCGGCGTCGGGCGGCAGGTAGCACGGCTCAGGCTCGCCGTCCGGCCAGGCGAGATGGCGCGTCGTCCGGCCGGCCGGATGGATCGTCCGCACGCCGGCTTCGACCAGATGCCGGCCCAGCCGGTCGATCAGCTTCGCGTAGCGCACGCGCGTCGACGTGCCGGGCGCACAGGTGCGTTCGAGTTCCGTCAAAAAAGCCGCGACATGGTCGGGCCCGAACGTGGCCAGCGACACGCGGTGTGCGATCAGGTGACGCAGGAACCGTTCGAACATCGCGACGTGCTGCACGACCGAACGCGGCGCGAACGGCCGGCGGCCGGCGCCGGTCGCAGCCGTTTCCTGCCATGCGCGAAAGGCGCCGACGGGGTCGTGAATCCAGCGATTCGTATCCATGCACGATTTATAGCCGGAACGCGATGGCGCCGGCAATCGTTCCGATGTCCGGGCGGCCGGCGCGAACACGACCAGCGCGGTACCGCCGACCACGGCGGCCGGAATCGCATACGCGAGCCGCGCGAGCGGCGCGAACAGTGCGATGACGATCAGGATCGCGCCGGCCTTATTGCGGAAAAAATTTTGTTCGTGGGACTATCGTACGCGTTGCCCGCGCACCGAGGGGGTCGCAGGCAGCGTGACGTCCATCGCAACCACCTACAAGAACATCGACAAATGAATAGAACAGCGATTTTTCCGTATGCGTCCGCGTTGCTCGCGGCCGCCCTGTTGACGGCATGCGGCGGCGACGTCGAGAACGAAGCAGGCCGCACGCCGACACCTTCCACCGACGCGAGCTGCCTCGCGGTCGACAATAGCGGCGCGACGGTCGTGGTGGGCTCGAACCAGCCGGGCGATCCGTCGCTGCCGGAAGCGTCGTCGGGCTATCGCACCGGGATGAAGCCCGTCTATGCGAAGACCTATCTGGTGGCCACGTCGAACGCCTACGCGAGCGCGGCCGGCTGCGCGGTGCTGAAGAAAGGCGGCACGGCCGCCGACGCGGCGGTCGCGGTGCAGGCCGTGCTCGGCCTGACGGTGCCCGAGGCGACGGGCCTCGGGTCGGGCGGCGTGCTGCTCTACTACGACGCGCGCGGCAAGATGCTGCAGGCGTACGACGGCCGGGAAACCGCGCCGGCCGCGGCGACGGAGAACTATCTGCGCTACGTCGACGATGCGACCAACCAGTCGGCGCCGCAACCGAACGCGCGCGCCAGCGGCCGCTCGATCGGCACGATCGGCGTACCGAGGCTCATCGAGGCGCTGCAGCAGGATCACGGCCGGTTGCCGTGGCAGAACCTGTTCGGCGATGCGATCACGCTCGCGACCAACGGCTTCCCGATCGGCGGCCGGCTCGCCGACGCGATCGCATCGAACGCCGCGAACCTGAAGCGCGACCCCGAGGCCGCCGCGTATTTCCTGAACGCCGACGGGTCGCCGAAGACGCTCGGCACCGTACTGAAGAACCCCGCCTACGCCCATACGCTGACGCTGATGGCGCAGTCGGGCGCGAATGCGCTGTACACGGGGCAGATCGCGCAGGACATCGTCGCGAAGATCGCCACGACGAAGGGCGCGGACGGTTCGACGCTCACGCCGGGCAAGACGACCGTCGCGGATCTCGCCGCGTATCAGGCGAAGCGCCGCGAACCCGTGTGCACGACCTATCGCAGCTACTGGGTATGCGGGATGCCGCCGCCGTCGTCGGGCGGCATCGCGGTCGCATCGGCGCTTGGCATTCTCGAGAATTTCGACCTGAAATCGCTGAAGCCGACGGCGATCGATCTCGAAGGCGGCAAGCCGACCGTCGCGGGCGTGCACCTCGTCACCGAGGCCGAGCGGCTCGCGTATGCCGACCGCGACAAGTACGTGGCCGATACGGATTTCGTGCCGCTGCCGGGCGGCACGTGGGACACGTTGCTGAACAAGCCGTACCTGAAATCGCGCGCGGCGCTGATCGATACGACCAGGAGCATGGGCACCGCGCAGCCCGGCAATCTCGGCGCGGTGCCGCTCGGCGTCGACACGACGCTGATCGAGCACGGCACGAACCAGTTCACGATCGTCGACGGCGACGGCAACGTGCTGAGCGCGACCACGACGGTCGAGTCGAGCATGGGCTCGTTCCACATGACCAACGGCTTCCTGCTGAACAACCAGCTGACCGACTTCTCAGCGAATCCGCTCGACAGCGCCGGCAATCCGGTGGCCAACCGCCTGCAGCCGGGCAAGCGGCCACGCAGCTCGATGGCGCCGACGATCGTGTTCGGGCAGGCCGCGGACGGCTCGCGCGGCGATTTCGTGATGGCGACCGGCTCGCCGGGTGGCGGCACGATTCCGCAATACGTGGTCAAGACGCTGGTCGGTGCGCTTGACTGGGGGCTCGATGCGCAGCAGTCCGCGGGGCTTGTCGATTTCGGCGCGAGCAATAGCCCGACGACCACGATCGGCGGCGAACATCCGAACGTCAATACGGCGAACAACGGTGCGAACGATCCGCTGATCACGGGGCTGCTCGCGCTCGGGCACAAGGTGTCGACGTCCGCGCAGGCGAGCGGCGTCAACACGGTGATGCGCGTGACGGTCGGCCAGTCGCCCGCGTTGCAGGGCGGCACCGATCCGCGTCGCGAAGGCGTGGTGCTGGGCGATACGTTCCGGCCGTAATCGGGCGGAACGCGCGGCCCCGATCTGTCGATCGGCGGTCGGGGCCGCGCATCGTGAAGGTGTCGCGATGCCGAACACGAATCCTTCGGGATGCTTATAAAAATGGCCGGTTTCCCTGCCGGCCGTTTCACCTGCCGGATTCCCCGATGCGTGACGATCGGGCGAATCGCCATCGCGGGGCGACCCGCGCCGCAAGCCCCGATTGTCAAACAGTGTGAGTCAATCGTCAGCATTTGCAACGGAAGTAACAGTCCCCGCAATTCAATCGTTTTGCACGTCGGCGCCGCTACATTAGCTCCACCTGCCGCACTTCGCGGCAAGGCATGCGACAAGCCGCACGAAGGCGGCCCGCAGCAACAACGTCTTTTGGGGAGAATGACCATGAACAAGATTCGTACGATTCTGCTGGGTGCCGCACTGACGGCGATGACGACTTCGGCTGCTTTCGCCCAGACGGCCCAGACCGGCGCCGAGGGTTCCGCAGGCGTCGGCGCACAGGTTCAGACGCCGCTGCTCGGCGGCGGCGTGGGCGTGCAGGCTGGCGCTGGCGCGAACGCGGCAGGCTCGGGTTCGGGCGCGGGCAACCTCGTCGGCGGCGCGCTGAACGGTGTCGGCAAGACGGTCGGCGGCGTCGGCTCGGCAGCCGGCAATGCGGTCGGCGGCGCGACGCAAGCGGTGGGTTCGGCAGCGGGCTCGGCGAAGAATGCCGCGGCCTCGGCCGTGCACGCGACGAAGTCGCACGTGAAGCACGTCGCAGGCACGGCGAAGAGCCACGCGCAAGGTGCGATGTCGACGGCAGGCGACGTCGCGGGCGGCGCGAAGGCGAAGGCCGGCGAAGCGCTCGAAGGCGCGACGAACCCGGTGCAGGGCGGCGCATCGGTCGGCTTGAAGGGTTCGGCGTCGGCGCAAGGCGGCGCGCTGTAAGCATCACGCACCCCGTCACGGCCCGGCCCGGCCCGCTTCGATGCGGGCCGGGCCGTTTTCTTTTTGGCGCGCGCGGCGCGCCGTTCGTCGCTCATCTCCACAGTGATGTGTCTGCGTGTGCCGTCAATCCGACAGTGCGACGCGCATGGGCGCGTAGCCGGATGCCCCGGGTGCGGGCCCGCCACGGGCGGCGCGCGTGGCCCCTGCCCATTGCCCGCCCGCCATGCTTAAATAGCGGGGCCCCCGGTTGCCGGGCCGCCGCGATGGCGGCGCCGGCCGACACGGGCAAGCATGTCCGATCGACATCGTGACGACAGACGACACCAAAACGCCGTTCCGGCCTGCCCGGCGCGGTTCGATAACATTCCGAGGCATCACGTCATGACCATCCTGTTCCGCCTTCTCGCGCTCGCCTGCGCGCTCTGGCTGGCCGCCTGTGCAGCGCCGCCCCCGCCGTCCGCCAGTGCCAATGCGTCAGCCGCCGCACCGGACGCCAGCGAACGCAGCGGGCTCGGCACCGCGTGGGGCGAGTCGGTGCGATCCGAAACCCGCAATGTCGAATTCGAACGCGCGGATCCGGCCAAGCCGACGGATCTCGCGTCGGTCTACTACAACGACGCGCTGCCCGGACATCCGCCCGCATCCCAGGTTCGCCGGTTGCCGACCCGCGTCGCGCTCGCGAACGGCGACATCGCGCTGTCGTTCACGGACGAAAAGGGTTTGCCGCTGCGTCTCGCGCGCAGCAACGGCCGTTGGCACATGGCGGGCGTCGAGGGGGCGCGCTACGTGATCGTGCTGCGCAACCAGGGGCGCCGCACGTTCGAAGTCGTGTCGACGGTCGACGGGCTCGATGTGCTGTCGGGGCGGCCGGGCAGCTATACGAACGGCGGTTATGTGCTGTATCCGGGCCGCACGCTGACGATCGAGGGCTTCCGCAAGAGCCGCGACGAAGTCGCTGCGTTCCGCTTCGCTGCGGTGCCCGACAGCTATGTCGCGAACTCGAAGTACGGCGATTCCGCGAACGTCGGCGTGATCGGCGTCGCGCTGTTCGCGCAGAAGGAGAACGAAGAGGAAGCGTTGCGCCGCAACGCGAATCCGTTCCCCGGCAACGACAACGGCTTTGCCCCGCCGCCCGTGCCGCGCGGTGAATGACGGCACGTAGCGGATCGGCCGCGTTCGTCGCGACGCGCGGCGCACGCGGTGCGATCCTGAAACGGTACTGCCCGGACGGCATGCCGCATGCATACGACGAACCCCACGACAATCCTGTGCGATCCATGCGGACACGGAACAGACCGACGATTTCGGTTGCGTTGAAGGCTGCGGCGCTGGCGCGACGCCGCGTTTCTCGCGGCCCGTTCAACGCTGTCTCGACGCCGTTTCGCTCGAAACCGATGCCGGAACGCGATCGTCATATCTGGCGATCGCGTGGCGCAACGCATCGCGTCTGTCGTTTCGTGAACGGCACGTTCGCCGAAGTCGAGGTTCCGCAGTAACACGGTCGCGCCACGGCACAATGGCCGTTCGAATTCGCGTCGCGTGCTTCCCCACCATCCGGACCGACGGAGAACACCATGTCGTTACCCGCTTTCAGGTACCATCCCGACCCGCTGGCAACAGGTAGCGTGATCCGGTCGGACGCGCGCTGCGTGTGCTGCGGCGATGCGCGCGGCTACGTCTACGCCGGCCCCGTGTATGCGGTCGACGAGTATGAGCAGTGCATCTGCCCGTGGTGCATCGCCGACGGCTCCGCGCATGTGCGGCTCGATGCAAGCTTTACCGACACGTACGGCATCGGCGGCGGCGAATGGGACGAGGTGCCCGAAGCGGTCGTCGACGAGATTGCCTATCGCACGCCGGGCTTTCAGGGCTGGCAGCAGGAACGGTGGTGGACGCATTGCGGTGATGGCGCGCAGTTCATCGGCCGCGCGGGCGCCGACGAACTGAAGGCGCACGGCCCGCAGGCCATCGCGTCGATCCGCGCGTCGACCGGGTTCGACGAGGGCGCCGAGTGGGAGCGTTTTTTTGCCGCGCTCGACAAGGACGGCTCGCCGACCGCGTACGTGTTTCGCTGCATCCATTGCGGCGAAACCGGCGGCTACCAGGATTGCGATTGATGGTCGCGCTGGCGGCGTCGCGCGGCGGTCGCCAGCCCGCACCATCGTCATGAAACAGAGGAATCTTCGTGAAGTTCATCCACGCGGCAGACATTCACCTTGACAGCCCGTTGCACGGCCTGAGCGCGTATCCCGACGCGCCGGCCGCGCAGTTGCGCAACGCGTCGCGCGAGGCGCTGCGGCAACTCGTGGATCGCGCGATCGAAGAGGAGGTCGCGTTCCTCGTCATCGCCGGCGACCTGTACGACGGCGACTGGAAGGATCACAACACCGGCATCTTCTTCGGCCAGCAGATGGGGCGCCTGCGCAAGGCCGGCATTCGCGCGTTCGTCCTCGGCGGCAACCACGATGCCGAAAGCGAGATGACGAAGAAGCTGACGCTGCCCGACAACGTCACCGTGTTCGGCCACCGCAAGCCGGAAACCCACACGCTGCCGGAATTCGATGTCGCGCTGCACGGGCAGAGCTTCAAGGACAAGGCCGTCGTCGACAATCTCGCCATCGGCTATCCGGACCCGGTGCCCGGGTACTACAACATCGGCGTGCTGCACACGGCGCTCGAAGGCTATGCGGCGCATGCGAACTATGCGCCGTGCACGCTGGCGGAGCTTCACGCAAAAGGCTATGACTACTGGGCGCTCGGCCACGTGCACGAATTCCAGCAATGGTCGGGGCCGTCCACCGTCGTGTTTCCCGGCAACCTGCAGGGGCGCCATATCCGCGAGACGGGCCGCCGCGGCGCGGTGCTCGTGACGGTCGAGCAAGGCCGCACGCAGGTCGAGCGCCTGTATCTCGACGTGCTGCGCTGGGAAGCCGTGTCGGTCGATGCGACCGATTGCTTCACGGTCGCCGATCTGTCGAGAAAGATCGGCCAGTCGCTGGAGGCGCTGCTCACTGTCGACGGCCACGTGCCGCGCGCGGTGCGCGTGACGGTCACGGGGCGCACGCCCGCGCACGGCCTCTTTTTCGGCCGCGCGCCGCAACTGCGCGCGGAGGTGCTGAACCAGATCGGCATCATCGGCAACGAGCGGCTGTGGCTCGAGAAGGTCCGGCTCGCAACGTCCGCCGCCGATCAGCAACAGGGCGAGAGCGAGCCACTCGAAGCGTTGGAGGACCTGAAGCAGATCCTGGCCGACGCCGCGCAAGATCCGGATTTCCTCGCGCTGCTCGAACGCGACCTGAAGCCGTTCGTCGGCAAGGTGCGCAGCGACGTGAAGGAGGAAGTGCCATTGTTGACGATGGCGCGTGCGGGCGAACTCACGGCACTGGTCGAGCAGGTTGGGCCCGCGTTGCTCGCGCGGCTGGCAAGGGGGGAGTAAGCAATGCGCATCAACCAGCTCGATCTGATCAAGTACGGCAAGTTCACCGACGAGACGCTGCGCTTCCCGACGGCCGGCGAGGATTTTCATGTGATCGTGGGGCCGAACGAGGCCGGCAAGTCGACGATCCGCACGGCCGTGTCGGAGCTGCTGTTCGGGATGAAGCTGCAGACGCCGCTCGATTTCCTGCACAGCACGCCCGAACTGCGGATCGGCGGTGTGCTGGAGAACGGCACCGGCGAATTCGCGTTCCACCGCGCGCGCGGGCGCAGTCCGTTGCGCACGCCTGCCGACGACAAACTGCCCGACGACTATCTGGCTGCCATCCTCGACGGCGCGACACGCGAATTCTTCGAGCAGATGTTCGGGCTCGATCACGGGCGGCTGGTCGACGGCGGCCGGAGCATTCTCGACGCATCCGACAAGCTCGGCCAGGTGCTGTTCGAATCGGCCGCCGGTGTCGGCAGTCTCGGGCCGGTGCGCGAGGAACTCGACGCGCGTTCGGTCGAGCTGTGGGCGCCGCGTCGTAGCGGCAGTGCGTTTGCGCTGGCCGAAACGTCGTTCAACGAAGCCGTGGCCGAACTGAAGACGGTCCAGGTGCGCACGCGCGACTGGGTCGATCGCAAGGATGCGCGCGAAGCGGTCGAACAGCAGATCGAGCAGGCGCGCGCGGAACAGCGCCAGCTCGAATCGCTGCGCTCGAAGCTCGAACGCGTGCGGCGGCTGGCGCCGTATCTGAAGGAGCTGACGGTCAAGGACGCGGCGCTGGCCGAACTGGGCGCGGTCGTCGAGTTGCCGCCGACCGCGTATGCGGACCTGCTGAAGGCGCAGGGCGATCTCGCGGCCGAGCAGAAAGTGCTCGAAGAACGGCGTGCCGACCTGCTCGCGAAACGGCAGGCGCGCGATGCGATCGACGCCGACGCCGACACGCTGGCGCTCGAAGCCGATATCGAAGCGCTCGACCGGCTGCGCGGCGCCTGCATGAATCACGCGCAGGATCTGCTGCTGCTCGGCGCGGACGTCGAGCGGCACCTGTCCGCCGCGTTTTCGGCGGCCGCCCAACTCGACTGGCCGACGGACGAAGCGTCGCTGCGCGCGTCGCTGCCGACGGCGCTGTCGCTGAAGACCGTCGCGAACCTGTTGCGCGAACACGGTGCACTGCATCAGGCGCTCGCCGGCGCGCGCGAATCGCTCGACGAACGCACGCGCGAGCTTGCGCAGGCGCAGGAGCAACAGGCGCGCCTGTCGACCGTCGACGTGCCGGAAGCGCTGCGCGCGGCGCTGGCCGATGCGCAAGGCTTTCGCAACAGCGGCCAGCGCGAACAGGCGTTGGCGCATGAAATCGCTGCCGCCGAACGCACGCTGTCCGGCGCGCTCGATGCACTTGGCCAGTGGCGCATGCCGGTCGACACGCTGCGCGCGCTCGACGTGCCGTCGGCGGCGCGGCTCGGCGCGCTGCTCAAGGAGGACAGCGAACGCGCGAGCGCGGCTGCTGCCGCGCGCGACGCGAGGGACGGTGCGCTCGAAGAGCTCGAGCGGCTCGAACTGCAGGAAAGGCATTTCGCGGAGAACCACAAGGTCGTCACGACCGCCGACGTGCTGGCGGCGCGCGCGCGGCGCGACGGCGCATGGGGCGACATCCGCAGCGGCGCCGTCGATCTGGCCACGGGCGCGCCGGCGGTCGACGATGCGATTCGCCTGGCCGACGAACTCGTCGATGCGCAGCTCGGTGCCACACAAGCGGCGGCGACGCTGCAATCGCTGCGTCAGCAGGTCGAATCCGCGCGTGCCGGCGTGGTACGCAGGCAGGCTGCGTCGGACGAGCGCGAGCGCGAGCTGGCCGCGCAGCGCGACGCATGGGCCGAGCTTGCGACGACGGCGGCGGTGCCCGGCATGTCGCTGGCGGCGATGGGCGACTGGCTCGCGAAGCGCGACACGGTGTTCGCCGCGCAGGCCGATCTCGACCGCCAGCGCCGCGAATTCGACACGATTCGCGCCGCGCGGGCCGGTGCCGAAGCCGCGCTGCGTTCGGCGCTGCATAACGTGTCGCGAGGCGGCGAGTCGGACGGACTGGCGGCGCTCGTCGCGATTGCCGAGACCTTCGTGCAGTCGGCCGAGAAAGCGATCGCGCAGAAGGACAGCCTCGAAGATCGCGAGCGGGAAGCCGAACGCGGATGCGCGACGGCGCGGTCGCGGGCTGGCCACGCGCAGACGGCCTACGATGCGTGGCACGCACAATGGCGCGACGCGCTGGCCGACGCGAAACTTTCCGCGAGCGCGGTGACGCTGGCCGCGGCGGAAGGCGCGCTCGGGCTCGCGAACGCGGTGACGGCCGAACTGGCCGATGCCGACGCGCCGCGCAACCGGATCGCCGCGATCCGCGCGGAGCTGGCTGCGCTCGAGGCCGGCGCGCGGCGGCTTGCCGAAGCGCTTGCCCCGGAATGGCTGGCGAGCGGCGACTGGCCGGACGTTGCGCGCCGGCTGACGATGCGCCTCGCGGCCGCCAGGGAAATCGCGCGCGCGATCGAGCGTGCCGACGAGGCCATGCGGCAGGCCGACGGCAAGGTCGCGGATGCGGCCGCCGCGGTGGCCGGTGCCGATGCGCGCATCCAGCCGCTGCTTCAACTGGCCGGCGTGGCGTCGATCGACGCGGCGCTGCCGCTGGCCGAGCGCTCGGATCGCCAGCGCCAGCTTCGGCAGGCGGTCGATGCCGCGCAAGAGGCGCTGGTGCGCGATGGCGACGGTCTTTCCCGGTCCGCCGTCGAGGCTGAAGTCGCGGAACAGGACATGGTCGACGTGCCGGCGCGCCTCGAAGCGGTGAAGCAGTCGCTGGGCGATGTCGGCAAGCGGCTGAACGAGCTCGCGCAGCAGCAGGTCGTGGCCGACCAGGCGTTCGGCGCGATCGACGGCCAGGCGAACGCGGCCGTTGCCGAGTCGAAGCGGCAGGAAGCGCTGGCGGCGATGGGCGATGCAGCCGAGCAGTATCTGGAGGCGGCCACGGCGAGCCGGTTGCTGAAGTGGGCGACGGATCGCTATCGCGACCAGAAGCAGGGGCCGATGCTCAGGCGGGCGGGCGAGATCTTCGCCGGACTCACGCTGGGCGAATTCGCGAGGCTGACCGTCGACACCGAACGGACGCCGCCCGCGCTGTCTGCACGGCGCACGAAGGGAACGTCGGTCGAGGTCGCCGGGTTGAGCGAAGGGACGCGCGACCAGTTGTTCCTCGCGCTGCGGATCGCGGCGCTGGAGTTGCAGCTCGGCAGCAGGACCGCGCTGCCGTTCGTTGCCGACGACCTGTTCATCAACTTCGACGACACGCGCGCGAAGGCCGGGCTCGACGCGCTGCGCGATCTGTCGACGCGAACCCAGGTGCTGTTCCTGACACACCACGATCACCTGCTGCCGCTCGTGAAGGACGTATTCGGCGCGCGGGTCAACGTGGTCGAACTGCAGCGCGGGCCGGCCGGCGCGTGATGCGGGGCGCGCAGGGATGCCGGCGCACGGGAAAGGTCATCGCGTACAAGGTAGTATGTGCGGTTCCGAAAAGCACGCGGCCGGTTCACCGGTCGCGGGACTGGCCACACGAGGGGGGAACATGAAAAAGCTGGTAGCCGCCATCGCGTTCGCGGCGGACAAGCATCGCAATCAGCGGCGCAAGGACGAAGAAGCGTCGCCGTACATCAATCATCCGATCGCGCTCGCCGACGTGCTGGCCAACGAGGCCGGCGTCGAGGACGAGCGCGTGATCGTCGCGGCCGTGCTGCACGACACGGTCGAGGATACGGAGACGACCGAGCAGGAACTGCTGCGGCTGTTCGGCAAGGACGTGGCGGACATCGTGATGGAGGTCACCGACGACAAGTCGTTGCCGAAGGACGAGCGCAAGCGCCTGCAGGTCGAACATGCGGCGACCATCAGCCGGCGCGCGAAGCTCGTGAAGCTGGCCGACAAGATCTGCAACCTGCGCGACATCGCGCGGCATCCGCCTGCGGACTGGCCGCTCGATCGCAAGCAGGCGTACTTCGACTGGGCGAAGTCGGTTGTCGACCCGATGCGCGGCGTGCATCCCGGTCTCGAGGCGATTTTCGACACTGCATACGCTGCACGTCCGGCGGACTGAGGCGCCCGCATGCGATCGGCCCGACCCGTCGCATCAGCCGCGCGGCAATCGCCCGCCGTGGCGGGTGTCGACGTGGGCGGCGAAAGGAAGCAATGCGATCTCGTGATCCTGCGCGGGTCGACGGTCGTCTGTCGCGAAGAGCGGATCGCACCCGAGGCGTTGCCTGCGCTGTGTCTCGCCCATGACGTCGTGGCCGTCGGCATCGACGCACCGAGCCTGTGGTGGACGGGCGGCGGGCGCCGGGCAGCCGAACAGGCGCTCGCGCGCGAACGGATCTCGTGCTTTCCGACGCCGTCGCGGGAGCAGGCGGTCGCGAGCACGTCGGGCTTCTTCGACTGGATGTTCATGGGGGAGCGCGTCTACCGCGCGCTCGCGGACGCCTATCCGTTGCTGACCGCCGCGCGATATGCGGGCGGTCGCACGAGCTTCGAAACCTATCCTTACGCGATTACCTGCGCGATGCTGGGCAAGGAGGTTGCGTCGGCGAAGCAGAAGCGCAACCAGCGCCGGCAACTGCTGGAGCGACTGGGGATCGACGTGGCGATGCTGCGCTCCGTCGATGCGCGAGACGCGACCCTTTGCGCGCTGACGGCGCAATACGTCATCGACGGGAACGCGCATGCGTATGGCGATACGGAGGGCGGATATATCCGTGTGCCGATCGTGAGCGGGACGATCGTCCTCGACTCATTGTAGTTGCGTCGCGCGGCCTGGTCGTTACGACAAGGTGAGCTTTTGCGGGAGCTGTGCGGTCGTCCTGACGACGAAGGTGTCAGGCAGCGACGGTCGGCCGGCACGCATCGGGATTGCAGGCGCACGCGACATGAAGTCGGCGCGCCGCGTGATCCCGAGCGGTGCTGCTCAATCCTCGAGGATGGATTTCGGCACGCTGGACAGATCGCAGGCTTGTGCTTGCTCGAGGTAGCCTTCTGCATCGTCGATCATCACGACCGCGACGTCGATCAGTTCGTCGAGCCGTTGCAGCAGCGCTTCACGCCACTCGGCGTCTTCGTCGCGCTCGGGTGTCTTGTCCATCTGCTCGATGATCGAGTCGGCCGTCTGCAGGAATGGAATCGCCTGCTGATAGTTTTCGATCGAGACCATCGCCGCGTTGCGCGCGCCGACGAGCCGCTCGCGGTGCTCGTCCGCCAGTTCGGACTCGCCGCTGATCCGCGGCAATACATCCGAGATGTGTTGCAGAAGCGGCGGGGCCTGTTCTTCCAGCATGATGGCGCGCTCGCGCAGCGCTGCATATTCGTCGCGAAGATCGGCGTCGCCGGGTTGAGTGGTGCTGTCCATCGTCGATGTGAGTGCGTGGTTCGGTCGCGGCATGATACTCGACAGCGCGAGGCCCCTTGTCCGTTCCGCAGATTGAGGTTGCGAGACCCTTGCAGGCGCGAACGCGCGCCGTCGAAGTTGGGAGGCTCGACATCACGTTCGGCGGCCCGATGATTGGCGGGGGATGCGAACCCGGGACACGGTTGAGCACACGACGCTGCCGACCTCCTATATATAGGAGGAAAGAAAGGTTCGCCTCGTATCCCTCATATCTATAGCGGGCGGCTCGCGTTGCGATGCGCAGCCCGTCACGCCCAAAGCCTCCGGGCGCGTCAGCGCACGGAGGCTTTTTCAAATTAATTTCACAAAGGGGCTTGCGCGAATGTCACGTGCTGCATAGAATCACGCCTCTTTCGCGCTAACGGAAACGCGGCGCGGAAGAGGGAAAGCGAAGTCGGTGGTGTGCAGCGGTTGAGGCACGCGGCTGGCGCAGGAAGATGGACCCCGCAGTCGCAACGAAGTGGTTAAAAAGTTGTTGACGATCTGCGAAACACGGTTCATAATCTCGCTTCTCTGCTGCTGAAAACGCAGCGCTGCTGAGAAACGAAACGGTTCTCGCAGACATGCTCTTTAAAAATTAACAGCCGATAAGTGTGGGCGCTTGATGGAAGCGAGCTGATCTTCGGATCAGATAGCGAAAGTATCAAGAGTCTCACACTAAAGTAAGTCAGGTTCATGAAGCAATTCATGTTCCTGTCAGCTTTGAGTGAGCGACCGGTTCTTAACGGAACCGAAAACAGTAACAGGTTTAAACTGAAGAGTTTGATCCTGGCTCAGATTGAACGCTGGCGGCATGCCTTACACATGCAAGTCGAACGGCAGCACGGGTGCTTGCACCTGGTGGCGAGTGGCGAACGGGTGAGTAATACATCGGAACATGTCCTGTAGTGGGGGATAGCCCGGCGAAAGCCGGATTAATACCGCATACGATCTACGGATGAAAGCGGGGGACCTTCGGGCCTCGCGCTATAGGGTTGGCCGATGGCTGATTAGCTAGTTGGTGGGGTAAAGGCCTACCAAGGCGACGATCAGTAGCTGGTCTGAGAGGACGACCAGCCACACTGGGACTGAGACACGGCCCAGACTCCTACGGGAGGCAGCAGTGGGGAATTTTGGACAATGGGCGAAAGCCTGATCCAGCAATGCCGCGTGTGTGAAGAAGGCCTTCGGGTTGTAAAGCACTTTTGTCCGGAAAGAAAACCTCTGCCCTAATACGGCGGGGGGATGACGGTACCGGAAGAATAAGCACCGGCTAACTACGTGCCAGCAGCCGCGGTAATACGTAGGGTGCGAGCGTTAATCGGAATTACTGGGCGTAAAGCGTGCGCAGGCGGTTTGTTAAGACCGATGTGAAATCCCCGGGCTCAACCTGGGAACTGCATTGGTGACTGGCAAGCTAGAGTATGGCAGAGGGGGGTAGAATTCCACGTGTAGCAGTGAAATGCGTAGAGATGTGGAGGAATACCGATGGCGAAGGCAGCCCCCTGGGCCAATACTGACGCTCATGCACGAAAGCGTGGGGAGCAAACAGGATTAGATACCCTGGTAGTCCACGCCCTAAACGATGTCAACTAGTTGTTGGGGATTCATTTCCTTAGTAACGTAGCTAACGCGTGAAGTTGACCGCCTGGGGAGTACGGTCGCAAGATTAAAACTCAAAGGAATTGACGGGGACCCGCACAAGCGGTGGATGATGTGGATTAATTCGATGCAACGCGAAAAACCTTACCTACCCTTGACATGGTCGGAATCCTGCTGAGAGGTGGGAGTGCTCGAAAGAGAACCGATACACAGGTGCTGCATGGCTGTCGTCAGCTCGTGTCGTGAGATGTTGGGTTAAGTCCCGCAACGAGCGCAACCCTTGTCCTTAGTTGCTACGCAAGAGCACTCTAAGGAGACTGCCGGTGACAAACCGGAGGAAGGTGGGGATGACGTCAAGTCCTCATGGCCCTTATGGGTAGGGCTTCACACGTCATACAATGGTCGGAACAGAGGGTTGCCAACCCGCGAGGGGGAGCTAATCCCAGAAAACCGATCGTAGTCCGGATCGCACTCTGCAACTCGAGTGCGTGAAGCTGGAATCGCTAGTAATCGCGGATCAGCATGCCGCGGTGAATACGTTCCCGGGTCTTGTACACACCGCCCGTCACACCATGGGAGTGGGTTTTACCAGAAGTGGCTAGTCTAACCGCAAGGAGGACGGTCACCACGGTAGGATTCATGACTGGGGTGAAGTCGTAACAAGGTAGCCGTATCGGAAGGTGCGGCTGGATCACCTCCTTTCTAGAGCTATCTCGCGAAGTTGAGCGCTCACGCTTATCGGCTGTAAATTAGGACAGACTCAGGGGTCTGTAGCTCAGTTGGTTAGAGCACCGTCTTGATAAGGCGGGGGTCGTTGGTTCGAATCCAACCAGACCCACCAAGTTGTCTGGCGTAAGAAACCTGAGGTCTCTGTATATATGGGGGCATAGCTCAGCTGGGAGAGCACCTGCTTTGCAAGCAGGGGGTCGTCGGTTCGATCCCGTCTGCCTCCACCAATCACCAACGCTAAGTGCTTGGTTCAGACACTGAACCGAGAATTTTGCATTGGCGATTGAGCCAGTCAGAGTGATATGAGTGAAAACCATATCGGCTGTCGTTCTTTAACAATCTGGAAGAAGTAAGTAATTTGGATAGCGGAAGCGTCTATGAGATGGACGTGGAAGTTATCCGGGTTGTGATTGTATCGATGTATCTCAAGATGATTCGAACTTCATGTTCGGCTCAATTGGAATACGGCACAAATGCGAGAACTCAACCTGTAACGAGACAGACTCGTTATAGGGTCAAGCGAACAAGTGCATGTGGTGGATGCCTTGGCGATCACAGGCGATGAAGGACGCGGTAGCCTGCGAAAAGCTACGGGGAGCTGGCAAACGAGCTTTGATCCGTAGATGTCCGAATGGGGAAACCCGGCCCTTTTGGGTCATCCTAGACTGAATACATAGGTCTAGTGAAGCGAACGCGGTGAACTGAAACATCTAAGTAACCGCAGGAAAAGAAATCAACCGAGATTCCCAAAGTAGTGGCGAGCGAAATGGGATGAGCCTTGTACTCTTTATTTGTATTGTTAGCCGAACGCTCTGGAAAGTGCGGCCATAGCGGGTGATAGCCCCGTAGGCGAAAACAGTATGAAAGAACTAAGTGTACGACAAGTAGGGCGGGACACGTGAAATCCTGTCTGAAGATGGGGGGACCATCCTCCAAGGCTAAATACTCGTGATCGACCGATAGTGAACCAGTACCGTGAGGGAAAGGTGAAAAGAACCCCGGGAGGGGAGTGAAATAGATCCTGAAACCGCATGCATACAAACAGTCGGAGCCTCGCAAGGGGTGACGGCGTACCTTTTGTATAATGGGTCAGCGACTTACGTTCAGTAGCAAGCTTAACCGTATAGGGCAGGCGTAGCGAAAGCGAGTCCGAATAGGGCGTTCAGTTGCTGGGCGTAGACCCGAAACCAAGTGATCTATCCATGGCCAGGATGAAGGTGCGGTAACACGTACTGGAGGTCCGAACCCACTAACGTTGAAAAGTTAGGGGATGAGCTGTGGATAGGGGTGAAAGGCTAAACAAACTTGGAAATAGCTGGTTCTCTCCGAAAACTATTTAGGTAGTGCCTCGTGTCTCACCTTCGGGGGTAGAGCACTGTCATGGTTGGGGGGTCCATTGCGGATTACCCCGCCATAGCAAACTCCGAATACCGAAGAGTGCAATCACGGGAGACAGACATCGGGTGCTAACGTCCGGTGTCAAGAGGGAAACAACCCAGACCGCCAGCTAAGGTCCCCAAATATAGCTAAGTGGGAAACGAAGTGGGAAGGCTAAAACAGTCAGGAGGTTGGCTTAGAAGCAGCCACCCTTTAAAGAAAGCGTAATAGCTCACTGATCGAGTCGTCCTGCGCGGAAGATGTAACGGGGCTAAGCTATATACCGAAGCTGCGGATGCGAGCTATGCTCGCATGGTAGGAGAGCGTTCCGTAAGCCTGCGAAGGTGCGTTGAAAAGCGTGCTGGAGGTATCGGAAGTGCGAATGCTGACATGAGTAGCGATAAAGGGGGTGAAAGGCCCCCTCGCCGTAAGCCCAAGGTTTCCTACGCAACGTTCATCGGCGTAGGGTGAGTCGGCCCCTAAGGCGAGGCAGAAATGCGTAGCTGATGGGAAGCAGGTCAATATTCCTGCACCATTGTTAGATGCGATGGGGGGACGGATCGCGGAAGGTTGTCCGGGTGTTGGAAGTCCCGGTCGCTGCATTGGAGAAGGCGCTTAGGCAAATCCGGGCGCGGGATTCAAGGGTGTGGCGCGAGCTCCTTCGGGAGCGAAGCAATTGGAAGTGGTTCCAAGAAAAGCCTCTAAGCTTCAGTCTAACGATGACCGTACCGCAAACCGACACAGGTGGGCGAGATGAGTATTCTAAGGCGCTTGAGAGAACTCGGGAGAAGGAACTCGGCAAATTGGTACCGTAACTTCGGGATAAGGTACGCCCTTGTAGCTTGATGCCCCTGCGGGCAGAGGGTGAAGGGGTTGCAATAAACTGGTGGCTGCGACTGTTTAATAAAAACACAGCACTCTGCAAACACGAAAGTGGACGTATAGGGTGTGACGCCTGCCCGGTGCCGGAAGATTAAATGATGGGGTGCAAGCTCTTGATTGAAGTCCCGGTAAACGGCGGCCGTAACTATAACGGTCCTAAGGTAGCGAAATTCCTTGTCGGGTAAGTTCCGACCTGCACGAATGGCGTAACGATGGCCACACTGTCTCCTCCCGAGACTCAGCGAAGTTGAAGTGTTTGTGATGATGCAATCTACCCGCGGCTAGACGGAAAGACCCCATGAACCTTTACTGTAGCTTTGCATTGGACTTTGAACCGATCTGTGTAGGATAGGTGGGAGGCTATGAAACCGGAACGCTAGTTTCGGTGGAGCCGTCCTTGAAATACCACCCTGGTTTGTTTGAGGTTCTAACCTTGGCCCGTGATCCGGGTCGGGGACAGTGCATGGTAGGCAGTTTGACTGGGGCGGTCTCCTCCCAAAGCGTAACGGAGGAGTACGAAGGTACGCTAGGTACGGTCGGAAATCGTGCTGATAGTGCAATGGCATAAGCGTGCTTAACTGCGAGACCGACAAGTCGAGCAGGTGCGAAAGCAGGTCATAGTGATCCGGTGGTTCTGTATGGAAGGGCCATCGCTCAACGGATAAAAGGTACTCTGGGGATAACAGGCTGATACCGCCCAAGAGTTCATATCGACGGCGGTGTTTGGCACCTCGATGTCGGCTCATCTCATCCTGGGGCTGTAGCCGGTCCCAAGGGTATGGCTGTTCGCCATTTAAAGAGGTACGTGAGCTGGGTTTAAAACGTCGTGAGACAGTTTGGTCCCTATCTGCCGTGGGCGTTGGATATTTGAAGGGGGCTGCTCCTAGTACGAGAGGACCGGAGTGGACGAACCTCTGGTGTACCGGTTGTCACGCCAGTGGCATCGCCGGGTAGCTATGTTCGGAAGAGATAACCGCTGAAAGCATCTAAGCGGGAAACTCGCCTTAAGATGAGATATCCCTGGGGACTAGATCCCCTTGAAGGGTCGTTCGAGACCAGGACGTTGATAGGTCAGGTGTGTAAGCGCAGTAATGCGTTCAGCTAACTGATACTAATTGCCCGTAAGGCTTGATCCTATAACAAGTCTGTCTCGATAGCCGTTAGCGCTTCAGCGCTTACGGATATCGAGCGTCGAGTGCAAGGCACTCGACGTACGACGGTTGAAGTACCGCGTACGTGTGAGATACAACCTCACAACCCAAAATTACTGCTTCTTCCAAGATTGGTCGCGCTGCGAAGCAACGCGACAACCCTCTTTGCCTGATGACCATAGCGAGTCGGCCCCACCCCTTCCCATCCCGAACAGGACCGTGAAACGACTCTACGCCGATGATAGTGCGGGTTCCCGTGTGAAAGTAGGTAATCGTCAGGCTCCCTAAGCCAGAAACCCCCGCCCGAAAGGCGGGGGTTTTTGCATTTCAGCGGTCGAAATGATAGCCGGGCGTGGAGAGGCTGCGCGGCGGGATCCGGGGCGCTGAAGACGTCGATTCAGGCACCTGCCGTTCGCGAGCGATCCGCAGTTCTGCAGCACTGAAATCTTCAGTCACCTTCCTCTACACACCACATCAATCCGCCCCGTCAGCGCCCGGCAAATGTCGATGCGTCCAAAGATGACGTTGTGATGGATGATGATGAGCGACGTTCATCGACAATGATCGATAAATGGCGCGTTCCGGCGAAAAACCGCCGGCTTCATTGAGCACGACAGTCTGATTTCCCCGAATTAGTCCGTCCTCACCCAACTCCGTAGTTCCCGCCGACTTGCCACCCATCCTGGTCTGGCCAGTCAGGCCTTAAGTTTCCGCAACCGATGTCGTTAAACAGGACGTTGCCTGTTTTCGACAACCCAATTCATATAACGCGGTAACGGAGATCGAAGTCATCATGCTGTCCTCGATTCGCGCTCGAATACTCGCGACCTGCGTCGCCATTGTGGTCACGGCGCTGGCCGTTACGGGCGGCCTGGTCTATTACGTCGTCAAGGACCACAACGACGAGGCAATCGACCAGAATCACAAGTCGATCCTCGCAGGGCACGCGCTCGCGATCAACGAATGGGTTGCCAGCAGAGGCCGGGAAACCCAGGCGCTCGCAGACACGATCGCGATCGGCGAGGGCGACCCTCTGCCGGCGCTGAAGTTGCTCGGCAAGTCGGGCGGCTTCGAGGTGCTGACGCTTGGCCTGCCGGACAAGACGGCGTTCTCGAACGTCCCGCTCGCGCCTGGCTACGACCCAACCGCACGCCCGTGGTACAAGCAGGCAGTCAGCGCCGGCCGCCTGGTCGTGACGGCACTCTACCGTGATGCGTCGACCGGCAAGCCGGCTGTTGCGTTCGCGGTGCCAGTGGTGCGCGACGGCACGGTGAAGGGCGTGCTGGCCGCCAGCCTGTTCATGGAGAGCGTGAGCTCTATCGTGACTGCGGTCCACCCGACACCAGCGAGCTTCGCGTTTTTGGTGGACAAGAGCGGGCGCGTGATCGCGTCGGCAAAGACCGACCTGATCATGAAGCCGGCGACCGGTCTCTCGCCTGCGCTTGACCCCGACCACCTCGGCGCGCTGCAGGCGACGTCCGCGCCCGTCGCTGTCGACATCGACGGGGCAACCAAGCTGGTGCGTGCACAGCCGATTGCCGGCACCGATTGGTCCCTTGTGCTCGCGCTCGACAAGGCAGACGTGACGGCCGGCATGCGCGCGGTCGCGATGACGACCCTGGCGGCGATCCTGGTCGTTGCCGTTATCGCGGCCGCGCTCGTCGGCGCGATGACGAACGCGGCCTTCAAGCGCATTTTGCTGGTTCGCGACGCGCTCACGGATGTCGCGAGCGGCAGCGGCGACCTGACGAAACGGCTGCCTGCCGACGGAGTCGACGAAGCCGCGCAGATCGCGCATGCGTTCAACCTGTTCGCCCAAAAGATCAGTACGATCCTGCTGCAGATCCGCGAGTTCAGCGAATCCGTCAACATCGCGAGCGCAGAGATCGCGCAGGGCAACCAGGATCTGTCCAGCCGGACCGAACATGCGGCATCGAGCTTGCAGGAAACTGCCGCAGCGCTCGAGGAAATCGCCGGCACGGCCCGCAACTCGGCCGATGCTGCGAGCCAGGTGAGCCGTCTGGCGGAATCGGCCTCGGACGTCGCGGTGCGCGGCGGCACGGTCGTTAGCGAGGTCGTCTCGACGATGAACGACATCACGCAAGCGTCGGGCGAGATCGCCAACATCGTCGGCGTGATAGACGGCATCGCGTTCCAGACCAACATTCTCGCGTTGAACGCCGCCGTCGAGGCTGCACGTGCGAACGAGCACGGCCGCGGCTTTGCGGTCGTCGCTGGCGAGGTGCGTGCGCTCGCGCAGCGTAGCGCGCAGGCCGCCAAGGAGATCAAGCAGTTGATTCACTCGTCGGTCGAGAAGATCGAGGGTGGCTCCGGGCTCGTACAGACGGCCGGCGCGACGATGGACGAAATCGTCGAGGGCGTGCGCAGTATCACGAGCGTGATTGCCGAAATTACCGTCGCCGCCAAGGAGCAGAGCACGGGGCTCGAGCAGGTGAATCAGGCGGTGTCGCATCTCGATAATGCGACGCAGCAGAACGCGGCGCTCGTCGAGCAGTCAGCGGCTGCCGCGACGTTGCTGCGCGAGCAGGCCGCCAAGCTCGCGCAGACGGTCGGCGAGTTCAAGCTGGAGGACCGCCGTGCATTGAAGTTGCAGCCCGCCTGAGGAGGGGCGACGCTGGGTACGTCTACCCACCGCGCGGGCAGGCGGCGCATTGCGTTGCGTCCGAGCCGATCGTGCTCGATGCGATCGATCGCCGCATACGCGACGATCACGCCCCGGGGCACTTTCGCAAAACGTTCTCGGGATGCCGACGCTGCAGCAGATCCTTCGGCGGCGAGTGGAATCGGGCGCAGGCTACATGACCTGCGATGCATGCCCGGCGACGACATGCCAGCCGGCACCCGATCGACGCCACAGGCGCGTATAGGCAAACGTGCCGTCGAACGCTGCGCCATCGAAATGGCCGGCGAGCCTCGCTTTCGTCGTGGTCAGGATCATGTCGTCGATCGCGCATGCGTGCGTTTCGTGGACATCGAGTCTGTCGAGACGCAGAAGCTTCGCGCGATGCGCGGCGAGATCGTCCGCCTTCGAGATGACCTGGCCGGTCGGGACGGTGAACACCAGATCGTCGTCCAGCAACGCATCGAGCGCTTCGACATCGTTGACCAGCATCGCAGCCCGCAGCGCGGCTTCGTAAGGTTCGATGGCTGTACGGATTGCATCCATTTCGGGGCCTCGCATCATCTCTGAAGGTTTGTGGTTCCGGACACAGCGCCGACTGACAAAGCCTACCGCGCGTTCGACAGCGATTGACGCCGGACCAGCATCACCAGGCAGATACCGATCGACGCGACGATGTTGACGGCCGGGTAGAACGCGACCGCGATACTCCACGTGCTCAGTGCCAGCAACGCCAGCGCGTACTTGAGCACGCACAGCGCGAAATAGGCGAGGCTCTCGCTCCACGGATCGCGGACCGTCTTGCGGACGGTCGGGCCGAGGCCGGCAAGCTCGATCAGCGTGACCAGACAGATCGAGACCGTCGGATCGTCGGTCAGCATCCAGAGCGGAATGGTAGAAAGAGCTGCACACAGAAATAACCAGTCGATGCCTGTCCAGCCGCGTTCGCCGCGAAAAATGCTGGCCACCAGCGTCAGAAAGCACGTGACGGCAATCGCCGCCGTGCACCACGCGGACGGCCCCGCACCCGCAACGAACTGGCCGGCGGCCGCGATCGCCGTGACGACCGACCACACGAGCCACGTGAACAGATGCGGCCGAACGGTGCGCCGGTAGATCGCGAGCGCGTACGGAATCGCTGCCAGCAAAGACACGGCAGTTCCGATCACGCCAAAGATCGAAGCGGCACCCTGATCGACACTCACCATCGACGCAACCTCGTTCGTACAGGCCGACCAGTATGTGGTCGGACGGGCCGGGGCGCAACGTCGTGCCGGCCACGCGTCGCAGCGGGTTTCATGTCGCATCGCACCGGAAAGCCGATGCGGTCGAACGCAAGCGCGTGCTTTGCCGGCTCGGCGAACTCGTCGCATCGCATGGCGCGGAGCTCGCGCTGCTCGACTCGCTCGACATGGGCAAGCGCGTCGCGAACGGGTTCAGTGCTCGATACACGACGCGTTCGTCGATCGACTGATTTCGTACGCGGCCGCGACAGATCGACACTCGCGACCGCTGCAGGGTGTCGCCGCGCACTCGCCTCGATGACTGCCGGCCGCATCGTCCACTCGCGATTCAAGGCTCCGGCTTCGCCGCATGCACGTCGTTGCGGAACGCGCCGGGGCTCGTGCCCGTCCATTTCCGGAACGCGCGATGAAACGCGCTCGGCTCGGTGAAGCCGAGCTCGGCCGCGATCGCCGCGACGCTCAGCGCGTGCCCGCGCAGCAGCGACTGGGCCAGCGCGCCGCGCAGCTCGTCCTTGATCGCCGCGAAGCTTTGCCCTTCGCTGCGCAAACGCCGCCGCAGCGTCGCGGGCGTCGTGCCGAGGCGGACGGCCAGCGTGTCGAAGTCGGGCCACTCGGCGGCCGGCAGCGACTTCAGGTGCGCGCGCGCCTTCGCGACCCAGCCCGTGTCGTGCCGGTAGCGGACGAGCAGGTTGCCGGGCGCGCCGCGCAGGAAGGTCTTCAGCGCCTGCCCGGAACGGATCGTCGGCAGCGCGAGGTACGCAGCATTGAACGCGAGCCGGCTGTCGGGCCGGTCGAAATGCACGGGCACGCCGAAGAACTGGTGATAGTCGCTGCGCTGGTCGGGGCTCGGGCACGCGAAATCGATGCGCTGCAGCGGGATGCGCCTGCCGATCAGCCAGCACGCGACGCCGAGCAGGATCAGCCAGAAGGTCCGGTACGCAAATGCCGGGTACGGCGCACCCGACTGCGTCAGCACAATCTGCGCCTGCCCGTCGGCCACGACGAGCTCGCCGTGCGGCTCGTCCAGCACCACGCGCAGGAATTGCAGCGCCCGCCGCAACGCCTTCTCGAGCGTGCCGGCGTGCAGCACCGCGTGGCACAGCAGCGTAAAGCTGCCTTGCCGCATCGGGCGCGCGGCGAGCCCGAAGAATTCGTCGTCGATCGTGCCGGCGATCGCGAGCCACAGCCGGCCGTACTGCTGCGGCGTGACAGGCTCGTGCACGGCGGCCGGCAGGCCGGCGGCGCGCAGCACGGGCGCGGTCGGGATGCGCTGCCGACGCAGGCTCGCGAGCGCGTCGTCGACGAAATCCGGCGAAATCATCTGCGGCCCCATTTTTCTGAATCCTCCCGACATGGCAAAAGCGATCACGATTCTAGATTCTGTTTGTCATTGATTGCAATGTGCCGGCTGTCTACCATCGATGTATCCCCGTCGTGCCGCTGGCTCGCCGGCGGTCATAACGCACAGGAGACACGCATGCCTGATGGAGCAACCGCCCGGGCGGCGCCGGCCTACGCCGACGCTGTGGCCCGGTTCAGTATCGAGACCGCCGCGGCGCAGCTGCACGGCGACCTGGAGCGCGGCCTGAACGCGTGTGTCGAATGCTGCGACCGGCACGCATCGGCGGACGCGATCGCGCTCGACTGGATCGATGCTGGCGGGCAGCACCGCCGCTTCACGTTTGCGCAGATGCAGGCGTTGTCGGCACGTGTCGCGAACCTGCTCGTCGCGCAGGGCGTGAAGCCGGGCGACGTGGTGGCCGGCCTGTTGCCGCGCACGCCCGAACTCGTCGCGACGATCCTCGGCACGTGGCGCGCGGGCGCCGTCTACCAGCCGCTGTTCACCGCGTTCGGCCCGAAGGCGATCGAGCACCGGCTGCGGATGAGCGATGCGCGCCTGGTCGTGACCAACGTCGCGAATCGCGCCAAGCTCGACGAGATCGCCGATTGCCCGCCGGTCGCGACGGTGCGCGAACCGGGCGATACGCTGCCGGAACGCGACATCGATTTCCGCGCGGCGCTCGACGCGCAGTCCGATACATTCGAGCCGGTGCTGCGCAAGGGGTCTGATCTGTTCATGATGATGTCGACGTCGGGCACGACGGGTTTGCCGAAGGGCGTGCCGGTGCCGCTGTACGCGTTGCTCGCGTTCGGCGCGTATATGCGCGAAGCTGTCGACCTGCGCGCCGGCGACCGGTTCTGGAACATCGCCGATCCGGGCTGGGCGTACGGGCTCTATTACGCGATCACCGGCCCGCTGCTCCTCGGTCATGCCACGACACTGTACGAGGGCGGCTTCACGGTCGACAGCACCTACGACGTGATTGAACGACTCGGCATCACGAGCCTCGCCGGCTCGCCGACCGCGTACCGGATGCTGATGGCGGCCGGCAAGGAAGCGGCTGCGCGGCTGAAAGGACAGCTGCGCGTGGTCAGCAGTGCCGGCGAACCGCTGAATCCCGAAGTCGTGCGCTGGTTCCACGCGGCGCTCGGCGCACCGATCTACGATCACTACGGCCAGACCGAACTCGGGATGGTCGTGAACAACCATCACGGCCTCGCGCACGTCGTCCACTCCGGTTCGGCCGGCTTCGCGATGCCCGGCTACCGCGTCGCGGTGCTCGACGACGCGGGCCGCGAGCTCGGCCCCGGCGAGCCCGGCAATCTCGCGATCGACATCGCGCGCTCGCCGCTGCTGTGGTTCCACGGCTACTGGCAGCAGGACACGCCGGCGATCGCAGGCGGCTATTACCGGACCGGCGACAACGTCGAACTGGAGCCGGACGGCACCGTGAGCTTCATCGGCCGCGCGGATGACGTGATCACGTCGTCCGGCTACCGGATCGGCCCGTTCGACGTGGAAAGCGCGCTGATCGAGCATCCGGCCGTCAGCGAGGCCGCCGTCATCGGCGTGCCCGATCCGGAGCGCACGGAGATCGTGAAGGCGTTCGTCGTGCTGTCGAAGGGCGTTGACGGCACGCCCGCGCTGGCCGAGGAACTGAGCCAGCACGTGAAGCGGCGGCTGTCCGCTCATGCTTATCCTCGCGCGATCGACTTCGTCGAAGCGCTGCCGAAAACCCCGAGCGGCAAGATCCAGCGCTTCGTGTTGCGCAAGATGGAAGCCGAGAAGGCCGCTCAACCCTGAATACGGACTGCGAATGAATATCAAGGATCGCGTTTTTCTGATTACGGGCGCCGGTTCGGGCCTTGGCGCCGCGGTAGCGCGCATGGTGGTCGCGGAAGGCGGCAAGGCCGTGCTGCTGGACGTCAATGACGATGCCGGTGCGAGCCTCGCGCACGAACTCGGCGCGGCCGCGCGCTTCGTGAAGACCGACGTGACGAGCGAAGCCGACGGGCAGGCAGCCGTCGCCGCCGCGCGCGACGCGTTCGGCCGCATCGACGCGCTTATCAACTGCGCGGGCGTCGCACCGGGCGAGAAGGTCGTCGGCCGCGACGGTCCGCACTCGCTCGACCGCTTCGCGCGCGCAGTGTCGATCAATCTCGTCGGCACGTTCAACATGATTCGACTGGCCGCCGAAGCGATGTCGAAGCAGGACGCCGACGCGGAAGGCGAGCGCGGCGTGATCGTCAACACCGCGTCGGTCGCGGCGTTCGACGGGCAGATCGGGCAGGCCGCGTATGCGGCGTCGAAGAGCGGCGTGGTGGGCATGACGCTGCCGATCGCGCGCGAACTCGCGCGGTTCGGCATTCGTGTCGTGACGATCGCGCCCGGCATTTTCGCGACGCCGATGATGGCCGGCATGCCGCAGGACGTGCAGGACGCGCTCGGCAAGAGCGTGCCGTTCCCGCCGCGGCTCGGCCGCCCGGAAGAATTTGCGGCGCTGGTGCGCCACATCGCCGAGAACACGATGTTGAACGGCGAAGTCATCCGTCTCGATGGCGCGTTGCGCATGGCACCGCGCTGACACTGGAGGAAGCGAATCATGACGACTCAGGATCCGATCGTAATCGTTGGCACGGCGCGTACGCCGATGGGTGGTTTTCAGGGTGACCTGGCTGCGGCCAGCGCGAGCGAGCTCGGCGCGGTCGCCATTCGCGCGGCGCTCGAGCGCGCGAACGTGCCGGCCGAGCGCATCGACGAAATCGTGTTCGGCTGCGTGCTGCCGGCCGGGCAGGGCCAGGCGCCGGCGCGGCAGGCCGCGCTGAAGGCCGGGCTGCCGCTCTCGGCGGGTGCGACCACGGTCAACAAGATGTGCGGTTCCGGGATGAAGGCCGCGATGTTCGCACACGACCTGCTGCTTGCGGGTTCGGCGGGCGTGGCCGTCGCGGGCGGGATGGAGAGCATGACGAATGCGCCGTACCTGCTGCCGAAAGCGCGCGCGGGGATGCGGATGGGCCACGGCCAGGTGCTCGACCACATGTTCCTCGACGGGCTCGAGGACGCTTACGACAAGGGCCGCCTGATGGGCACGTTCGCGGAGGATTGCGCGCAGGCCTATCAGTTCACGCGCGAGGCACAGGATGCGTTCGCGATCGCGTCGCTGACGCGCGCACAACGCGCGATCGCGGAAGGACACTTCGTGTCGGAGATCGCGCCCGTGACCGTGAAGGCCGGCAAGACCGAAGCGGTCGTGTCGATCGACGAACAGCCGGGCAAGGCCCGACTCGACAAGATCCCGACGCTGAAGGCGGCGTTTCGCGACGGCGGCACGGTGACGGCGGCCAATGCGTCGTCGATTTCTGACGGCGCGGCCGCGCTCGTGATGATGCGCCGCTCGGAAGCCGAGCGCCTGGGCCTCACGCCGAAGGCCGTGATCGTCGGGCATTCGACCTACGCGGACAAGCCGGGCCTGTTCGCGACCGCACCGGTCGGCGCGCTGCGCAAGCTGTCGGACAAAACCGGCTGGAACCTGCGCGACGTCGACCTGTTCGAGATCAACGAAGCGTTCGCGGTGGTGCCAATGGCCGCGATGCGCGATCTCGACCTGCCGCACGAGAAGGTCAACGTGCATGGCGGCGCGTGTGCACTCGGGCATCCGATCGGCGCATCCGGTGCGCGCGTGATGGTGACGCTGCTGGCCGCGCTCGAAACGTATGGCCTGAAGCGCGGCGTCGCATCGCTGTGCATCGGCGGCGGCGAGGCGACGGCGATTGCGATCGAGCGCATCGCGTAACGCATAGCACGCACGCTGCGACACGGGCGACGGGTATCGCGCAGGAAGTCCCTGCGAGATGACCGTCGCCCGTTATTTTTCGGCGGATCGTGCTGTCGCGCTACGGCTTCGCGTGCGGCGACACCGCGCCGCATGCGCGAATCACGAGCTGCACGACCTGTTCGGTCTGCTCGCCGAACGCTTTTTGCGTGAACGCGCGCTTGCCGCTCAGCGCGCGGATCTGCGCATCGAAATCCGCATAGTGCTGCGTGGTCGCCCAGATCAGGTACATCAGCGCATGCGCGTCGATCGGCGCGAGCAGGCCGCGCGCGATCCAGCCATCGATTACCTTCACGCGCGTGTCGAACCACGGCTTCACGCGTTGCGACAGGATGTCCTGCATGTGCTCCGCGCCGTGGATGATCTCGTTGGCCCAGACCTTCGAGCCGAGCGGGCGCCGCCGCGACAGCGCCATCTTCGCGCGCACGTAGCCGCCGATCGCTTCCACCGGATCGTCGCTGGCCTCGAACGAGCCGGCCGCGCGATGCCAGTCCTCGAACAGGTCGTCGAGCACGCGGCGGTACAGCGCGAGCTTCGTCGGGAAGTAGTAATGCAGGTTCGCCTTCGGCAGGCCGGCGCGTTCCGCGATCATCGCGGTGCTCGCGCCGTCGAGCCCGCGCTCCGCGAACACGGCCTCCGCACAGGCGAGCAGATGCGCTTCGTTGGACTCGCGGATGTGCGCCTTGCGTCGCCGCAAAGGCGCAGGCGTTTCGTCGCTGTCGGTCGCGTCGGCTGCCGGCTCGTCATGTCTCATCGTTGCCCTCGCGCGGCAGGCATGCCGCGTTGGGCTTCATTCTAGCTGCTCATTCGCGTCGAACGCACGCGCGCGGACACCTGTGGACATCGTTCGTCAGTAGCGATGCTGCGTTGCGATGGCACGTTTCTCGCTCTAACGATTCACGCAAGAAAGACATTGCCTTGGCCATTTTGATCGTCTAAAACCTGTCCAATCGGACAGGATTCGGCGAGCGGCGAAAGGCAACGTAAACCCGCTCGCCGATTCGTCGGACGAACTTCGCGAACGACAGGGACATGCACCGCGCATGGGCGTGGTTTACCCCGAAACAGGCATCGAACGCACCGGCACAGACCGGGTTGACGACATCACCGACCCCACAGGAGCGATACGAATGAGCGCGGTATCGGAAGCAGTGAAGCGGCCAGTCTTCGACCCGTCGATCAAGATCGACGGCAAGCGGTTGTGGGACAGCCTGATGGAGGTCGCGAAGATCGGCGCAACGCCGAAAGGCGGCGTGTGCCGCCTCGCGCTGACCGATCTCGACAAGGCCGGCCGCGACCTGATCGTCGGCTGGGCGAAGGCCGCCGGCTGCACGGTGACGGTCGATACGATGGGCAACGTGTTCATGCGACGCGCGGGCCGCGTGGCCGATGCGGCGCCGGTCGTCACGGGCTCGCACGCCGATTCGCAGCCGACGGGCGGCCGCTTCGACGGCATCTACGGCGTGCTCGGCGGCCTCGAAGTCATTCGCAGTCTCAACGATCGCGGCATCGAGACCGAGCATCCGGTCGAGGTCGTGATCTGGACCAACGAGGAGGGCTCGCGCTTTGCGCCCGCGATGGTCGCGTCCGGCGTGTTCGCGGGCGTGTTCCCGCTCGAATACGGGCTGTCGCGCAAGGACGTCGACGGCAAGACGATCGGCGAGGAACTGGCGCGCATCGGTTACGCGGGCGACGTGCCGTGCGGCGGGCGCAAGCTGCACGCGGCATTCGAACTGCATATCGAGCAGGGGCCGATTCTCGAGGCGGAGTGCAAGACGATCGGCGTCGTGACCGACGCGCAGGGGCAGCGCTGGTACGAGATCACGTTCACAGGGCAGGAAGCGCACGCGGGGCCGACGCCGATGCCGCGCCGCCGTGACGCGCTGCTCGGCGCGTCGCGCGTGGTCGATCTCGTCAACCGGATCGGCCTCGATCATGCGCCGTTCGGCTGCGCGACCGTCGGCATGATGCAGGTCTACCCGAACTCGCGCAACGTGATTCCCGGCCGCGTGTTCTTCACGGTCGATTTCCGTCATCCGGACGACGCCGTGCTCGCGAAGATGGATGCCGCGCTGCGCGACGGCGTCGCGCGCATCGCGGCCGACATCGGGCTCGAAACGGAGCTCGAGCAGATTTTCTACTACAAGCCCGTCGCGTTCGATCCGGCGTGCGTGGCAGCCGTGCGTGGCGCGGCCGAGCGTTTCGGCTACTCGCATCGCGACATCGTGTCGGGCGCGGGGCACGACGCGTGTTATCTCGCACAAGTCGCGCCGACATCGATGGTGTTCGTGCCGTGCGTCGATGGCATCAGTCACAACGAGATCGAGGACGCGACGCCTGCGTGGATCGAGGCCGGCGCGAACGTGCTGCTGCATGCGATGCTGTCGCGCGCCTGCGAGCCGGCTTCATGACGAATCGACCATAACGCAGCAAGGCAGGCGGACGGCCGCCTGTCGATGGCATTCCTAAGAACAACCGCTCTCCGGCTCCGCTCGCGCAGCCGGCGGGGACGGCTTTGTCTCCACCCAGTCGAAGGAACGCGTATGACCACCAAGCCAACCGGCGATATCGCCGCGCATCGCCTGTCGTCCACGCAACTCTCGTGCGAATTCGCCGATATCGCGCCGCTGCTCGATCCGACTGCAGCTGCGGCCGCCGCGAGCCGCTGCCACTACTGCTACGACGCGCCGTGCGTGCAGGCCTGCCCGACGCAGATTGACATCCCGAGCTTCATCCGCAAGATCGGCAACGGTAACCTGAAAGGCGCCGCGACCGACATCCTGTCCGCGAATCCGCTCGGCGGGATGTGTGCGCGCGTGTGCCCGACCGAGATCCTGTGCGAAGGCGCATGCGTGCGCAATCACCAGGATGCGCAGCCCGTCGCGATCGGCGCGCTGCAGCGGCACGCGACCGACTGGGCGATGGAAACCGGCGCGGTGCGCTTCACGCGCGCGCCCGATACGGGCCGCCATGTCGCGGTGGTCGGTGCGGGGCCGGCCGGGCTCGCGTGCGCCCACCGGCTCGCGCTCGCCGGGCACCGCGTCACGCTGTTCGACGCACGCCCGAAGGCCGGCGGCCTCAACGAATACGGGATCGCCGCGTACAAGACCGTCGACGATTTCGCGCAGCGCGAAGTCGAGTGGCTGCTGTCGGTCGGCGGCATCACGGTGAAAACGGGCGTCGCGCTCGGACGCGACATGACGCTCGACGAACTGCGCGAGCAGCACGACGCGGTGTTTCTCGCGATGGGCTTCGGCGGCGTGCGCGCGCTCGCGATCGACGGCGAGCAACTGGCCGGCGTGATGAACGCGGTCGATTTCATCGAGCAGGTGCGGCAGGCCGACGCGCTGAAGAACGTGCCGGTCGGGCGGCGCGTGGTCGTGATCGGCGGCGGCAATACGGCCATCGATGCGGCCGTGCAGAGCCGCAAGCTCGGCGCCGAGCGCGTGACGATGGTCTACCGGCGCGGCGTGGATGCGATGAGTGCGACGTGGGCCGAGCGCGAGTTCGCGCAGAAGTGCGGCGTTACGCTCGTCACGCACGCGAAGCCGGTGCGCATGGCGGGCGATGGCACACAGGTGACGGGCGTCGAATTCGAAGGCGCATCGGGCGAGCGTTTCACCGTCGACGCGGACATGGTGCTGAAGGCGATCGGCCAGACGCTGGTGCCGGACGGCGTCGCGGCGGCGTTGCTGACGACGGACGGCGCGCGCATCGCGGTCGACGCGGACGGGCGCACCGCGTTGCCCGACGTGTGGGCGGGCGGCGACTGCGCGGCGACCGACGGCATCGACCTGACGGTGCAGGCCGTGCAGGACGGCAAGCGCGCGGCTGCGTCGATCGACGCCGCGCTCGCGCAGCGCGACGCGAAGGCTGCCTGAACGCACGGCGCACGGCGCACGCAACGCACCCCGAGCACAACGATAACGACCCCATTCTCACGGAGCCGAACATGGCCGACCTTCGCTGCACCATCGCGGGCATCACTTCGCCGAATCCCTTCTGGCTCGCGTCCGCGCCGCCGACCGACAAGGCCTACAACGTCAACCGCGCGTTCGAGGCGGGCTGGGGCGGTGTCGTATGGAAGACGCTCGGGCTCGATCCGCACGTCGTCAACGTCAGTTCGCGCTACGGCGCGGTGCAGTGGAACGGCCAGCGGATCGCGGGGTTGAACAACATCGAGCTGATCACCGATCGTCCGCTCGACGTGAACCTGCGGGAGATCGCACAGGTGAAGCGCGACTGGCCGGACCGCGCGCTGATCGTGTCGCTGATGGTGCCGTGCAACGAGCGCGACTGGAAATGGATTTTGCCGCTCGTCGAAGATACGGGCGCCGACGCGGTCGAACTCAACTTCGGCTGCCCGCACGGGATGAGCGAGCGCGGGATGGGCGCGGCCGTCGGACAAGTGCCGGAATACGTCGAGATGGTCACGCGCTGGGTCAAGGAAGGCACGAAGCTGCCGTGCCTCGTGAAGCTCACGCCGAACATCAGCGACATCCGGACGGGGTCGCGCGCCGCGTACAAGGGCGGCGCGGACGGCGTGTCGCTGATCAACACGATCAATTCGATCGTCGCGGTCGATCTCGACCACATGGCGCCGATGCCGACCGTCGACGGCAAGGGCACGCACGGCGGCTATTGCGGCCCGGCGGTCAAGCCGATCGCGTTGAACATGGTCGCCGAGATCGCGCGCGATCCGGAAACGCCGAACCTGCCGATCTCGGGCATCGGCGGCATCTCGACCTGGCGTGACGCGGCCGAATTCATGGTGCTCGGCGCCGGCAGCGTGCAGGTGTGCACCGCGGCGATGCATTACGGCTTCCGGATCGTGTCGGACCTGGCCGACGGGCTGTCGAACTGGATGGACGAGAAGGGCTACGCGACGCTCGACGACGTGCGCGGCCGCGCGGTGCCGAACGTGACCGACTGGAAATACCTGAACCTGAAGTACGACATCAAGGCGCGCATCGACCAGGACCGCTGCATCCAGTGCGGGCTGTGCCATATTGCGTGCGAGGACACGTCGCATCAGGCGATCACGCGCGAAAAGGACGGTGTGCGGCACTTCGAAGTGATCGATTCCGAGTGCGTCGGGTGCAATCTTTGCATGCACGTGTGTCCGGTCGAGCAGTGCATCACGATGGAGCGCGTCGATTCGGGCGACTACGCGAACTGGACCACGCATCCGAACAATCCGGCGAGTGCGGATGCGAGTGCGGGCCCGGCGGCGGAATCCGGGAAGCACGCGAAGGCTGCCTGACCGGCGTCCGGCGGTACGGGATTTCCAGCACCGCCGTTTTTCGTTCCCCTGGGCCGGCATCGCGCGATGCCGGCGCTGACGTTTACGTGGAGTCCGATCGATGAAACCCGCAGCGAATCCCGCCGATTCCGACAGCGCCGCGGCGCCGGGCGGCAGCCTGTACAACGACGACCTCGCGCCGACGACGCCGGCGCAGCGCACGTGGAAGTGGTATCACTTCGCGGCGCTGTGGGTCGGGATGGTGATGAACATCGCGTCGTACATGCTCGCGGCCGGGCTGATCCAGGAAGGCATGTCGCCGTGGCAGGCGGTGCTGACGGTGCTGCTCGGCAACCTGATCGTGCTCGTGCCGATGCTGCTGATCGGCCATGCGGGCGCGAAGCACGGGATTCCGTACGCGGTGCTGGTGCGCGCGTCGTTCGGCACGCAGGGCGCGAAGCTGCCGGCGCTGTTGCGCGCGATCGTCGCATGCGGCTGGTACGGCATCCAGACCTGGCTCGGCGGCAGTGCGATCTATACGCTGCTGAACATCCTGACCGGCAACGCACTGCACGGCGCGGCGCTGCCGCTCGTCGGTATCTCGGTCGGGCAGCTCGCGTGCTTTCTCGTGTTCTGGGCGCTGCAGCTGTACTTCATCCTGCACGGCACCGATTCGATCCGCTGGCTCGAGAGCTGGTCCGCGCCGATCAAGGTCGTGATGTGCGTGGCGCTCGTGTGGTGGGCGACGTCGAAGGCGGGCGGCTTCGGCTCGATGCTGTCGGCGCCGTCGCAGTTCGCGGCGGGCGGCAAGAAGGCCGGACTGTTCTGGGCGACCTTCTGGCCGGGCCTGACCGCGATGGTCGGCTTCTGGGCGACGCTCGCGCTGAACATTCCCGATTTCACGCGCTTCGCGCATTCGCAGCGCGACCAGATGATCGGGCAGTCGATCGGGCTGCCGCTGCCGATGGCGCTGCTGTCGGTGGTGTCGGTCGTCGTGACGTCCGCGACCGTCGTGATCTACGGCAACGCGATCTGGGATCCGATCGACCTGACGAGCCGGATGACGGGCATCGGCGTGGGCGTCGCGCTCGTGATCCTCACGCTCGACACGATGTGCTGCAACCTCGCCGCCAATCTCGTCGGGCCGGCCTACGATTTCTCGAGCCTGTGGCCGAAGGGCATCTCGTACAAGGCGGGCGGGATGATCACCGCGACGATCGCGATCCTGATGATGCCGTGGAAGATCCTCGCGACGACGGACGGCTATATCTTCACCTGGCTCGTCGGTTATTCGGCGCTGCTCGGGCCCGTCGCGGGCATCCTGATGGTCGACTACTTTCTGATTCGCGGCACGCAGCTCGATACGCGCGCGCTGTTCGACGAGCGCGGCGGCTTCAGCTACGCGCGCGGCTGGAACCCGGCCGCGCTGGCCGCGCTCGCGATCGGCGTGCTGCCGAACCTGCCCGGCTTCCTGCACACGGCATTTCCGGCGTCGTTCCCGAACGTGCCGGCGTTCTTCAACACGCTTTACACGTACGCGTGGTTCGTCGGCCTCGTGCTGGCGTCGTGCGTGTACGGCACCTGGATGAAGTGGCGCGCCGGACAGCGCGCGCAGATCGCGAGCGCATGAGCGCATGACGCGCCGCATGCGGCACCCGACAGTCAACGAGGAGGCAACCCAATGGCAATCCTGATTCGCGGCGGCACCGTGGTCGATGCGGACCGCTCCTATCGCGCGGACGTCCTGTGCGCAGACCCGCAGGACGGCGGCACGATCCTGCAGATCGCCGAGAAGATCGATGCGCCGGCCGGCGCGAGCGTCGTCGACGCGCACGACCAGTACGTGATGCCGGGCGGCATCGATCCGCACACACACATGGAACTGCCGTTCATGGGCACGACGGCGAGCGACGATTTCTACTCGGGCACGGCCGCCGGGCTGTCGGGCGGCACGACGAGCATCATCGACTTCGTGATCCCGAGCCCGAAGCAGCCGCTGATGGACGCATTCCGAGAATGGCGCGGCTGGGCCGAGAAGTCGGCGGCCGATTACGGTTTTCACGTGGCCGTCACGTGGTGGGATGAATCGGTGCATCGCGACATGGGCACGCTCGTGCGCGAGCACGGCGTGTCGAGCTTCAAGCACTTCATGGCGTACAAGAATGCAATCATGGCCGACGACGAGATTCTCGTGAACAGCTTCTCGCGTTCGCTCGAACTCGGCGCGTTGCCGACCGTGCATGCGGAAAACGGCGAACTCGTGTTCCGGCTGCAGCAGGCGCTGCTCGCGCGCGGGATGACGGGGCCGGAGGCGCATCCGCTGTCGCGGCCGCCGGAGGTCGAAGGCGAGGCCGCGAACCGCGCGATTCGCATCGCGCAGGTGCTCGGCGTGCCCGTGTATATCGTGCACGTGTCGTCGAAGGACGCGGTCGATGCGATCACGCGCGCGCGCAGCGAAGGGCTGCGCGTCTTCGGTGAAGTGCTGCCGGGCCACCTGGTGATCGACGAGGCCGTCTATCGCGACCCGGACTGGACGCGCGCGGCCGCGCACGTGATGAGCCCGCCGTTCCGCTCGGCCGAGCATCGCGAGGCGCTGTGGCGCGGGCTGCAGTCGGGGCAGCTGCAGACGACGGCGACCGACCACTGCGTGTTCTGCGCGTCGCAGAAGGCGATGGGCCGCGACGATTTCACGAAGATTCCGAATGGCTGCGGCGGTGTCGAGGATCGCATGTCGGTGCTGTGGCATCACGGTGTGAATCACGGCCGCATCACGCCAAACGAGTTCGTGCGGATCACGTCGACGAACGCCGCGCAGATCTTCAACCTGTATCCGCGCAAGGGCGCCGTGCAGGTGGGCGCCGATGCCGACCTCGTCGTGTGGGATCCGGCCGCGACGAAGACGATCTCGGTGAAGACCCATCACCAGCAGGTCGACTTCAACGTGTTCGAAGGGATGACGGTGCAGGGCGTCGCGACGCACACGCTCACGCGCGGCGCGCTCGCGTGGGCCGACGACGAGCTGCGCGCGGTGCGTGGCGCGGGGCGGTATCTGAAGCGGCCGCCGAATTCAGCCTACTACGAGGCCGTGCGCGTCGCGAACCGGCTCAAGGAGCCGCATCCTGTCGAGCGCAAAGGGTGAGCGCCTGTCCGGGCGATTCGACGCGACCTGATTGAACGCCGGGGGCGGCTTCTTCAACCGTGCGTTCTTCGCCTGCTGTTGCCCGAGTTCGCGGACCTGATCGGATCGCAGGTCCGCGGGCGTATTCCGGGCTCGCAGAAGAGGATCACGGGCAGCCGCATCCCCTTCGTTTCTTGCGTGCTCGTCGCGCCTGTCGATGGCCGATTCACAACGCGCCGTGGCGCGCGATGCCGCAGCCCGTTACCTGCTGGCCAACGCCTTCGCGCCTGTCATCGGCAGGACGTCGAAGCGCATCAGCCGGCCGCCGGTTCCGGCATCGCCAGGCGAGACCGCGACATAAAGACATTTGCGGGCAGGCACCAGAATGGCCGTCTTGGCGCCCTTGGCCGTCGGCACGCGCGCCATTTCTTCGTAATGGTCGCGATCCTTCTGCTGGATCACGCCCAGATAGTCGTCGCCAGCCATGTAAATGCGCTGGTTCTCCTCATCGAAGATCACTTCGTTGGTGCGCTGCGGCGCGTCGAACGACGCGATCGTGTTGCCGTTTGCGGCATCGAGCACCAGCAGCTTGAACGGCTTGCGCGTGCCGACGAACAGACGCTGATTCCGCTCGTCGAACGCCATCGGCGCATTCAGCGCTGCGCCATGGATCGGCCAGCTCGCAATGACGCTGCGTGTTGCCTTGTCGACGACGGCGAGCGTGCTCTTGCCCGTCACGTTGACGAAGAGGCGACGGCCATGCTGTTCGGCCGCCATCGACTCGGTAAAGTCGGTATCGAATTTCACGTCGCCGATATGGCTGCCGGTGCGCGGATCGACTTCCGAAACGATCGTTTGCGTCATTTTCGGTACGGCATTCTTGCCGCCCGTGACGATGTACATATGTCGGCGTGACGGATCGTAGCGCATCGAGTCCGCGCCGACGGTGAGCGGAATCGAGCCGATGATGCGATAGCTCGCGCCGTCGACGATGCGCGTCATGCCGGCGCCGCTGTCAGTGACGATCAGACGGTTCACGTCGGGCAAATACAGAATCGAGTGTGGCTGGTCGAAGCCCTTGATCGTGCGCAGATGCTTGCCGCTGCCGAGATCGAATACTTCGAGCGTGGCCCCGTCTTCACCGGCGAGGAACAGTCGACCGCCGGCGATGTCTGCGGCGAAGTGGTCGAAATCGCCTTTGTAGTCCGGCAATGCCGTGCTGCCGATCAACCGCAACGGCGCGGCTGCGGAGCCAGCGGAATCGGCCACGGGCGTCGCCGCGCGGGCGGCGTGCGGCAGCGTCGCGCACAGGGCCGCGATCGCGAACGTCGTCAGCGTGACGGCCGCGGAAATTCGCAAACGCATGTTCAGACTCCTGGATGTGGATGGCTCGATGAAGAAGGGGCTTCCCCGGGCGCCCGGGGAAGACGCGTTGCAAGAACGCGGCGGCCCGTACGGACGGTTACTTCGCCGGCTCGAACAACGCCGCGTAGCTCGGAATCTGCTTCTGCAGCGCGTCACGCAGGCGCGTCGACGCGAGGAAGAAGGCAGTCTCGCCCTTTGCGTTGCCGCCGTCGTTCTTGTAAGCGAGCACGATTTCGCCGACGTTCTGGCCGCTCGCGTCGCGAAGCGGCAGCATCATCACGAACTTCTTGACGGTATCGTTGGGGCGATGCCAGCGCGGATCAACGATCGTGATGCCTTTCTTCGAGATGTCGATGTCGTCCGGATCGTCGGCGTTGCCGATGCGGTCGAGGTACGATCCGGCGAACATCGTGTAGGCATCCTGCATACCTGGCGGAATGCCGTGCAAGGTCACGCTGAGCAACTCCGGATGCTGCTTCATGATCTGCTCGGACAGTTTCTGTGCATAAATCTTCGTGCTCGGCGGGGTCCAGTTCCTGGCGTGCGGCTCGGGCGCGGCAGTGGCGGCGTCGGCCGCATGCAGCGCGGTAGCCGACAGGATGCCGAGCGTCGCGACGAGCAGGGTCTTGGTCAGGGTCTTCATGTCTCTCCTCTCTTTGCCCGATGGGCGTCATGGAAGCAGGTGCGAGTCGAGTGTAGGCTCGGCACCTTGAATGAGCGTTAACACGATCTGAAAGCAAATTCAGCCTGGAATGAGGCCGGCGCAACGACTGCTGCCGGCACGGCAACCGGTGTCGGCTGCGTGTCTGAGCGAATGCCGGCACAGGCGGAGTAAAGCGCCATCAGCAACGACAGCACGCCGGCCGCGCACAGACCGAGGCCGACCCAGTCGGGGTGACCGGTTGTCCCGGATCGCTTCATCGGCATCTCGCCGACGAAGGATGAAAACGAAATGCCGTGCGTATCGAGGCCGGCGGAATGCCGTGAATCGGCGCCGCCTGCATGTCGCCGATGGGGATCGGCCGCGCGAGCGGAATGCCGAAGCCGTGTGCCCGCGCGTCGCATGGTCAATCCGCCTGATCGAGCTTGGCCAGCTCTTCCTTGACGACGGCCGGGGTCAACGGGATATAGACGCCTTCCTTCGCGACCACGTCCTGTCCTTGGCGGCTCAACACCAGTTTCAGGAACTCCTTGATCTTCGGCTGCAGCGGCTCGCCCGGTTTCTTGTTGACGAAGATGTACACGTAGCGCGAGAGCGGATACTTGTGCGTGTACACGTTCTGCAGTGTCGGCGCGAGGTACGGCCCGCCTTCGCTGGCCGCCAGCGGCACGACCTTCACGTTGGGTGTGACGTTGGCAAGCAGTGCGTACGTGAGGCCGCCCGGGTGCGTCGCCATGTCCTCGGCGGCCACCGTGAACGCATGCGTGAAGCCCTTGCCCTTCACGAACTGGATGTTGTCCTTGTATTCGCCGCCTTCCAGCAGGTTCAGCTTGAGAAAGTATTCGATGCCGTTGACCGGTTTCAGGCCGTACAGATGGATCGGCCGGTCGGCCCATTCGCCGCCGAGCCCGAGGTCGCCCCACGTGCTGATGTCGGCGTGCCCGCGATTGCGCGTTTTCGAGTAGATCGCGTCGAGCTGGGCCATCGTCAGCCCCTTGATCGGGTTGTCCTTGTCGACCAGCACGACCGACGTCGCCGTCTTGCCGAGCGAGCCGACACTGCCGGTCGCGACGCGAATCGCGAGCGGCTTGTAGCCGAACTTGTCGACGAAGGCTTTTTCCTCAGCCGGCAGCAGTTCGCGCCCGACCGGCGCCAGATCCCCGGTGCCGTTGGTCAGCGCCGGCCCGCCGGCACCCGATGCCTTCGCCTCCATCGTCACGCTCAGCCGCGGATAGGCCTTGCGGTAGAGCTTGATCCATCCGAGCGTGATTTCATCCATCACGTCGGCGCCGACGAGACGCAGGTCTTCTTCCGGTACCGACCCGACTTCGCCCGGATGCCAGCTCGGTATCGACGGATCCACCTTGAGGTGATGCTCGACGGCCGCGTACTTCAGTGCGAACGCCGGCGGCGCCGTCAGCGCGCCCAGTGCCGCCATGCCGATCATTGCCGCGGCCGATGCCGCCGCAGACCTGCGCAACCCGCCAATCTTCCGTGTCCGTTTCATGTGTGTCTCCTGTTTGAACATGTACTCGTGGGTTCGCCCTCGGTGGGGCGATTCGTCGCGTGCTGCGTATCGGGGTGCGTCGGCCTTGCCACGATGTTGGGCCATGAAGCTGAACCCGACCTGAAGGTTTCCTTAACGAATTTTCAGGCGGGCGATGCGAATCAGCGCGTCGGTTGAAACAGCGCCGCCAGCGATGGCGTGCGTCCGGCCAGCTCGTCGCGTACCTGCTCGGCCTGGCGCACGATCACGTTGCGATCAGTGCCCGGCGCGTAGCGGAACGTCGAGCCGATGACGCCGATCGTCTTGCCACGGGCGTCGTGCATCGGCAACTCGACCGACAGATCCCCGGTTTTCGTCACCTCGACGCGGGGCCGGCCGCTGTCGAGCACGGCCAGATCGTCGGCGTCGGCCCGCTTGCCGATACGGCCGATGTTCGACGCGATGATGACGTTGTCGCGTTCCGTCGGCGGGGTGACGTGCAGCGCGAGGATCGTCAGTTCGGGATGCGCGGCCAGCGTGATGTCGACGAGTTGTTGCGCGTAGGGTGCGGCGAGCGTGGCGGCGAATGCCGCCGCGGCCGACGCGAGCGCAAGCGCCGCCCCGGCGGCCCGGATGGGTCGGTACATGTGGAGTGCTCCTGGAGTCGGCGCCGCCCGGGGAATCGCGAGGGACGGGCAGGCGGCGCCGGTTGTGCGAGAGGGCGGCGGGCGGTCAGTTGGCCAGCAGCGCGCGCGAGCTGTCCGCTTGCCGCGCGCGCAGCGGCACGTACATCGCGTGATCGATGACCGCTTGCTGGCCCTGCTTGCTCAGCACGTAGCGAAGGAACTCGGCGATGGCCGGATCGAGCGGCTTGCCGGGTGCCTTGTTGGTGTCGAAGTAGATCAGCCGGCTCAGCGGATAGGTCGCCAGCGCAACGTTCTCGTACGTCGGCGCGACGTACGGACCGTTGTCCGATTCGGCAAGCGGCAGCATCTTCACGGGCGCATCGATATAGGCGATACCCGAGAATCCGATGCCGTAGCGATCGTCGGCGACGTCTTTCGCGAGCGGGAACACGAGCTTGTCGTAATGGATGTCGTCGCGCCATTCGCCGCGTTGACCGTTGGCGCTCAGCACGCGTTGCCGGATGAACTCCTCGAACCCGTTCCACGGCTTGATCGCGTACACGTGCACCGGCTTGTCCGCCCATTCCCCGGTGAGACCGAGATCTCCCCACGTCTTGACGGGCTTGCCGCCGCGCAGGTGCGTGCGCGAGTAGAGTGCGTCGATCTGGTCGTAGCTCAGCTTTTCCAGTGGGTTGTCCTTGTTGACGAAGAAGCCGATCGCGTCCAGGAAGCCGAAATGCCGATACGAGCCGCCGGAAATCGGTACGCTGAGCGGGCCGTAGCCGAACTTGGCCTTGAAGTCGGTGACGTCGTCCGGCTTGAGCTCACGCGAGACGAACACGAAGTCGAGCTTTTCCTTGACCAGCTCCTTCGCGCCGAGGCTGCCTGCGTACGGCGGGGAAATGCGGATGTCGACGTTCGGGTAATACCGCTTGAAACCTTCGATCCAGCGGTTGACGAGCGACGGCAGCACGTCGGAAGCCGCGCCCCTGAACGTGCCGGCGAGCTTGAGGCCGGTGCGGGGCCGATAGTCGGGCAGCGCAGCGTCGAGTCGCGGCTGCAGGATTTCCGGCTCGGCCAGCGCGCGTCCGACCTTCATCCCTTCGTCGGCTTGCTCCTTGGTTTGCGGCGTCACCGTCTTGAGCGCGGGGACCACCCACTCGACCATCGGCATCGACGGGGCGTCGGCGCCCGCGGCGCCCGCTGCCCATGCCGAAGCGGCGGTCGCGGCAACGATCAGACGAGGGAAGCGGCGACGCGGCATGCGTCGGTTTGCCCCGTCACAGGGTTCGTTTCGGTTCACGAGATGTCTCCTCCTTTATTCAAAGCGCGCGTGATTCCGCTGCTGCGCCATTGTGAGGCAGTCGGCGCGAAAAGATGACGCGCCGTGACCGTGCCGGCCGGCGAGCGGCGCGGCGCCCTTGCCATGCTTCCAACGATAGGGTCGCCGGATGAACGCAGTCTGAAGGCAGCCTGAAAATCCGTTCATGGAACGTGCTGCCGAGCATGAACGAATTTTCAGCATCGGTTCAGGTTGGCTTCAGCGTGCGCCCGTACCGTTGGACCAGCTTCTCCGTGCGCGACGGCGGGGCCGCGTTCCCGACCGGAAGCCGGGCCGTTGCGCGCCATTCCCCCCATCCGGCAGGAGGCCACCGTGCCTGTTTTCGATTTTCGATTGCGGCGTGCAGCGTCGTCGATGCGGCGCCTGTCGCATCCGCCCCATTCTTCGCGCTCGCAGGGGGCATGCTCGCCATTGCCGCGCGCGCGCCGTGCGGGAGCCGGCCTCATCCTTGCCGCCTGCGCCTGCATCGCGCTCATGGCGCCATGCGGCGCCCGGGCGGCCGATGCCGTCGCAGGCCTGCCGGCCTACCGATCGCTCCCGAACCTGAGCGGCACGCTCAGCAGCGTCGGGGACGACGCGATGGGGCCGCTGCTCGACGCCTGGCTGGTCGCGTTCGAACGACGCCAGCCAGGCATCCGCCGCGGGCCGCACTGGCGGCACGTCGGCAGTGCGGCCGCATTCGGCGCGCTCATGTTCGGCGATGCCGATATTGCCCCGCTCGCGCGTGAGCCGTTGCCGACGGAGCTGCAACCGTACGCGCACCAGTTCGCCGGCGACATGATGAAGTCGCCGTTGCTCGTGCGAGTCGCGAATCTCGACGGGCACGCGGCCTATCTCGCCGTGAACCGGCGACCCGGCGCGCCGCTGCCGCCCAAGGTCAAGGCCTTCCTGACGTTTGCGCTGAGCGACGACGGCCAGGCGATCGTCGCCGCGCAGCAGCGCTTTACGCCGCTCGCCGCCGCGGACGCCGTGCAGCAACGCGCGACGCTCGATGGCTTCCTGCCTCCGCTCGATGCACAGCTTGCCGTTTATCGTCCCGTGGCGGGCCTGCACGGCGCGATCGACAGCGTCGGCAGCGACGGGATGAAATCGCTGATGGACACGTGGATCGACGGCTTCACGCACGCGCAGGCCGGCGCGCGCAAGGGCGACCGGTGGGAGCATCTCGGCACGTTGAACGGGTTTCATGCGCTGCTTGCCGGCGACACCGCCATGGCGCCGATGGGCCGCGAGCTGTGGCCGGACGAGCGGGCGGCCTACGCGCAGATCCGTCACGAAGCGTCGCCGCTCGAGATCCGCGTCGCGCGCGGCGGTTTCAACACGCCGCAGCGAACCACCGCGCAGGCGATCTTCGTGCATCCAGACAATCCGCTCAACGGCATCACGCTGCCGCAGCTCGCGTCGATCCTCCGGCAAAACCCGGGCGTCACGCGGTGGGGCCAGCTCGGCCTGACCGGCGAGTGGGCCGACCGTCCTGTCAGGATCTACATGCCGCCGCACGTCGCGCCGAACGCGATGTCGATGCAGATCATGGTGCTGGGGGGCGGCGCGTGGAATCCCGCCGTGCACGAGGGATCGATCGACGACACCGCGCGCGCGATTGCCCGCGATCCCGGCGCGATCGGCTTCGGCGGACTCGAGGAGGGCGGCCCCGGGTTGAAGACACTGACCGTGGCGCGACGGGCCGGCGAGCCGTTCTATACGCTCGACGCCGAGAATGCGGCGAGCGGTAGATACCCGCTCACACGCTACATGTACATCCGCCTGAACCGTCCGCTGACGGCGCCCGTGAAGGCGTTCCTGCGCTACATCCTGAGCCGCGACGGCCAGGAGCCGGTGCGTTATTCGGCGTACTTTCCGCTGAGCGCGGCGGAAGCGCGCGAGGAGCTGGCAAAGCTCCGATAGCGTCGAGCGGCCGCGTTCCGGCGCGTGCCGCGTGCGCTGCCGGACCTCCCTGAACAGACATTCATTTTGCGTTCAGCCTGATTTTAAGGTCGCCGCTTATAACTGAAACCGTTCCGTGAACCCGGGCGTCCCGATCAGGAACACGGTGCGAGCGCCACGCGGTTCGCGGCACGCCACACATATCGCAACAGGAGGAGAACATCCCATGAAACACACTGCCCTTTGCATCGCCCTTGGAGCGCTGGCGTTCGGCACCCTGGTTCCGGCCGCGCATGCCGGCGAAAAGATCACGCTCATGGTCGGCGGCATGGAAAAGCAGATCTACCTGCCGGCCAAGCTCGCCGAGCGGCTTGGTTATTACAAGGAGCAGGGCCTCGACGTCGAGCTCATCAACGAGGCGGCGGGCGTCGATGCCGAGAACGAGCTGGTCGCCGGCACGGTGCAAGGGGTCGTCGGCTTCTACGACCACACGATCGACCTGCAGGCGAAAGGCAAGTACATCGAGTCCGTCGTGCAGTTCAGCCACACGCCCGGCGAAGTCGAGCTGATCTCGTCGAAGCTGGCCGACAAGGTCAAGTCGCCCGCGGACTTCCGCGGCCTGACGCTGGGCGTCACCGGGCTCGGCTCGTCGACCAACTTTCTCACCCAGTACCTCGGCGTGTCGCACGGCGTGAAGACGTCGGAGATGACGTCGCTGCCCGTCGGTGCCGGCAACACGTTCATCGCCGCGATCACGCAGGGCAAGATCGACGGCGGCATGACGACCGAACCGACGGTCTCGCGTCTCGTCAACACCGGCGTCGCGAAGGTCCTGGTCGACCTGCGCTCGCCCGAGAGCACGCAGAAGTGGCTCGGCGGCATGTATCCGGCCGCGAGCCTGTACATGCAGAACGACTGGGTGCAGTCGCACAAGTCGACGGTGCAGAAGCTCGCGAACGCGTTCGTCAAGACGCTGCGCTACATCAACACGCATAGCGCGGAGGAGATCACCGCGCAGATGCCCGCCGATTACTACGCGGGGGATCGCACGATGTACGTGAAGGCGCTCGCCAACGGCAAGGTCTCGTTCATTCCCGACGGCCGCATGCCGGAATCGGGCCCGCCGACCGTGCTCAAGGTGCTCGGGTCGTTCGACAGGGCCGTGATGGGCCACAAGATCGACCTGTCGAAGACGTACACCACCGAATTCGTCAGCGCGGTGCAGATCAAGTAGTCGCGCCTGCCGCGATGGCCCGGCAGCGGGCCGTCGCGGGCGCATTGTTGATTTCAACCTGGTCCCATAGGTGGCAACCCAATGACAGCTCCCCTGGCAATCGCGCAGCATCCCGCCGTCGCATCGAATGACGTTCCGGCGATCGAGCTCGACCGCGTCAGCCGCCGTTTCGTCAGTCCGGAAGGCAAGGCGATCATGGCGCTGCAGAATTTCACCATGAGCGTCGCCAAGGGCGAGTTCTGTGCCGTCGTCGGCCCGACGGGCTGCGGCAAATCCACCACGCTCAGCCTGATCACGGGCCTTGCGACGCCGAGCGCCGGCACGGTCAGGATCTGCGGCAACCCGGTCACCGGCATCGACCGCCGCATCGGTTTCGTGTTCCAGTCCGACGCGGTGTTCCCTTGGAAGAACGTGCTCGACAACGTCGCGGCCGGCCCGCTGTACCGCGGCGAGAACAAGGCGCAAGCCTACGAGCGCGCGATGGAATGGATTCGCCGCGTCGGTCTGGCGCGCTTCGAGGGCCACTATCCGCACCAGCTCTCCGGCGGCATGCGCAAGCGCGTGGCGCTGGCCCAGACCTTCATCAACGAACCCGAGATCCTGCTGATGGACGAGCCGTTCTCGGCGCTCGACGTGCAGACGCGCACGCTGATGCAGGACGAACTGCTGCATCTGTGGAGCGGGAACGGCGCGTCGGTGGTGTTCGTCACGCATGACATCGAGGAGGCCATCGCGCTTGCGGACAAGGTGTTCGTGCTGACTTCGGGTCCCGCGACCGTCAAGACGTCATACGAAATCGACCTGCCGCGCCCGCGCGACGTGGCGGAATCGCGCTATTCCCCGCGCTTTATCGAACTGTCGCGCCAGATCTGGAACGATTTGCGCGACGAGGTCCACATCTGAGCGCCCCGGGCGCATTGAGGAAAAGCATGAATACCCCGATGGCAGGAGCCGCCGCGAACGAGGTCGAGTTGCGGCAGGTGGAAGCGCGGGCCCACGCAACCATGCGCCGGCGACGGACGCTCGTGCATGTATTGCGGCTCGCGGTGCTGGTCGTGACACTGGGCGGATGGGAGCTCGCCGGACGCGTGGGCTGGATCGATCCGTTTTTCTTCTCGACGCCGTCGCTGATCGTCGCGCAGATCTGGCAGTGGCTGACCGAAGGGACGTCGCAAGGCCCTCTGTGGGTGCAGGTGCTCGTGACGCTGGAGGAAACCGGGCTCGGTTTCCTGATCGGCGGCGTGGGCGGGGTACTGGCCGGGATCGCGTTGGGCCGCAACAAGCTGCTCGCGGATGTGTTCAGCATTTACATCAAGATCGCGAATTCGATCCCGCGCGTGGTGCTCGGATCCGTGTTCATCATCGCGCTGGGTCTCGGCATGGCGTCGAAGGTGGCATTGGCGGTCGTGATGGTGTTCTTCGTGGTGTTCGCGAACGCATTCCAGGGGGTGCGCGAAGCGGATCGCAACCTGATCGCCAACGCGCATATCCTCGGCGCGTCGAAACGCGACGTGACACTGACGGTCGTGCTGCCGGCGGCGATGAGCTGGATTCTTGCAAGCCTGCACGTGAGCTTCGGATTCGCGCTCGTCGGTGCCGTGGTCGGTGAGTTTCTCGGCTCGAAGCAAGGCATCGGGCTGTTGATCTCGACCGCGCAAGGCGCGTTCAACGCGGCCGGCGTGTTCGCGGCGATGATCGTGCTCGCCGTCGTCGCCCTGGGGGCGGAATTCGTGCTCACGCAGCTCGAGAACACGCTCCTGAAATGGCGCCCGCCGCAGTTCTCCGACGCGGGCCACTGACCCCCGCGCGCCGCGCCGGTTCGCGCATCTGACGCACCGGCGCGGCAGCCGCGGTTCGCGTGGCTTCCCGCGCGGCCGCGCATCTTCCCGCCCCGTTCGTCGTTCATCGCACCTATCCCGTTTGTGACTCGCGTCGGGCGCTCGCACGCAGCGCCGGCCGACACTCGACCAGGAGAATCCGATTCATGTCATTCACCCGTCATCCGGCGGCGGCCGGGCGCTGCGCGCGGCGTCATGCCCGATTCGTCAACGCGGTGCTCACCGTCGGCGCCTGCCTGGCTTGCCATGGCGCGCTTGCCGGCCCGCCGTTCGTGACTGACGATCCGGAGCCCGTCGAACGAGGACATGTCGAAATCGATGCCGCCGCGTCGGGCACGCTGCGTGCCGGCAGTCACCGCGGCATGCTGCCGGGCCTCGAGATCAACTACGGACTATTGAATAACCTGCAGGTCAGCGCGACGGTCGGCATGGCATTCCTGCACGAAACCGGGGATCGCACCCATTACGGCTTCGGCGACACCGAACTCGGTGCGAAGTACCGCTTCGTCACCGAGGACGACGCCGGCTGGCGGCCGCAGGTTGCGTTCGCACCCGGCGTTACGCTGCCGACCGGCAACGACCGCCTTGGCCTCGGCGACGGGCACGCTCGCGTGCTGCTGCCGCTGTGGATGCAGAAGACGATCGGCGACTGGACGACGTTCGGCGGCGGCGGATACGTCGTCAACCGTCACGCGGGGCAGAACGGCTACTGGACGGCCGGCTGGGCCGTCTTGCGCAAGTTCGGCGAAAAGCTCGAGCTAGGCGGCGAAGTCTTCTACACCGGGGCGGCGAGCCGGGACGATCCGTCCGCGACCGGTTTCAACCTCGGCGGCATCTACGGGCTGACGGAGCACGACCGGATCCTGTTTTCCGTCGGGCGGGGGCTGACGAACGTGAGCGACACCAACCGTTTTTCCTATTACGTGGGCTATCAGCGCGACCTGTGACGGGCGCGCCCGGTGCGCTCACGCGGCATCGGTCGAATGGAACGGGGCGTTGAGCGGCGCATCGCCGGCGCCGTCGGCCGGCGTGGTGGCGGGAATCTCGAACACCATCGACAACCCGCGGCCGCCCGACCCGGCCTCGGCGAAGATGCGGCCGCCGTGCAGTTCCACGAGACTGCGGCAGATGGCGAGCCCCAGGCCGCTGCCCTTGTCCTCGCTGCCCGGACGATGGAAGCGCACGAACCGTTCGAAGATGCGTTCGCGCTGCTCCGGCGCCACGCCGGGGCCTTCGTCCTCCAGGCGGACTTGCCAGCACTGGTTCATCAGGGTGGAGCGCAACGTGACGCGGCTTCCCGGCGGCGACGCGGCGAGCGCGTTGCTGAGCAGGTTCAGGAGCACCTGCCGGATCCACTTCGGCTCGATCGCGACCCGCCCGCCGCCGTGATGGGTCAGGAAGAAGCGCTGCTCCCGGTGTTCGGCGAGCACGTGTGCGTCTTCCGCAAAGCTGTGCAGGAACGGTTCCGGGTCCTGCGGCCGCAGATCGAGCGTAATCGCGCGCGCGTCGGCGCGCGACAGGAACAGCAGGTCCTCGATGATGCGGTTGAGCTGGGCCACTTCCCTGATCTGGATCTGCACCGCGTGTTCCTGCGCCGACGTCAACTGACCGTCGACCACCAGCTTCTCGGCCTGCAGACGCACCAGCGTCAGCGGGGTCTTGAGCTCGTGGGAGGCCTCCGCGGTAAACCGCCGGATCTGGTCGAACGACGCTTCGAGGCGATCGAACATCTGGTTGAGCAGGCGTGCGAGGTCCGATATTTCGTCGCGCGCGCCGGATACCGGAATGCGCTCGCTCAGGTTGTCCGAGCGGATGCGGTCGGCCGTATCCTGGATCAGCCGCAGCGGCCGCAGCGCCATGCGGCTGAAACCGTAGCCGATCACGCTGCTGATCGCGATCATGACGAGCAGCAGCCCGTAGAACGTATGCTCGTACGCGCTCATCACCACGCGCACGTGCTCCTTTGTCGTCGCCACCACTACCGTATACGGCCCGAGCGCGAACTTGCCCGCGCGCAGTTCGCCGAGCCCTTCGACATTCGCATTGAACGCCTGCCGCTGAGGCGACGGCGCGATATCGCGGCCGCGAAGATCCGGCGAGCGAAACACGACCGTGCTGCCTGGCCCGTAGATCTCGGTAAAGAACAGCTCCAGGTTGTCGGACATCATCGCCTGTACGCGCTGGCGCAACTCCGCCTCCGACGGCTTCGCGCCGAGCGGGGCGCCTGCGGCGCGGATCTGTTCGAACTCCGATTGATTGAGCAGATCCAGCGCGTGGATCGCGTGATGTTCGATGAAATACCGTCCGGCCAGGAACAGCGACGCGAACGTGACCGTCGACGCGAGAACGTAGCAAATCGCGAGGCGTGCGCCGATGGATTTCATAGAAGTTGATAGCCGACGCCGCGCACCGTCTTGAACAGCGGCTTGCCTAGCGGCGCTTCGAATTTGCCGCGCAGCCGGCTCATGTAGACGTCGAGCAGGTTGGTGTCGACGTCGTAATGGGACTCCCAGATCTTCTCCGCGATGAGGGTTCGCGTCAGGATGCGACCGGGATTCTGCAGGAAGATTTCCAGCAGCGCGAATTCGCGGCTCGTCAGGTCGATCGGCTTGCCGTTCAGATGGACCGTGCGGCTCAGCAGGTCGAGCTTGATGCCCTGGTGCTGCAGGACGGTTTCCTTGACCGAGGACTGGCGGCGGAGCAGCGAGCGCATGCGCGCGAGCAGTTCTTCCAGGCTGAAGGGTTTGGGCAGGTAGTCGTCGGCACCCACGTCGAGCCCCTTGACGCGATCCTCGACGGCGTCGCGCGCACTCAGGATCAGCACCGGCTCGTTGAAGCCGGCGCTGCGCCATTCACGCAGCAGGTCGAGCCCGTCGCCGTCGGGCAAGCCGAGGTCGAGCACGATGACGTCGTAGCTCGACTCGCACAGCGCTTCGCGCGCCTGGGCGCAACTCTCGACCCACGTCACCGTGTACGTGCGTTCGCTCAGCGCCTGCTTGAGAAACAGGCCGAGCTTGCGCTGGTCTTCAACGATAAGGATCTTCATGATGGAACTGCCTGTCCGGGGGTAGTTTCAGGCTAGCGCAGGCGGATGGCCGTGACAAGCCAGGCGTGGCCTTGGCGGGGGTTTTCCTGATCTTCCTGAACGAAAATTCAGGAAGCGTTCATGTCCGGTTCAGGTTGGCGGCGCGCAAGCGCGTGTCGAGGAAATTCCGCATCGACGTGACGCACGCTCGCGTCGGGATTTACCCCGACATTTTCCTGAATTCAGCTTTCGTTCAGGTTGGCCTACAAAGATGATGGACATGAACAGCCGTCGCTCGGGCAACGCCATGAAACCCGCTTTCCGTCCTCTCGTCATGCAGGTCCATCGCTGGTGCGGTCTGACCGTAGGCGTCGTGATTCTCGTGATGGCGATCACGGGTGCATCGATCGTATTCCGCCCCGACCTCGAGCCGGTGCTCGATCGCAATCTGCTGACGGTGCCGGCCTGCACCGCGCGCGTGCCGCTCGATACGCTGGCCGCGAATGCCGCCGCGTCACGGCCTGCGGCGATGCTCGATTACATCCGGCTCGTCGCGGGCAAGCGCGGAGCAGCGCGCATGCCGTCCGCGATGGTTCGCTTCACCGACCAGCATTTCGTCTACCTCGATCCCTGCACCGGCGCAGTGTTGGGCGAACGTGCGCGGTACGGCGGCCTGCTCGGCACCATCGAGCAGATCCATCGGTTTCGTTTCATGAAGCACGGAAGCCTGATTACCGGCACGAGCGCGATCCTGTTCGGGATACTGATGATCGGCGGTGGCGTCATGCTCTGGTGGCCGCGCTCGCGTCACGGCTGGCGGGCCGCGTTCGCGTTCGGGGCCGGTGCGCGTGGACAGGCGTTTGCGTATCGGCTGCATCGGACGGCCGGTGCCTATGCGGGCGCGATCCTGCTGTCGATGGTGCTGACCGGATTGCCATGGGCGTTCGACTGGTACGCGCAGGGCATCTACGGGGTCGTCGGATCACCGCGGCCCGCCAGGCCGCCGAAGTCGGAGGTGCCCGCGCACGGCGCGAAGCGGCAAGCGCTCGAAAGCTTCTGGCGCACCGCGCAGTCGCTTTCGCCCGATCCGCAGGATGCATTGCTGCATATCCCCGCGAAACCGCGCGACCCGGTCGAGATGTATCTGATCGATCGCGACGCGCCGCATCCGAATGCGCGAACGATGCTGTTCATCGATGCCTACACGGGCAAGGTGCTGCGCTTCGTTCCGTATGCGCGGAGCAGCGTCGGACACAAGCTGTATTTCTGGGCATTGTCGTGGCACACCGGCGCGATCGGCGGCATGTTCGGGCAGTTGCTCCTGCTGTTCGGCGCGCTGGCGGTACCGGTGCTCGCGTACACGGGCATCCGGAACGCTCTGCGACGCATGCGGCGTCCGGCCGCGAGCGATGTGCGCCTGACCGTGCGCGTCGCGAAGAAGACCATCGAAGCCGACGGCGTGTGTGCGTTCGAACTGACGGATCCGGCAGGGCGCAAGCTGCCGCCGTTCACGGCCGGCGCGCATATCGACGTGCATCTCGACGATGGCCTCGTGCGCCAGTATTCGCTTTGCGGCGATCCGCGCGAACGGCGCCGCTACCTGATTGCCGTGCTGCGCGTCGAGCATTCGCGCGGCGGATCGACGGCCATGCATGAGCGGGTTCGCGAAGGCGATCTGCTCGAGATCGGGGCGCCGGTCAATCGCTTTGCGTTGGACGAGACCGCGAAGCGTTCGCTCCTGCTCGCGGGCGGCATCGGCATCACGCCGATCCTCGGCATGGCGGAGCGGCTCGCGCGGCGCCATGCCCATTTCGAGCTGCACTACTGCGCACGCTCGCAGTCGCGTGCCGCATTCGTGCAGCGGCTGGCACGCGCGCCGTTCGCTGGCCGGACCAGGTTCCACTTCAGCGACGGACGCGCGGAGCAACGTTTCGATATCGAACGCGTGCTCGACAGCCAGTTGCCTCTCACGCATCTGTACGTGTGCGGGCCGGCCGGCTTCATCGATGCGGTGTTGTGCGCCGCGCGCAACCGCGGCTGGCCCGAACGGCAACTGCACTGCGAGCGCTTCGCGTCGAATGCCCGAAAGCCTGCGACGACACGTGCGTTCGACGTACAGCTCGCCAGCACGGGCAAGGTGTACCGGATTCCTGAGCATCGGTCCGTTTCCGCGTCACTGGCCGAACACGGCGTCAGGATCCCGACGTCGTGCGAGCAGGGTGTCTGCGGCACCTGCGTCACGCGGGTGATTGCCGGCGAAGTCGAACATCTCGACTGCGTGCTGACGGCTGTGCAGCGGGAGCGGCACGGGCATTTCACGCCCTGCTGTTCGCGCGCGAAGGGGGATCTGCTGGTGCTGGATATCTGACCGGACGGCAGGCGAGGACGTCGCCGCCGGACCGGAACGAAGACGGATAATGCAAGCAACCTGGAGGAGACCGTGATCAGAAGAACGATGGTGGCAATGGCCGTGTTGGCATTGTTTTCCCCGGCGCTGTACGCGCAGGTCGACAGCGGCCCGCGCGAGAATGCGCAGGTGCCCGGGCAGGGCCCCGCGAAGGATTATGCCCAGCAGCTGGTGGATCGCACGGTCGCGCTGCACCCGGAACTCGTCGAGCTGGATCTTCACATGCGTCCTCCCGGCGGGACGGAAAACGTGATCGTCGCGGCGAAATCGGCGAACCGGGTCGGCATGAAATCGGATCCCGACGATCTCGACGTGATCAGAACCGGCACGCCGTTCGTGGAGGTGAACAAGCTGGCCGACCAGAACGTCGAGGTGCATCTGCCGCTGCTTGACGTCACGCGCAAGGTGATCGGCGAGGTCGAAGTGACGTTCCCGTATCCGCCCGGATCGGGGCTCGACAAGGAAGCGCTGATCCGCGCGGGCGCGCTGATCCGCGACGAGCTGGGCCGGCAGATCCGCTACGGCAGCGAGCTGTTCGATCCGGTGCTCGCGCACCCGGGCATTCCGTCGAATCCCTACGCGCAGACGCTCGTCGACGACGTGGTCCGCAAACGCCGCGACGTGATGGTGCTCGCGCTGCACGCCGCGCGTCCGGGCGGCGATGGCGACTATCCGATCGTCGCGTCGAACATCGGGCGAATCGGCAAACCGGCCGACGCGGACGATCGGCGCGTGATCGAGACCGGCAAACCTCATCTCGAGGTCGGCCACGACGGCGATCGTCTCGAAGTGGAGTTGCCGTTGCTGGATGCCGGCGGCCGGACGATCGGCGCGCTTGGCGTCGTGATGCCGTACCGCGCCGGCGATGATCAGGCGTCGCTCGTGAAGAAGGCCGAGAAGATCCGCGACGAATTGCGTGAACGGATCCGCGACGCGGCGGCGCTCTATGAACCGAGGCAGCTCGAGCCGGCGACGTCGGTCGTTGCGGCGGGACTCGACGCGCAGGCGCTCGGCAACAAGGAATCGCTGCCGATGACCAAGGAGGTGACGGGCGCCGGCGCGCTGCAGACCGCGCAGGAAGGGGTGACCGACGCAGTCAAGAACCAGGCCGGTGTCGCGCCGACCAACTCGTCGGGCAGCCCCGCCGACGCAGCCAGCATTCGTGGCATCAAGGTCAACCTGTTCGCGAACTACCGGCTCAACGGCGGACTGCCGACCGCGAACGTGATGTCGGTGCCGGCAGAGGACAAGCAGCGCGTGGAGACGCTGAAGGGCGCGAACGCGCTGATGTTCGGCGTCGCAAGCCCTGCGGGCATTCTCAACATGGTGACGAAGCGCGCGCCGATGGACAAGGACGTCGCATCGCTCGCGCTGCTTGGCAACTCGTTCGGGCAGATCGGTGTCGCGGCCGACGTGAGCCATCGGTTCGGCAGCGAAAAACAGTTCGGTATCCGCGTGAACGCGTCGGACACGCATCTCGAGAACGGCGTGCATGGCGCGCAAGGACGCGGCTGGTTCGGCAGCGTGGGCGCCGACTGGCAGGTCACCAACCGCCTGCACTTCCAGTTCGATGTCGAGACATACCGGAAGGAGGTCGTCGAGCAGGGCAGCATCAGCCTGCCGACAGCAGTCAAAGGACACATTACGTTGCCGCGCGTGCCGGATCCGAGGAACCTGATCTCGGGCCCATGGGCGGTATTCTCCGCGAAGACGACAAACGTCCAGGGGCGCGTCGACTACGACATCGCGCCGGGCTGGAAGGTGCTCGCCGAAATCGGCCAGTCGGATTCGGATCGCTCGCGCCTGACGACGCGGATCGGCGGCTACAACGTGTTCACCGGGGCGGGCGGCATCCCGACCGTCAGCGAGGTGACGCAGGTCTACTTCAACAAGTACAAGCGGGTGGAACTGCTCGGTCAGTTCTCCACGGGCCCGCTCACGCACGACATCACGTTCGGCGTGTCGCGCAGCGAGCGGATCGCGGAGACGCCCGCACAAAACACGATCGTGTTGCCGGTCCGGGTCAATATCTTCGATCCCGTTCCGTTGCCCGCGCCGGTGCCGACCCGGCCCAATACGTCGCTGCCGAAGCAAGTCAACGCGGATACCGGTCTCTATACCTACGACGTCGTCGGCGTCGGCCCGAAGTGGAAGTTCCTGATCGGGTTTCGCGAGAGCCGGTCTTCCGCGAACGACGGCTTCGTGTCGTCGTCGACCTGGGTCGCGTCGCCGGCATTCGGGATCCTCTACGACGTGCTGCCGACCACCACGCTGTTCGCCAGCTACATGAAAGGCCTCGAGGATGGCGGCGTCGCACCCGCGAACGCGAAGAACGCTTACCAGGTCCTCGCGCCGGCCGTGTCGACGCAGTACGAAATCGGCGTGCGCGATCACTACTTCCGGTGGCTGCAATTCAGCGCGTCCGTGTTCGACATCAAGCGCGCCAATGCGGTGACCAATTCGGTCACGCAGATCTTCAGCAACGACGGCACGATCGAATACCGGGGCGCGGAAGCGGTGCTCACGCAGGAGATTTCGCGCCAGTGGTCGTTGTCGGAGGCGATCCAGTACATGCACGCGGTGCAGAACCCGGTGAGCGACATGTCGATCAAGGGGCTCGTGCCGGAAAACACGCCGAAGTGGGTCGGCAACGTTGCGCTGACGCACCGCCCGCTCTGGCTGCCCGGCCTGTCGCTGTCCGTGCGGGCATCGTTCATCACCAAGCGCCCGGTCAATCCGCAGAACCAGGGATACATCCCCGGCTACACCATCTACTCGCTCGGCGCCAGCTACACGACCCGGATCGCCGGCAAGCACGTCGATTTCAGGCTGGCCGTCGACAACCTGTTCAACAAGCGCTACTGGAACTCCGTGCAGACGGGCACGCTCGGCACCGGGATGGACCGCAGCGTGAAGGCGGTCGCGAAGATCGATTTCTGACGCCACGCACAAGCCATACCCTGCTCATCCTTGACGGAGCCATCATGAAACCCCTCTCGATTCGGGCCATCGGCCGTCTCTTCGCCATCGCCATCGTCGTCGTCGTGCAGGCCGCCATGCCGCATGCTGGCGCCGCATGGGCGGCGCAACCGTCGGACAACGGCGCGCTGTCGTTGATCATCACCTACCAGACCGCGCCTGCGAATCGGCCCGCGCTACGCCACGAACTGGAGCAGTCGACCGCACCTGAACTCGCGCGCTGGAAGCACGACGGGCGGATCAGGCAATACAGCCTGCTGTTCAACCGCTATGCCGATTCGGACAACTGGGACGCGATGGCATTGCTGACGTTCGCGACCCCGGACGACCTGTACCGCTGGCGTACGGTCGAGCAGGCGCGGCCTGCTGCGCTGTCCGGGAAGGCGCTCGCGGTGACGACTTCGATTCGTACGACGCCGGTCGATACCAAACGTGCGGCGGCGCTTGATGCGAAATCGCCGAATCCCGTGTACGTGGTCATCCCGTACAAGACGCTCGTTTCGGCCGGCGACTACGAGAAGTACGCGGACGCCTACGTGATTCCGCAGTTCAACGGATGGATGGACGAGGGCGTGCTGTCGGGCTATGCGCTCTACACGAGCCAGTTCCCGGCCGGCCGCCCGTGGAGCGCGATGGTGATCCTGCAGTACAAGGACGAGGCGGCGCTCAGCGCGCGCGAGGCCGTGGTGGACAAGGTTCGCGAACGCCTGAAGCACAACCCCGAATGGAAGTCGATCAGCGACAGCAAGAAGAATGTCCGCGCCGAAGAACAGGTGGTGATCGCCGATCCCGTCGCCGTGAATCAATAACCCGTCCGCTCACAGGAGCATCCGATGAAAAAACTCGCACTCGCCGTGGTTTGCGCCTGCCTGCTCGGCGCGCAGGCAGGCGCCGCCGAACCGGCCGCGCCCGCAACCGATGCGTCGCCGCAGCGCATTGTCCTGCTCGTCGACGAGATCAAGGCCATCCGCAATTTCCCGGTCGTGCTCGCGGAGCGCCTCGGCTACCTGAACGACGGCAACGCGACCGTGACCGTGATGAACATCCGCGACGACGTATCGACTGCCGACATGCTGAAGGACGGTCGGGTCGACGCGGTGGTCGCCTATTACCATCACAACGTCGTCAACCAGGCGCACGGCATCGATACGGAGGCGGTCGTCACGCTCGGCGTGACGCCGGGCGCGAAGGTGCTCGTCGCGAATCAGGCGAAGGAGAAATACCCGGGCGTGACCGATCTCAAGGGCGCGCGCTTCATCGCGGGCGGCGCCGGTTCGTCGAAGAGCACGGTCGCGAATGCGCTCGTGCTGGCGGGCGGTCACGGCATCGGCGACTACACGCGGCTCGGGACGGACGGCAAGGACAAGAACGTCGACGCGCTGCGTAACGGCACGGCCGACTTCGTCGTCGCGCCGACGCCCGACGGGGATGTCTACGAATCGAAAGGCGTGGCGACGGTGTTCGCGGACCTGACGTCGGTCGACGGCACGCGCCGCAGTCTGGGCTCGCTGTTTCCGTCGAGCACGGTCTATATGTCGAGCGCACGGGTGCGGGCGCATCCGGAGATTGCGCGGCATCTGGCCGGCGCGTTCGTGCGCACGCTGCAGTACATCAATTCGCATTCTCCCGAGCAGATCATGGCCGTCATTCCGCCGGAGATCAGCGGCAAGGACCGTGCTGCGTATCTGAAGGTGCTGAAGGAGGAGATCCCGATGTTCGCGAACGATGGACGCATGCCGGACGACGGCGCGACGAAGGAGTGGCAGGTACTCGCTGCGGCGAATCCGGCCTATGCGTCGGTGAAGGTCGATCGGACCTATACCAATGCGTTCGTCGACGAGGCGCTGCGTACGCTGCACTGAGCGGCCGCGGCCGGTGATGCATCGTCTCCGTCGCGTCACGGCCGCCCGATGTCGGCGTTGGCAGAAGCCATGACGTCATGCCGGAAGTTTCAGGTCCGACAGGCGTCGATCGACGCCGCCTTCGACGCGAACCGCATCATTCGCGCGGCGCCGGCCGGCGAGAGACTGCGTTCCGCCCGCGCGGCACCAGCAGCGTGACGCTGCAGCCGGCCGCGACGTCGTTGAAGCGCAGCGCCATCCCATGCATCGTCGCGACGGCGGCGGCGAGGCTGAGCCCGAGACCGCTGCCGGGGGTATGGCGGCTCGCCTCCGCGCGATAGAACCGCCGTAGCACCGTCTGCCGTTCCTCGGGCGGGATGCCGGGGCCGTCGTCGGCGATCGTGATGCCGATGCCCGTCGCGTCGCGAAACGGCTGGATCGACACATGCCCGCCTTCCGGGGCAAACTTGATCGCGTTGTCGACGAGATTGGCCAGCGCTTCGAACAGGAGGTTGCGGTCGCCCTGCAGTTCGAGCGGACCGTCCTGCACCCGGCGGTAGTCGAGCGTGACGCGCTTGTCTTCGGCGGTGGGTTCGTAGTATTCGACGACGTCGTTGGTGACCGTGGCGAGATCCACCCGGGCGAAACTCTGCTGGCGCGCGTGGGACTCGATCTCGGAAATGCGCAGCAGCGCATTGAAGGTGTGCAGGATGCTGCCCGTCTCGGCGATCGTGTCGTCGATCGCCGCACGATAGTCGGCCTCGGACCGTGCGCGCCGCTGGGCGCGCTCGAGCCCCGCGAGCAGGCGAGTGAGCGGCGTGCGCAAGTCGTGCGCGATCGCGTCGCATACGCCCTTGACCTCGTGCATCAGCCGCTCGATCTCGTCGAGCATGCCGTTGACGACGTGCACGAGCCGTCCGACGTCGTCGTGTTTCGTGTGCACGGGCAGGCGCCGGCTCAGGTTGCCGGACACGATCTCCTCGATCGAGTGCGTGACGGCGTCGAGCCGCCGCACCGCGCCGACGCCGACGATCGCGGCGCCGACGAGCCCCGTCAGCAGCATCAGCAGGCCGGCTGTCACCAGCACGTGCAGCAGCTCCTCGTCGAAGTGATCGAGGTCGCGCGTGTTCTGGCATTGCAGCGCGGTGCGGCCGTCCGGCAACTGCGTGGCGATGCAGCGGCCCGGCGCGTGGCGGTCGCCGCCCAGGGTCAGCCGCATCGGAAACGGCTGGTCGAATACCGGGATCGGCGGCCGGTCGCCCACGTAGCCGCCCGCGAGGTGCTTGCCCTGCACATCGAACAGGCCGAACGGCCGCTGCTGGCGGGGATCGAACTGGCTCTGGTGCGCGAAGCGCGCGGCCAGGTCGGCGTGGTCGTCGCGTACGGTGGCGGCGTGTTCACGGATCAGCCAGTCGTCGACGCGCTCCGTCTCGAAACCGGTGATCTCGATGTACAGGTAGGCGAACAGCAGGACCGAGACGACGCCGAACATCGCGAGGAACAGCGTCGCGAGCCGGAAGCTGGTGGTGCGGTGGAGGTCAGTCAGCTGCACGGAGCGTATATCCCGAGCCGCGCACGGTCTGGATCAGCGACAGCCTGCCGGTCGGATCGAGCTTCTTGCGCAAGCGGCTCACATGCACGTCGATCACGTTGGTCCGCTCATCGAGGCGATAGCCCCAGACGGCCTCGAACAGCATCGTGCGGCTCACGGTCTGGTCGGCGTGCCGCATCAGGAATTCGAGCAGCAGGTATTCGCGCGGCAGCAGCGCGACGGGCCGCCCGGCGCACGCGACTTCGCGGGTCAGGAGGTTGAGCGAGAGCGGCCCGACCTGATATTCCTGCACCGCGCTCACGGGACCGTCGCGGCGGCGCATCAGCGCGTCGAGGCGGGCCGTCAGTTCGATGAACTCGAACGGCTTGGTCAGGTAGTCGTCGCCGCCGGCGCGCAGGCCGCGCACTCGTTCGTCGACGGCGGACAGCGCGCTCAGGATCAGCACCGGCGTCGTCACGCCGGCGCTCCGGATGGCCGCCAGCATGCCGAGACCTTCGAGTCCGCCGGCGAGCATCCGGTCCAGCACGATCGCGTCGTACTGTTTCGCGACGGCGAGCATGAGGCCGTCGCGCCCCGTCCGGGCAGATTCGACCACCCAGCCGTAATCGGTGAGCGCGCAGACGATTTCGTCGAGGGTCTGATGATCGTCCTCGACGACCAGAACGTTTGACATGAGGAATCCGCCAGGGAAGTGTGCCCGGCCGCCGAAGGTCTGCCGGCCGGACGCGAAGCGTACACTACGCGATGGCAGTATGCGCCGGCTTGTCCAACACCCGGTTCGCGCCAACATGAAATTAATTTAACCTAATTCGTTCCAGCATGCGGATCCTGATCGTCGAAGACGACGCGCGCGGCGCGCAGTTCATCGCGCGCGGCCTGACGGAGAGCGGCCACGTCGTGGACACCGCGGGCGATGGCGCGCTCGGGCTCGCGCTCGCGCGCGAAGGCATCTACGACGTGATCGTGACCGATCGCAAGCTGCCCGGGCTCGACGGTGTCGAGCTTGTGCGGTGCCTGCGCGAGCAGGATCGGGCGACGCCGGTGCTGATGCTGTCCGCGATCGCGGGACTGGGCGACCGCGTCGACGGGATTCGCGCCGGCTGCGACGACTACCTCGCCAAGCCCTACGCGTTCTCGGAGTTGCTGGCGCGTGTCGAAGCGCTCGCACGGCGCACCGACCGCACGCGGCTGCAGGACGCGCTGCGCGTGGCCGACCTGTCGCTTGACCGGCGTACGCGCCGGGCGAGCCGGGGCGGCCGCGACCTGCAGCTGCAACATCGCGAATACCTGCTGCTCGAATGCCTGATGCGGCACGCCGGGCAGATCGTGACGCGCAGCATGCTGCTCGAGGCGGCCTGGGACTACCAGTTCGAGCCGCGCGGCAACGTGATCGACATGCATGTGCATCGGCTTCGCGGGAAGGTCGACCGCGATTTCGCGCAGCCGCTGATCCATACCGTCGTCGGCGCTGGCTACATGCTGCAAGGTGATGCCTGAGCGTGCTCACGCCGCATGCCGCCAGCCATTAAATTTATTTAATCTTCGAGCGAAAGGCCGGACAGGTACGCATCGCTATTCTCGTCGCGTAATAGTTGCGAGGGAATCGATCGATGCTTCGGTTGGACGGTCCGCCACCCCGGCGCACCCCATGGCAGGTGCCATTTCAAGGTCTGGTTGCCGTTACGTTGCTGGCGGCTTCGTTGGCAGGCTGTTCGTTCGTGCCGACCTACCAGCGTCCGGCGCCGCCTGCGCCCGTTGCATGGAACGACACCGCGCAGTCGTCGCTCGCCGGCACGGTGCCGGTCGCGAGCGGCTGGTGGCGCGCCTATGGCGACGCCGCGCTCGACGCGCTCGTCGAGCGCGGGCTGCAGCACAACTATTCGCTCGCGTCGGCGCTCGCCAGTGTCGACGAGGCGCGCGCCAATGCGGAGAAAGCCGGCGCGCCGCTCTTTCCGTCACTGACCCTGAACGGCACGTTCGATCGCAGCCATCACCGTAGCGGCAGCAGCGGCTCGTCGAGCTCGGGCAGCTCGAGCCGCAGCCAGAGCCTGTTCGCCGAGGCGAGCTACGAGATCGATTTCTGGGGCCGCAACGCCGCCAACGCGAACGCGGCGGACACACTGGCGCAGGCCGCCGGCTTCGATCGCGACACCGTCGCGCTGACGCTGACCGCGTCGATCGTCGACACGTATTTCCAGGTGCAGAGCTTGCGGCAACGCGTGGCGCTCGCGCAGTCGATCTCGGCCAACGCCGCGCGGATCCTCGCGCTGCTGCAGGCCCAGCAGGCGGCGGGTGTCGCGACCGAGCTCCAGGTGCAGCAGCAGCGCAACGCGCTCGCGACCTTTCAGGCGACGATCCCGGCGCTGCGCCAGCAGCTCGATCAGAACCTGCATTTGCTCGCGACGCTCGTCGGCTCGGCGCCGGAGGGTTTCGACGTGACGGCGGCGCCGCTGGCCGGCATCCCGGTGCCGCAGCCGCACCCGAACCTGCCGGCCAGCCTGCTCGATACGCGCCCCGACATCCGCGCATCGGAAGCGCGGCTTCAGGCGGCCAACTATGACGTCGGTGCGGCGCGCGCCGCTTTCTTTCCGAACCTCGTGCTGACGGCGGACGGCGGGCTGAGCAGCAGCGCGCTGTCTCACTTCCTGTCGAGTCCGTTCGCAAGCGTGGCCGCCGCGCTGACCGCGCCGATCTTCGACGGCGGCGCGTTGCGTGGCCAGTTGCATGCGAGTCAGGCGGCGTCCGCGAAGAGCGTCGCCGATTACCGCCAGACGATCGTCACCGCACTCCAGGATGTCGAGGACATGCTGACGGTTGCGTCGCAGCAGCAGCAGGTCGAGGCCGCCGATCAGGAGGCCGCCGACGCGGCCCGCAAGGCCGCGCAGCTGGCCGACGCGCAATTCCGCAGCGGCACGGTCGATTTCCTCACGGTGCTCGATACGCAGCGCACGCGCTATCAGTCTGAAGACGCGCTCGTGCAGACGCGTCTGGCCCGGTTGCAGGCGTCCGTCGGGCTGTTCCGCGCGTTCGGCGGCGGTTTCGGCACGACGCAAGCCCCGCCCGCCCTGGCGAGCGCGGCCGTTCCCGCCGCGTCGCCCATCACTCCATCGTCTTCCCTCGCGCCATGAATCACATCGCCGATCTTCCCCCGCGACAGCCGCCGCAGCACGGCCGCCGCTTCTCGTCGCGGCTCGTCGTCGGCGTCGCCGCTGCGCTCGCGCTGGTCGCATGGTGGCAATGGCCGAAGCACGTCGCGCCGGCCGCCACGCCGGCCGTGCCCGTCACCGCCGGGCATCCGGTGCTGGCCGATTTCCCGATCCGGGCCGTCGCGGTCGGCACCGTGCAGGCGCGCAATACCGTCGACGTGAAGGTGCGCGTCGACGGCCAGCTGCAGCGTGTGCTGTTTGCCGAAGGGCAGGATGTCAAGGCCGGGCAGGTGCTCGCGCAACTCGACCAGGGGCCGCTCACCGCGCAGCTGCGCCAGGCGGAGGCGACGCAGAACAAGGACCAGGCCAGCCTCGAGAATGCGAAGCTCGATTTCGAGCGCTATTCGAAGCTGGTCGGCATCGGTGCGGCCACGACGCAAAGCGTCGATACGGCGCGCACGCAGGTCAAGGCGCTGACGGCGACGGTCGCCGCCGATGCCGCGATCGTGCAGAACGATCGCCTGCAGCTCGGCTTCACGACGCTGGCCGCGCCGTTCGCCGGGCGGGCCGGCGCGCGCGAGGCCGACATCGGCGCGATCGTCCATCCGGGCGACGCGACGGGCATCGTGACCGTCACGCAGATGGAGCCGATCGACGTGCAGTTCTCGGTGCCGCAGGACGTGTTGTCCGACCTGCTGGCCGGTCAGGGCCTGGCGCCGTTGCCCGTCACCGTCACCGCACGCGCGGGCGGCGAGCCGCTCGCGCAGGGCACGTTGAGCTTCATCGACAGCCAGGTGGACCGGACCACCGGCCAGATCAAGCTGAAGGGCGCGTTCGCCAATGCCGACCGCAAGTTGTGGCCGGGCGAACTCGTGAACGCGCGGGTACTGCTGCGCACCGACCGCCAGCGCGTCGCGGTGCCGAGCCGCGCGATCGTCAACACGCAGGCCGGCCCGCAGCTCTATGCGATCGACGCGTCCGGCAAGGCGCGGTTGCGCGCGGTGCAAACGGGTGTCGCGGTCGACGGGATGACGGAGATCCGGGGCGGCGTCGCCGTCGGCGACCTCATCGTGTTCGAAGGCCAGAGCCGCCTCAATCCAGGCACGGCGGTTGCGGCGAAGCTCGTCGGCGCGCGCGAAGAGGCCGCTGCGCCCGCGCCGGCCGCGACGCTGGACGCATCGTCATGAGCCTGCTCGAACTGTTCATCCGGCGTCGCGTCGCGACGTCGTTCCTCGCGATCGCCGTGCTGCTCGTCGGGCTCGTCGCGTACTTCATGCTGCCCGTCGCGCCGCTGCCGCAGGTCGATTTTCCGACCATCCAGGTCGTCGCGAAGCTGCCGGGCGCGAGCGCGGACACGATGGCGACCTCGGTGGCGACGCCGCTCGAACGACAGCTGTCGAATATATCCGGCATCACGCAGATGACGTCGTCGAGCTCGCTCGGCACGACGTCGATCGCGATCCAGTTCGACCTGTCTCGCGACATCAACAGCGCGGCGCAGGACGTCCAGACCGCGATCAACGCGGCGGGCGGCACGCTGCCGAAGAACCTGCCGAATCCGCCGACCTATGAAAAGGTCAATCCGGCAGACTTCACGATGCTGTCGCTCGCGCTGACTTCGCCGTCGCTGACGCTCACACAGCTCGACAGCTATGCGGAGAATTTCCTGGCGCAGCAGATCTCGCAGATGCCGGGCGTCGGTCTCGTCGATTTCCATGGGCAGCAGCGGCCGTCGGTGCGGATTCGCATCGACCCGGACAAGCTCGCGGCGCGCGGGCTCACGCTCGAGGACGTCCGCTCGATCGTCGGCGTGCAGACCGTCAACGCGCCGAAGGGCAACCTCAACGGGCCGGACCGCTCGGTCGTGCTCAATGCAACTGACCAGCTCACGTCGGCGGCGGGCTACCGGAATCTCGTCGTCGCCTACAAGAACGGCGCACCGGTCAGGCTGGACGATCTCGGCACGGTGATCGAGGCGGCGGAGGACACGCAGCAGGCGGCATGGCTGCAGCACGAGCGCGCGATCATCATCGACGTGCACAAGCAACCCGGCTATAACGTCGTCGCGACGATCCGCAACATCACCTCGCGCCTGCCGCAGCTCGAAGCATCGCTGCCCGCGGCTGCGCACGTGCGCGTCGTCGGCGATCGGACTCAGACGATCGACGCGTCGGTGCACGACGTGCAATTCACGCTGATGCTGACCATCGCGCTCGTCGTGATGGTGATCTTCGCGTTCTTGCGCAACGTCTGGGCCACGGTGATACCGAGCTTCACCATCCCGTTGTCGCTGGTCGCGACGTTCGGCGTGATGTACCTGCTCGATTACAGCCTCGACAACCTGTCGCTGATGGGGCTCACGATCGCGGTCGGCTTCGTCGTCGACGATGCGATCGTCGTGATCGAGAACGTGATGCGCCACATCGAGGAAGGCGTGCCGAAGCTGCGCGCCGCGCTGCTCGGCGCGCGCGAGGTGCGCTTCACGATCGTCTCGATGACGGTCTCGCTGATCGCCGTGTTTATTCCGATCCTGATGATGGGCGGCATCGTCGGCCGGCTGTTCCGCGAGTTCGCGGTGACGGTCAGCGTCGCGATCGTGATGTCGGCGCTGGTGTCGCTGACCGTGACGCCGATGCTGTGCGGCTGGCTGATCCGCCCGCCGGGCTCGGACGGCGGCAGGCTGCGCACGCTCGAACGCTGGCTCGAAGTCGCGTTCGTCGCGGTCGAAAGCCGTTACGAGCGCGGCCTCGACTGGGCGCTCGCGCATCGCAAGACGATGCTCGCCGTGACCGTTGGGACCGTTGCGCTCACGGCCGCGCTGTTCGTCTACATGCCGAAAGGCTTTTTCCCGCAGGCAGATTCGGGGTTGATCATGGGCGTCGCGCAGGCGGCGCCCGACATCTCGCCGCCGGCGATGGCGCAGAAGATGCAGCAGCTCGGCCGCCTCGTCGAGGCCGATCCCGCCGTCGCCAACGCGTATTACTGGATCGGCCCGAACCCGACCGTGAGCCAGGGCCGCATGATGATCAACCTGAAACCGTTCGGCCAGCGCACGGCGAGCGCGGCGCAGGTGCTCGCGCGATTGCGGCCGCAGGTCGCGAAGGTGATGGGCATCACGCTGTCGATGCAGGTGCGGCAGGACATCCAGGTTGGCGGGCGGATCAGCGCCGCGCAATACCAGTACACGTTGCAGGACGCGGACGTCCAGGAACTGAACCTGTGGGCGCAGCGGCTGACGAAGCGCTTCGCGACGCTGCCGCAGCTGACCGACGTGACGTCCGACCAGCAGGCGTCGGCGACGAGCGCGACGCTCGTGATCGACCGCAACACCGCGTCGCGCTTCGGCATCACCGCGCAGGCGATCGACGACACGCTCTATGACGCCTTCGGCCAGCGCCAGATCGCGACGCTCTTCACGTCGCTGAACCAGTACCACGTGGTGGAGGAGGTCGATCCGGCATTTCAACTGACGACCGACGCGCTCGCGCACCTGTACGTGCGTTCCCCGCTGACCGGCGAGCTGGTGCCGATGAACGTGCTGGTCAGCATCGAGAACAACGTGTCGCCGATCTCGGTGAACCACCAGGGGCTGTTCCCGTCGGTCACGATCTCGTTCAACCTCGCGCCGGGGCAATCGCTCGGCAATGCCGTGACGGCGATTCGCGCGGCCGAGGCGGCTGCGGCCAAGCCGGACACGCTCACGGGCACCTTCCAGGGCACGGCACAGGCATTCCAGGCATCGCTCGCGAGCGAGCCGTACCTGATTCTAGCTGCGCTCGTCGTCGTATACCTTGTGCTCGGGATGCTCTACGAGAACCCGATCCATCCGCTCACGATCATCTCGACGCTGCCGTCGGCGGGGGTGGGTGCGTTGCTTGCGCTGCTGCTCTGCAGGCAGGACCTGTCGATCATGGGCATGATCGGCATCATCCTGCTGATCGGCATCGTCAAGAAGAACGCGATCATGATGATCGACTTCGCGCTGGTGGCCGAGCGGGAGCAGGGTCTCGCGCCGGTCGCGGCGATTCGCCAGGCCTGCGTGCTGCGCTTCAGGCCGATCATGATGACGACGCTCGCCGCACTGTTCGGCGCACTGCCGCTCGCGATCGGACACGGCGCGGGCGCCGAGTTGCGGGTGCCGCTCGGGATCGCGATCGTCGGCGGGCTGATCCTGTCGCAATTGCTCACGCTGTTCACGACGCCGGTCGTCTATCTGGCGTTCGATCGGCTCGCGCGGCGTTTCGAACGCCAGACGCACGGGGACGCTGCAATGTTCGACCCGGAAGTCGAGGCTGAGCGATTGTCGTGATCGTGTCGGGACAATGCCGCGTCAACGTCGACGGCCGCCGCGTTACCCGCGCTCGTTCGCTTCGCGGATCGGGATCACGGTGCGCGCGCCGCACTGGCGCAGCAGGTCGCGCAGTTCGTTGATGACCGGAAACACCTCGTGGTTCCAGTCGGCGCCCTGGCGATCGTGTGCTTCCTGCTCGCGCTCGACGATCCAGCGATCCTCGCGGAAGATGCGTTCGGTGAACCAGACCAGCAGCGGCCACGCGAGATCGAGCGCGAACGGTATGCCGGGCTTGTGGATCGACAGCAGTCCGAACGTGCGGTTGGTGCGCTGCTCCGCGTCGAGCGGCACGTAGACGATCCACAGGTCCATCACGAGCGTGCCTTCGCTCGAACGGATCTGCAGCGTCTGATACGGGTAGCCGGTGCGCACCGTCATCACGCTCTTGTCGGCCTGGTCGGCCGGCTTCTTGCTCGCGCCGAACACCAGCGCCTCGCCGACCGGCTGCTTGCCTTCCATGCGCGCGAACGTGTAGTCGACCTCGACCCAGTCGTCGCCGCGACGCCGGCCCACCGAGCGCGCGCGCATCTGCCCCATCTGCTTGCGATGCAGGAACTGATGATTCATGTCCATCAGGTTCTCGTGCATGAACGAGTAGTGGCACTTGACCTCGCGGCCGAAGCGGCGGGTCTTGTACGCACGGTCGTCCGCCGATTCGAGCGCCGGGAACGGCCGTTCGTCGGCGAGCGTCGCGTCGCCCGGGAACACGAAGATCAGCCCGTGCGCTTCGCGGCACGGATACGCGCGCACGCCGTTCGGCAAGCGTTCGCGACCGAGGTAGGGCACGTCGACGCAGCGGCCGCTGTCGCACGCGTAGGTCCAGCCGTGATAGCAGCAGCGCAAGGTTTCGCCGCTCACGACGCCCGCGTGCAGCGGCACCTGGCGGTGCGCGCAACGATCTTCGAGCGCATACACGGCGCCGGATTCGGTGCGCACGAGCACGATCGGATCGCCGGCGAAGCGCACGCCGAGCGTCTTGCCGCGCTTCAGCTCGCGCGACCACGCGAGCGGGTACCAGTGATCGGGATGAATAGGTACGCGGCGCAGGTCGCGCACGACCGCGCCGGTGGACGGTTCTTCGAGGGTGTTGCTGTCAGGCATGGGCACTGCGCGCATCCGTGACGCCTCCTGGCTGGGCGGGTGGTCCGGGCGCCGCAAATGCGGCGGGAATCTGGAGAAGTCTACGCGAAGTTGCCCGGTGCGGCGGACGCGATGCGGGTTTGCCTCGGCACGGCGGCCGGGGTTTCGTTGATGCAGCGCAAAACGGGCCGAAGGCGGTGTGCGGCGGCAACCGGCCGCGCGGCGGGCGGCACCCCGTCATGCGGCCGGTTGACGGTTACCGGTCACGAGCCGGCATCGCGCCACAGCACGGCGTCCATGCGGTACAGCGCCGGGAAGTGCTGCTTCAGCCCGGCGACCTTCGGCAGGTCGTTGAACGCGATGTACGGCGCGTCGGGATGCAGTTCGAGGTAGTTCTGGTGATAGGCCTCGGCCGGGTAGAACCCCTTGTATGCCTCGACGCGCGTGACGACGGGCGCCGGAAACACGTGCGCAGTGCCGAGCTGCGCGATGTACGCGGTCGCGACCGCGCGTTGCTGCGCGGTGGTCGGGAAGATCGCGGACCGGTACTGCGTCCCTTCGTCGGGGCCCTGCCGGTTGAGCTCGGTCGGGTCGTGCGCGACCGAGAAGAACACCTGCAGCAGCCGGCCGTACGTGATCTGCGTCGGGTCGTAGACGATGCGGACCGATTCCGCGTGCCCCGTCAGCCCCGAGCCGACGAGCGCGTAGTGCGCGGTTTCGGACGCGCCGCCCGCATAGCCGGCCGTGACCTGCTTCACGCCCTTCACGTGCTCGAACACGCCCTGCACGCCCCAGAAGCAGCCGCCGGCGAGCACGGCCGTCTCGTCGTGCGCCGCGCCGGGCGTTTCGTCGAGCGTCGGTGCGGGCACGGTGCGCATCGGCTCGGCGGAATTGACGATGCGCTGGTAGCCGAACACGGCGGCGGCCGCGACGGCGATGGCGCCGATGCGGCGCAGCATCGCTGCGCGCCGGCGCGGTGCGGAATCGTGGTTGGGTGTCGGGTTCATCGTTTTGCTCCTTCGGAATGCGTTGGGGACGGCGGCGGTCGGGTTGCGGCGGCACCCGCGCTCAACCGAAAGTGAATGCGTACGCATCGACGCCAGGATCGAGAAACTCGATCGCGAACGTGCGGTCGGCGATCGCGCCGGGCTGCCGGACAAGCTGGTACAGGCGCTGCCCGGTGACGGTGCCGTAGCCCTGCGCGTCGACGTCGGCGCCGTGCGCGGCACCGGGCGCCGCGCCGTCGAGCGTCACGCGAAAGCGCACGGGCTGGCCGTTCGCGCCCGGGCCGAGCACGAGGTGCAGGTCGCGCGCGTGGAAGCGGTAGACGATCCGGCCGGCCGGTGCGGCGAGCGACGCGCGCTCGGCGCCGACCTGCCACGTGCCGGCGAGGCCCCAGTCGTTGAGATCGGGATGTGCCGGCGCGTCGTAGCGGTGCGCCGCATCGCGCACGACGCCGCCCGGCGACGTGAAGTCCTCCGCGCGTGCATAGCCGACGTAGGTTTCGGGCGAGTGGACGTCCGCGCTGTCGGCCGCCGCGAGCGCGCCCTTCGCGGGCGCACCGGCGAGCCCGAGCGGCACCTTCAGCGCTTCCGGATGGCCGGCTTCGGCGAGCAGCGACTGAATCGCGCGCTCCGACTGCGCGTATTCGCCTTCGCCGAAGTGGTGATGACGGATGCGTCCTTGCGCGTCGATGAAGTAGTGCGCGGGCCAGTATTCATTGCCGAACGCGCGCCAGATCGAATAGCCGTTGTCGATCGCGACCGGGTAGTCGATGCCGAGGTCGTGCACGGCCTTCTTCACGTTGCCGATGTCGCGCTCGAACGCGAACTCCGGTGCGTGCACACCGATCACGACGAGCCCGTACGGCGCGTACTTGCGCGCCCACGCGTTCGTGTACGGCAGCGTGCGCAGGCAGTTGATGCACGAATACGTCCAGAAATCGACCAGCACGACCTTGCCGCGCAGGCCGGCTGCCGTCAGCGGCGGCGAGTTCAGCCACTGCACGGCGCCGTCGAGCGACGGCAGCGTGCCTTCGACGGGCAGCGCGGCCGGTGTCGCGTCGGCCGCGCGCATCATCGCGCTGCCGGCCGGTGCACCGACGTCGGCAGTCGCGGCCATCATCGCGCCGCCGGTTGCGTTGCCCGCCGCGTTGCCCGTAGAGGCCGTCGCTGCAGGTGCGCCGTTCGAACGCCCGCCGAGCCGGTCGACGAGCTTCGTCTCGAGCCCGCCCGTCGTGACGGTCGACAGTTGTGCGAGCGCACCCGTATCGAGGCCGAGCGCGATTGCGCCGACGCCGGCCAGCAGCGCCGCGCCGATCCCGCGCTTGATCCATTCGCCGGCGCCGAGCGAGCGCTTCATCGCGGCGAACACCTTGCCGCCGATCACGAGCGCGACGCCGAGCGACGTCGCCGCGCCGGCCGCATACGCGACGAGCAGCAGCGTCGTGCCGACGCTCGCACCGCGCAGCGCGGCGCCGGTCAGCACGAGCCCGAGGATCGGGCCCGCGCACGGCGCCCACAGCAGGCCCGTCGCGACGCCGAGCAGCAGCGACGACGCGGGGCCGGCCGGGCGGCCGTCGCGCTGCGCGAACCCGGTGAGCCGGTTGCCGGCGGCGACGAGCGGGCGCGTCAGGTGTTCCGCGAAGCGCGGCATCAGCAGCGTCAGGCCGAACACCGCGAGCAGCACGATGGCGATCCAGCGACCGGCCTGGTTGGCCTGCGCGACCCAGCCGCCGCCGACGGCGGCGAGCGTCGCGACCACGGCGAACGTGAGCGCCATGCCGGCGAGCAGCGGCAGGCCGCTGCGCACGAACGGCTGGTCGGCGCGCGCGAACACGAACGGCAGCACGGGCAGGATGCACGGGCTCAGGATCGTGAGCACGCCGCCGAGATAGGCAAGGACGATGAGCAGCATGGTGCGTTCTCCAGTCGGTCGGGAGTGGGGCCGGATCAGGCGGTGCCCGGGTGGAAGGCGAGTGCGAGGCCGTTCATGCAGTAGCGCAGGCCGGTCGGTTGCGGGCCGTCGTCGAACACGTGGCCGAGATGGCCGCCGCAGCGGCGGCAGTGCACTTCGGTGCGGACCATCCCGAACGATGCGTCGGCGTCGGTGCCGACCGCGTGGTCGAGCGGCTTCCAGAAGCTCGGCCAGCCCGTATGGCTGTCGAACTTGGTGGCCGACGAGAACAGCGCGAGGTCGCAGCCGACGCACGCGAACGTGCCGTGCCGGTGCTCGTCGTTCAGCGGGCTGCTGTACGGCCGCTCGGTGCCGGCTTCGCGCAGGACCGTGTACTGGGCGGGCGTGAGCCGGCGATGCCATTCGGTGTCGCTGTACGTGACTTCAAAACGACCGGCAGGCGGCGCGGCGAATGCGCGGCCGACCAGCGCGCGGCGGCCGGCGGACGACAGTGCCGCGAGCGCGGCGAGGCCGGTGGCGCCGGCGAACAGCAGATGTCTGCGGGTGGGCATGATGGGCTCCTGGAAGCAGGTCCTGAAAACATGCGCCTATCGTAGGCAGCGGCCGGTGTCGAAGTCCTCACGGAAAGTTAAATGAATTGTGATGGTTGTCGGGGTGGTGCGGCGAGGTGCGTTGGAATCCGGCTAAGCCCCGTCGGATAAGGGTTTTTGGGGGAAATGGTGGTCCGCGGACATCCGTCGAAATCCTCTGCGAGTCGTTACTTTTTAGTGTTCGTGACGTGGGGTAGGCTGTACTTGGCGACGCGTTTCGATTACCGGTTGCTGATGTGAGCCGACCAGCTGTTCCGGAGATGGCCAGATAGCCTGATGGTCGAGTGCCGATTCCTCGTCGAGCCCCTTTTGGGGCCTGAAGTAAACTGGCTTGACGTGCTCGGGCGTCGCTACCTCACGGGTTGAGCCCCACTCCAGCCCGCGGTAGTTCTCCGCAATTTAAATCGGCAATTAATTCAGCCATACATAACTTCCCGGCCGCTCCGGTGGGACTGAACACCCGAATAGGCATCGAAAAAATTAAATCCCCCAAAAACGTTTGCGTCAGATATTTTTTTCACGACTCCCCAAACCTTTATCCCACCCGTGGTGCGGCCTCTCGTCAGACGCAGGTATGACCGACCGGGCAGCCATATAAATCTGACTACCACCTTTCAATCTGTATTGGTTATATTTAAACTGGGGTTAACGATTTCTTGAAAAGTCACCACCCATTGCATTAACTGACGAAAGTGCTGAATATTATAGAAAATAGCGGAAATTCGGGGAAGCAGTGCAATGGGCGACGACTCTTATATAAGATCGATCTTTCGGTCTCTTGTCCATAAATTTCGACAAATCACCCGTCGAATAGAAAACCTATTTTTACCCGGCCATACCATTCTTCGCTGGCAATCCGTTTTCATACCACGGCCATCCGGAAGAAGTTCGCGAAAATTCATGCCGTCGCGAGCATTAATTAAACACTGGTGAAAAACGATCGTCGGCGCAAAATCGGCGCGTCGCGAGATCTAATTTTAATTGCAGGAAAACGGCTTGCAAGGGGTTTATTGAAAATGAATAAGAAGAAATTTATCGGCGACTTAATTGATTTGGCTCTGATTGCAGTAATTTTAATATTTTTCTATTATAGGGCATTCGTTGATGGTCACCACGTTGGCCGAGATGGTGCGGGTACAATGTGGCTCAGATTCATTGCCGCGATGGCATCAATTATTGTTTTGATATTTAGAATCCATCGCCATCCAAAATTAGCGCGCTTCGCTACGCACAACAACTCTGGAGAGATGAGGGTTTTCTTCTTGTGGCCTGCAGCATGCGTCGCAGCGATATTTGCGGGTGCCCGGATAGTAATCAGAGTTTTGGTTATTTTGACAGAGAACACAACTAGGTGAAAAAATTAACTACATTCAAGCGGCTGGGGCGGCAGGATTGGTCTCAAATAGCGTGGCGCTGACTCAAACGGGTTCCGACTTGGTTGCAGGAGGGGCGAGCGTAAATACCCTGCAAGGCTACGCAAGCTATGTGCAAGATGTTGCGACTCTGCTCGAAACCACCTATTGGGGTGCCATTGTCGCGGGCCCAATATCCGCCGCAATTGAAGCCATCGCTGCGGCGAACGCGAATACTGCCGACCAGGCGACCGCTGATGCGACCTACGCTGTAACTGATGTTGTGGCATTGGCCTGCGTGAACTCACGCTGCTTCTTTTTGTTCGGCTGAGTGGTGCTGCGATTCGTCTTGGTCGAGTCGTCTCGATGCGTTCGAGACGGGACTTTACCCAGTCGGCCGTTATCGCGTTGGGCTTGAAGGGCTTGCACGACCTGCAGCACATGACTTATGTCCATGCGTTCGACGACGGTACTCGAATCGATTTCGGCCGGGCCTGCAGCGCAGAATTTCATTACCGTCAAATTCGAGACGATTTGAAACTCAAGCCTATTGAAAAACGTTTGCACAGGAATTATTTGTGCCTCGTTTTATTGTTGAGTTTCATTTACCCTCCCGGACAGCCAGGCGGCCTGTCGCCTGCTAGTCAGGATATCAATTGAAAGGTCAGCAGAAAATTAGACCACCATCTTTCGATTTGTATTGATGCCGCCAAACTCGGGTTAACGATCTCTTGAAGATCCAAGATTCTACATATTAACTGACATGTGTTACATAATGTAACTCGCCGAGTTGACCTCGCAGGCGATGCTTGTAGATCGGCACATTTTACCCAACATGGGAACAGCCCGAAAATAATTTCGATATTAGGCGTGATTCAATCAAAGAAATTTGGACGCCGTATTTTTCGGGGCAGGCATGAAGAATAAAATCATGATTGTAAAATTCATTGGGAAAAATAGTTCTGGATAAATCGGGGGGTAGTATGAGATATTTTTCCGATCTGGCAAAAAAATACAATGCGGAAGTATTTATTGCTATGCGCCTATTGGTTGTTACGATTCCAGTTCGATCAAACATAAAATATGATATTGGATTTGGGCGAAGTGATCAACGAAGATCTGTTGTATTTCATCACTATGACTTGGGTTGTGGTGTTTATGTGTATGGCTATGGAGCGAAAGAGATTGCAGTGCATCTTCGCGACACGGATCGATTTCCAAACATTATTCGACATCTATTTTCAGAGTATGCTTTCAGCATTGAGTGGAACGGAGAAAATTTGGTTGCACAAGTCAACATGTGGTACTGCGTGCCATCCGAGGATGGCACAAATGGCGAGCGATTTCTTATTGAATTACGGGATGTGGCCTCATCCATTCAATCGGCTGCCTCTCTAAGTGGCGTCGAACCGCAAAAAAGACGATTCAAAATTGGGCCGTCATGGCTTAGAAAAGCCTCGAATGTTAGTGGATTTTTCGCTCCAATTGTGGGCCTGATAATATTTTTGACCATTGCGATTCACCGCATTTGGCCAATGATGGATAAATAAACGGGGCCGCAAAATCACGGTGACACGAATTAACGCAATTAATGAAGAAGCAATTAAAGCGAGCCATTTGATTCACAATTGACGGAGACCAAAAATGCCAGCCAACCCTCCTGGCAGCGGGCAACCTACTACCGTCATCGTAGATGGCCTAGGGAAACACTGATTTATCCGGCTCGGTGGTCATCGCTGACGCAGCCGAGGACGTTGTAGAAGATAGTTCATGGAATGAACCCACGACGATGAAACGGCAAATGAGCTTTGCGAAGCGGAAAGCGCGAGCAAGAAGCGCGTGACCCGGCGTCAGCGTTTCCTGGACGAGATGGAGCAGCTCGTGCCGTGGTCGCGATTGCTGACGGCAATCGAGCCGTACTACCCGAAGGGAACTCGTGGCCGCCCGCCGGTCGGTCTGGAGCGAATGCTTCGAAGCTACTTCCCGCAGCAGTGGTACAGCTTGTTGGACGAAGGGTTGGAAGATGCGCTGTACGACAGCATCGCGATGCGGGCGTTTGCCGGGATTGATCTGGCCGTCGAGAACGTACCGGACGCGACCACGCTGCTGAAGTTCCGGCGCCATCCGTGCGCGGGTCGAGCATCCGTTCCATGTCGTCAAGAACCTGTTCCATCATCGCAAGGTGCGCTATAAGGGGCTGCTCAAGAACACGGCGCAATTGTTCAGTCTGTTCGCCTTGGCGAATCTGGTGATCGCGCGAAACCGACTGAAGTCGGTTCATGGGAGCAGTCCGTCATGCGTGTGAGAGATGCAAGGAATGAGGTGTATTCTCGGATCAAATTTCTCCGAATGGGCGGCGCTTCGCCTCGGCATCCGGCCATTCCACGCCGACGTCGCCGACAACCTCGCGCGATCGCCTATTAATCAGTGATTCCCTGGAAATCCTGGACCCAATATGTCCGCGTAACGCTGTCATGCGACCCGGAAAGCCCGTGGAGAACGCTTGCATCGAAAGCTTTAATGGGCGCTTCTGCGACGAATGCCTGAACGACGCTCGAAAGTCAGATTCGATCTAGACAGCGGGCCTTCGGCGGCCGATTAGCGCCGTTGCTTCACGATATCAAAAGCGCAGAACGATCGATCCCATCGCGCGCCCCGATGCCAGGCGCGTGTAGCCCTGCTCGAATTCGTCAAAGGTCGTCGTGCTGTCGATGGTGGGCTTCAGTTTGCCCGCGCTCGCCAAACCAGCCACATCGCCAAGCGCCTTGTAGGCATCTTCGTCGCTCTCGCGGTGGAGCGAGTGGCCCACAATGTGTTTGTCGCTCGCGATGATCTCGACGGCCTCGAAGGCCGGTTGCACTCCACCCGCAAAACCGCTGGACACAACTGTTCCCCGCAGCCTGAGGCCTCGAAGCAACTGGTTGAGGACCGCCCCCCGACCTGATCGAACGCACACCCGTATTGACTTGCCTCGCTCATCTTGTCTCGCGCAAGCGCCACAATCAAACTTTGCCCACCAAAGCACGGGCTGCAGCCTCGTCGGGATGTGCTGCTGTATATCGACCAATTGCGGCCCTGACAAAGACATGCTGGGAAGCGTTCGATTTGAGTCCCCAGAGCGCAGAGGCCATGTAGATGAGTTCGATCGATTTCGCGTCCCCCCATTGCTGGCGAACCCAGCGCAGGTCGCCCTTCGATCCTTTTTCAACCTCTTTTTCGATGGCAACTAGCACCTTGGCATTGTTGCCCTCGTTCGCATAGGACCGAAATGCGTCAAGAATGATCATGCAATAGCGTGGGTCGCCGGTCGCAGAACTTGCCCCCCATAGCAGGTCGAAGTCGGATGGCGTCCGCGCACGTATCATGCTGAGCGATGCGGGAAGTTTGTCCAATACGGGTGGCTTGAGCCCCGCTGCCTGCATGCGCGCCGCCACCGCCTCTGCCCTTTGGGCCTGCCCGGCCAGGTGTAACCCAATTGCCACAGACCATAAAACGCGCGGATCAACATCGGTTGCGACAACGGTGTCGATGCTGCCCGGATATTTGGTGAAAAACGCCGCGAGGAAACCGGCCAACGGCGGGTAGCTAGCAGCGTTGCTGACATATGGCGGTTTGCTGAAGTCCTTGAGAATCGTCCTCGCCGCTTCCGTGCTTGGCGCCCGGTAGAAATACTTCATCTCGCTGTCGAGCGTTGTCGGCAACGTTTGCGCTTGTGCGCCTCCTGCCTTGCCGCCCACGACGGCAAGGCAACAGCATGCCATCAAGACAATCGAGGCTGCGATCCACCTGGGTGTCAGAGCCATGTGTGCTCCCGGTTGTTACCTGTCGTTGGACGACACGAGCGCTCGTGTGCGCTGCTCGAATGACCGACTCTACCCACGCTTCGCCAGTCGACAATTTGCTGCGATGTCATGCACGTTCGACGTTATCGTGGGCGACTTCAGTCTCGCCGCGTGTCGAAGGATGCAAACCCGTATCGCGTAAACCGGAAAGTATTCATAGGATAGGTAAACCGCGCGCGCATGCCGCGGCGATCGCCGTCGATACGGGGTGTCGATGGCGACTGGAACCTGGGTGGTGACGTTGGGTGGCGGCCGCGACACCTCGAGACAGGTGCGCGCCCGATCGCGATTGCCCAATCCAGGTCCGTTCGTTTTTACGGGGGGCAGCATGGTGAACTGGATCAGCCGTTGGGCGATGCGTCACGCCCCGACGCCGGAAAAAGCCGCCGCGTCGATGCTGGTGACTGCACGCATGGAATTGTTCGCTGCCGAGCAGCGTGTCATCGATGCGAAATTGCGAGCAAGCTACTGGAGCACGCGCGTTGCGTTTCTCGAAGAAGTGCAGCAGCAGGGCATCGATCCTTGGGTACACGCGCTGCCGTCGCCACGGCCTGAAGCCGAGTTCACTCCGCTTGGCGCGGGCCCGCGTCTCGCCGCCGGCACTTGACGGCCATACGCTGCGTGATCGCTCGCGGTTTCTGGAAAAGTCGATCCGGTCAATCCGGATCGATCAGTCAGGGCGCGGGTGGCGGACGTCGCGAAAAGTGCGCCCGCCGGCTCCGAGGCCGCCAGCGCGGCGCTGGATTCGGCGATTGCCGCCAAACGCGCTTTGCGAAACACTGCAACGAACCGGCCAACAGGCGGTCCAGGTCGCCCAAAGCAACCTCGACATGGCCGTGATTGAAACCTCGACATCCACCAGGCGCGCTGTCGAGCCGGCGGCACCGGCCACCAAGCGGTAATGGCTGACTGTCGTTGGAGAGGTGGCCAGGCGTGAACGCTCGCGGCTAGCGCTATAAGGCGCCAGGGGTACCGGCGCCTGCAAAGCGCGGCGCGATCCGATCCTCTGGTTTGTTGACATTGTTATTGTTGGAGCGTGCCAGAATGGGAAAACACGCTGATGTTCGCTTCCGTTATGTTTTCGTCGCCGCCGTTGGCTTGGCTGCTGCGGGCTTTGCGAATGCCGATGAAGGCGCGCCGGGCCCGTCGAGTGGGCTCGGCACGGGGCAACGCACACTCGATGCGTTCGCCGTTTATGGTAATGGCCGTGCGAGCGAGGGCGGCAACATGCACTGGCGCGCTTACGAAATCGGCTTTGGCCAGGCACTGAACGATTACGCGTCGGTTTTCGTCACCTACCTGAACGAAGGCCATCCGACAGACAACCATCGCGACGGTTTCTCGCTGCTCGGCGCGGCGCGCTTGCCGCTTGGTGGGAGGATGGCGCTTGAATTTGCGGCGGGCCCGTATTTCAGCATGAACACGACACACGTCGGTGACGGGGCGCACAACGAAAAGCGTCTCGGGATCCGCGCGTCGGCTGCGTTGCGTTACGAGCTCACGCCCAATGGCATTTACCTCAAGGCGCAGTACAACCGTGTTCAGATGGCGGGCGGCCACTCATCCGATGCGGTGCTGTTCGGCATCGGCTCGGGATTCGGCGGCGACCCTCATCCGTCGCTTTCCGACGGCAGGACTCAGTTGAGCGTCTGGGCCGGAACCTCGCAAACGAACCGGCCGAGGGTTCCAATCCAGAAGGGTTACCTGGTCGAGCTCAAACGACCGATCGGCAATGCCTGGGCATATTCGGCAAGCTTCGTCTACGAGGGCGTCAACGACGTCGCTGCCAGAAGGGGCGTCGCAGCCCAATTCTGGTACGTTGCGCCAATCTTGAGCAGATGGAGTCTCAGTGCCGGAGTCGGCCCCTATCTTGCATACGACAAGAGTGCGCCGTCTAACCGGATGAAGCTTGCTGCGCTTTTCAGCGCGCAGATCGGCTATGAATTTACCAAGGACTGGACTGCGAATCTTCGCTTCAACCGTGTCGCGACCGGCAACAACACGGACCAGGACATGTTCATGATCGGATTGGCCCACAATTTCTGAGGTGGGGTTGCCGTGCAGGAATCCTGACAATTCTGCCAACTTCGCGTTAGCGAGGGGCTGGCAGGTGCACAGGCAACCGACGAGTGAACGGGCGTTCGCGAAGATCGTTGCTTCCGAAACGGACGCATCGGAGTATTTGGGGCGTTCAACGAAAGCGGTGCGAAAGTACTACAAGGGCTTCCCCAGTCTTTGCTCAAGCGGCGGGTCGTTGCTATTCACGATGCTCGTGTCGGTGTTCGTGATCGTGCTCGCGCCACGGATCACGGTCACGCGGATGACGATGCCTCCATTCGTCATGCTCCCAGTAGCGTTGGCCGTCCCAGTAGCGGTCGCCGTGCATGCCGAGCGTGATTGACACGCCGGGCGCCGGGGCGCGGGATGGCTCTTCGTACCTCGGTTGCGGTGCACCGTAGCCTTGTGCCAAGGCCGGGCCGGCCGCGACGAGTGTGCCGCCTGCCACGAGTGTCGCCAGAATCCGGCGTATTGCAATTTCCATGGGCTTCATCGAGTTCTCCTCCGTCGAATAACTGAGAACGAGCACGATTCAACGAGCACGATTCGTTCCCATGGGGAGTGGCAGACCTTCGCTCGCTATTTCAACCAAGCCGCCCGTGCCTCTCCGTGGCCCGTGGCGATTCGGTGTCGGAGCGCACGAAGAAGCCGTCGTCGCGGGCTGGACACGCAGCGCGTGCACGGCACCGCGTGACGCAGAATGGGAAGGGGATGCGGAGCATGATGACGCGAAGCGAAAGCGCACGCGGGCAAGGTGCACGACGCAGTGGTCATTTCCATTCCGATCCGACAAAGCAACATTTACATCGAATGGAATCGGGATAAACGGAGAGAAACCGATTTCACTGGTGATTGTCTTGGGACTGACCTCTGGCCCCGGTCGGGGAAGCGCTGGCTGAGCGATTGTGATGTGCTCGCGCTCGGCGCTGGAAGCTGACCTGCGCGACGCGTTCGAGCGCGGCCGGCCCTGACGCTCCCATGCCGCCATTGCTCGACGCAGCGGGCCGACGTCTTCGTCCGAACTCGAATACTGCGGCCTTACCGGCCAGGAGTGGTGGTTCGGCCCGCGCGCGTCGCTTGCTCGGGTTCGACCGCCGCCGGCGCATGAGCCCGTGAAGCCGGCGGCGCCGCATTCAGATACGCCGGTGCAGCCTTTTTCTCCTTTCGTACTCCCGGTGGCGGCGCGGTCGGGCGCTGCTCCATGTCGGTCAGCATCTGCTTGCACGGCAGCGGCCGATTGCGGCCCGGCTGGATCAATGCGAGCAAACTCGCGAGCGGATTCAGCAGGCCCAGCGCCACCGCCGCCCCGCCGCGCGCGATGAGCGCCCCGGGCTTCACGCCCACGTGAGGTTGCTTGAAGGTGCCGGTGACGTACAGCGGCGAGCGCAGCGATATCATCCGGAACCCCTTGGTATGCGGATGAATCGTCAGGTTCATGGTCTCGTCCCGCAAGCTCACGTTACCGTTCATGCCGATCACCGCATCTTCGGTGTCGAGCGCGAATACGCGCGAGTCGAGCACGCCATTGGTGGCCACGAAATCGGCCACCGCGCAGTTGATCTTCACGTCGCGATCGCCGAACAGCTTCTCGTACACCACGTTCGCCACGTTCAACCCGGCCGCTTCCATCAGCACCAGGCTTACGGTGCCGTCCGTGACCAGTGTCTTCACTTCTCCGTTAGACGTTGCGGCGAGCGCCGCCGGCGAGTTGCCGGTGGCCGACAGCGCGGCATCGCCGTTGACTTCGCCGAGCGCCGTCTGCATGACCGTGAACGTCGGGAATAGCCGCTTCAGCTTCAGGTGCCGCGCCTGCAGCGTGAACCGCCCCTTGAGCGGCGTGCTATTGCCGTCCAGGTGGATGTTCGACGCCAGCGTGCCGCCCGCGACGCCGAAGTTCAGCGGGTTGAGCGTCAGCACGCCGTCCTGCATGACGACGTGGGTCGTCAGATCGGTGATCGGCAAGCTCGGGGACTTGATGATGCGCTGCCCGGCGAACCGGACGTCGGCGTCGATCTTCTTCCAGCGCTCCGTGCGGAACGCCTCGACCGGCAGTGCCTTGTTCGCGGGCTGCGCGACCGCGGCGCCGCGGCGCGCCTTGCTGGCATTCGTGTCGGCGCCGATGAGCGGCGCAAGGTCGGCGAACCGCAGCACCTTCGACTCCAGCGTGCCCGACAGGAGCGGCCTCGGTTCGCGCGAAACGTACACCAGCGTGCCGGTGAGATCGCTGCCGCCGACACGCCCCGTGAAGTCCTCGTACTTGAAGACATTGCCGGACGCGCGGAATTGCCCGATCAGCCGTCCGTCGGTCGCATAGGGCGGGGTCTCGGGCAGCGTGATGCCGGTGACGTCGTACAGGTGCGCCATGCTGGTACCCGAGAGCCACAGTCGCAGGTCGACCGCCGCCAGGTGCGCCGGATCGGTCACCGTGCCGACGAGCGCCAGCTTTGTATCGCCGAAGCGCAAATTGGCCTGGACCGGAAACGGGCGCTGAACGCCTTGCAGCCCCAGCACGTTTCCGATCTTGCCATTGCCGGCGACGTGCCCTTTCTTGTAGGTCCCGTCGACGGTCCATCCGATCGTGTAATCGCCCGCGCCGACGGATGCCGCGGGCGCGGCGCCTGCCGACGCGCCGGACGCTGCGGAGGCCGTCGCGCCCGACGCCGCTGTCGCGGACGTGCTCGACGCAGCCGATGCCGCCGGGGCGATCGCGGTAGTGGATATCGTGGCCGACGCTTGCGACGCCGCGGCCAGCGCTTGCGACGCCGCTGCCGATGCGCGGGATGCCGCTTCGATACCCGACACGGGCGCCGGGGATCGTGCCGAACCGTGGTGTACCTGTGCCGAGAGTTTCTTTTGGCCCTCCTGGCCGACGGCTTGCGCCGATTCGCTGCGCGCCAGCGCCGCCTGCTGCTTCATCGCATCGCCGAACGCAATGGGCTTGCCGAGCGTGTCGATCACACCGCTCAGGTCGAATTGCTTCTGTTGATCGTAGTAGCGGAGCTTGCCGGTGGCGAACGCGATATCGTGCAGGTCGAGCGTCCACTTGCCCGGATGATCGGCATTCTTGAGCTGGAACGTCCAGTTGACGCGCCCGTCAGCGAGGCGTTCGAGGTCGACGGACGGATTGACGAGGTCGATGGCTGGAATCACGATGCGGCGCACGGTCAGCGGCAGCGTCTCGACTTCGAAGCTGATCGCGTCGAGCGTGGCGAACTGCTTCGTGCGCGCCCAGTCCGGGTTGGCGATCGTGACATTGCGGGCGTTGAATCGCGGCCACGGCACCCAGGCGCGCCAGCCATGCTCGCTCACGGGCCGGTGCCATCCGACACGCAGGTCGCCGTTGATGGCGAACTGCCGTCCGATCGCGTCCGATACCTTGTCATCGACCCAAGGGCGCGCGCGGTTCCAGTCGAACGTCACGATGAAGATGAACAGCGCGGCAATCGTCAGGGCAACGACAGCGGCGAGCCACGCGACCACCTTGCCGACGGCATGGCCGTTGCGCATCTTTCACTCCCGGGTTGGGCTTCACCGAAACGATGGCGCAATTCGTATTCCCGAATGCGCTTCGACCGACCAGCCGATCGGTCTCAGCGTTGCAACCAGGCAGGCGAGTCGGAAAATGGCGAGTCCAATGGGATCGGGAGGGTGAACCTTCCGTGCCGACCCGGATGTTTCAGACAACGGCGATCGACGTGCGCAGGCGCTTGAGCCGTGCGAAACGTATCAATGCTGAAACATTTTCATCCGCTCACGACGACTTTCCGTGTATTCCGGTGGTTCATATCGCCATGCGAAGCGAATGCATCGCGATGGCATATCGCTTGCTACTGAGAATTGCACCCGCAGACGAGTGATTCGGGAAATGGCGTCCAGGTGCCGATCGTCTTCATGAGGATTCAGAGGAAATCGTAATGAACACACTTGCGACTTACACGTTCGCATTGCAGCACGGCAGCGATGTAACGTTTTTTATTCCTCAGAACGGCTGCCCTTCCGGCGCGACCCAGTTTTTCCTTGCCGCGCATCTGTCCGATGGTGCTGGATCGCTCGCCGACAGATTTCATCGAGCGAACAGGTCTGCCGAGCTGACTTCACCCGACGCGCATGAGAATTTGTCCTATCGCTACATGGTCGATCTCGGCGGGTATATCCTCGCGTTTCGGCACGACTCGGAGGAGAACGAGTGGGAGCGGTTTTTCTCCGGACACTACGCAGAATTCATCAATGGGCACGCGCCGTTCAAGGTGCTCGGCGACGGCGTGCTGAAGCACATCAAGTCCTGCACCGGCGGAAATGACGAATGGGTGACGCGCGGGCAGCTTGTCAGGCGTCATGCCGCAGCCGTGGAGACACTGTCGTTGCAATGCGAACGATTTCCGGAGCGGGCGGATGTCATTTCAAGCTATCAAAGCGATGTCGATGCACTGGCCGTTTCTCTCCAGCGATACAGCGAAGGTGAGGGTTTCGAATGAACGCGGCAGGATATTTCGTAAAAATACCGACCTGCATTATCTGACAGCTTCAAAAATGAATGATTTGGTGATTATATGAAATACCGCGTGATTTATATATTCATACCATTTCGCATGATTTCTTAATTTAGATCAATGGTAACGTTTCCGAATCAGGGCATCCACCTACGAGGTGGCGGACCGGAAATTGATGCGAGCGCGTTAGAATGTCTCCACTAAATGTCGCATTGAATCGTCGCAGGAAATGGTGGAGTCGTTACAAACTCTCGAGCACCTTGTTGCGTTGAAAGCGGGAGGCATGCGTTCGCGCATGTATACACAATCCAATTGTCCGATACGAACAATCCATGCAGACCATGCTAAGTCCGCACGAAATTACTACTTTAATGATCGTTCGGGATGCTCCGGATCAGATCGAACTGGATCGCGACGAACTCGTCACGCTCATCGAGCATCGTCTGATCGCCCTTGATCAGCCGGCATCGGGTTGTCGGCGTGTCCAGGTTACCGCAGAGGGCCGCGCTGTCCTGAAAGCGGTCTCGCGAATTCGTTGAGTGATCCGGAGTTGGCCGAAAATGACGGAGGCTGCTATGAGCGGAGCATGGGTCGGGTTCGTGGTCGGCGCGTTCGTGCTGGCGTTTGCGGCAATTGCCGCAATGAACCGCCATCGCCGCGAGCATCGTCGCGCGGAATTGCTTAGAAATTTGGACCACCATGAATGGTGGCACTGGACTCATACCTCCACTGCGGGTTCGCGAACCGCGAAAAGATGAACCACGCACATCGCAGGCCAGGCATCCGGCAGCAGGTCGCGTGCGACACGTTGCAATAACGCGTCGAGCGTGGCCGTCTCTACCGGCTTGACGAGGCGATCGTCGAATCCTGCGCGCGCGGTGCGCAGGCGGTCGGACGGCGAATCGGCCGACACGCTGCTCCGCGATTCGGATGCAGTGTTCAAGCAACTCGACGACGGCCGCCGCTGGCGCCGACCGGCTATGTTCCGCGCCAGTCACAGAACCTTGTTCCTTAAACGGCACGGTCCATTCCGGCAATTCGTGAGAGGTTGGTTTGAATGGGCCTCGAACAACCTGTTTGCTTCCGTGGCGTTACATGGCCTTATCAACGCGAACCACACCTTTGAGTTCTTGTCAGCCATAGGTTTCCGCCTCGCAAATAGGTGGATACCTATGCTCCTCGCTCAGAGCGCTTATCTCAACGCGCCGACCTTGCTGACGTCGCGTCCCGCGGGAGAACTGGTCGAACGTCTTACTATTGCACGTTGGCCGGGGCGGTGCTACCAGACCGAGATGAGCCGCTCATAGCCGGCCCAACGTTCTTGTTCTGGCCATTCAAGCCTGCAACGCGTGCCTGCACAGCCTGCAGGTTTTCCGGGTACTGAGTGCTTCTGGCCATGGACGGCTTATAACCGGCCTTTTCAAATTGAATGAGTTCCTTGCGGACCTCCGCGCGGGTCCTCGTCGATTGATCCGGTTGGGAGAACGAGACGGCAGGAACGGCGATCATTGCTCCGATGACAAAAGCCTTGATTAAGGATTCCATAATGATTTACCTCCGATACGGATTCGCACGGTGCCCCAAACCTTTGGGTCAGATACGGGTAAGAACAGTGTAGCCGAGGTCCCGTTCCCGTGCTGGTAAAACATTATTGCTTAAGTGCGCAACATCGGTTTTCTAAACACCATTTCGAAAAAATCGATTTGTTGATTCGAAACATTTGAGATATCAAAGAAAAAAAGACAGATCAGCGCCTGCCGAAAACGTCTTGTTCGAACGTCGTCTCAATCGACCCTGGATGGACAGTCCAGTAATGATCCAGATTGGGCCGCTGGATGTTTTCCTTGAGTCGATTCGGGATTCGCGATGGTGTCGGCACACACAAGACAGCGACTGGCTGCGACGTATGCATTTGCTACCCTGTGTCCAGGCGGCCCGGTAGCGACCGTGCACGACGCGTGAGCTATTGTGTTCGGTTAGCCCGTTCGGAGGGCAGCGTTTCCTGAAAACCGCGTTAGCCTGCCTGCCTTTGCCGCGCCATGAATCGCTCGAGCAGATCCGGGTTGTCCAGCTTTTCGCGCCACCATTGCAGCGCGCATCCGGCTTCGTCGTCGCGCCATGCCAGATAGCATTCGGCTGTTTCGCGCATCCCGATCACGCGGCGGGCGACGAGTTTGCCTTCGTCGATTGCGCGGGCGGCAATGCTTGAGGGGAGTGTGCCGACGGCGAGTCCTTCGCATTGCACCGCAAGTTTGGTCTCAAGGGTCGGTACCGCGAGATAAGCTTGAGACGGATGGAACGCCGACGAGCGCGGGGGCGATTCACGTGAAGGACCGCCGACTACTGCACAACGATATTGAGTGACGGTCTGCAGCGTAATCGGTTCCGGCATCTTCGCGAGAGGGTGATGCGGTGCGACCGCAAATACGTAGCGCATCGTGCCGATCGGGCGCGCGACGATGTCCGTCAGCGCGGGCGGCTCTCCCGTTGCTCCGACCACGAGATCCGCGCGCCGCGAGACAAGCGCATCCCAGGTGCCGCCGAGCGCTTCGGTCGACAAGCGTAAACGCGTGTCCATCTCGAGCTCGTCGAATTCATGCACATATGGCCAGAATCGTGCAAGCGGAAGAATTTCATCGATGCACACGCGCAACTCGGTCTCCCAGCCATCCTGAATCCGCTGCGCCTTCTGTTCAAGCTGCTCGGCCGCAACGAGCAGTCGGCGACCCTCTTCGACGACGACACGCCCTGCGAGCGTCAGCCTTGCACGACGGCCACTGCGATCGAACAGGGTGACCCCCAGGTCGCTCTCGATTTTCTGCACCAGATAGCTGAGCGTCGACGGTACGCGATGCAGCATCGTGGCCGCCTCGGCGAACGTGCTGGTTCGGTCGATCGCGTCCAGTGCCTCGAAGGCTTCGAATGACAGCTTCATTGCTGTGTTCCTCAGTGCAATAGCGGGCGAAGGCCCGACAGGCTTTCATTGCTCATTGTGTTTCCACACGATTCAGATCGGGCGGCGCATCGAAGACCAAGTACGCCGATACGGTGCGTCACCCCGAGTGTCAGGTCGGGGGGGCAGCCGAATGACGTCGGGGAGGCGTGCATCGTCCGCACCGGGCCGCACAGCGTGCTACCCGCACGATGAGATGCCGGCTGTCGCTTTCTTCATCGATCATAAAAATTCAGGTGTCTTAAGAAAAATAATCTTGCTGTCGTGTAACTTGATGGGGGCGTGAATCGGATGAGGCCGCGGTCGATACGAGTCGAACCGGTGCCGGCACGCAGAACCATTGACAGTCGATCATCGACGAAAAAGGAGAATCACATGAAAAAGTCCAGCTTGGCGCCGCTCACACTCGCAGTCCTGACGGCAGTCGTGCTGCTGGGTGCGCCGGTCGCGAACGCGCAGGATGCGGGCGGTACGTCGGCCACCTCCGACGCCCCGATGTCGAAGCAGGAGCTGAAAGCGCAACGCAAGGCGCAACGCAAAGAGGCTCGGCTGAAGCGGAACCACGAACTGCGTACGCTTGAGAAGAATGGCTATCGCATGAACAAGGACGATCACTATCCTCAGAGCCTCCAAAGGGCAGAGCAGAAAGCCGCAGGCCAGAAAGGTGGCAACGACTCGCCCGCGCCGGGGCAGTAACGATCCAGCGCTGCGACCCGCGCCGGAGCGGCGGCGCGGGTCGAGTCGCGGCGTCATGCTGCATGTCCCAACGCGCACCTCACGTACTGGCAGCATGCAATCGTCGACAATGCTCGATTCTTTGAGCCAATTTGTGCAAACGGTTGCGTTCAGAATGATACCCATGATCATCGTGGATTTCGCATAATTCAGGGTTAACGCTCTATCCATAGGAGCAGGCCGGCGAGTACTATTGCATCAATGTATGCAAACGGTTGCATGGAGAAAATCATGACGGAACAGGCAGTTGCAGTTGCAAGTGCGATTACCGACGATCCCGCGTCCGTTACCGCGATCGTCAAGGCGGCGATGGTGGGAACCCGGGACGCTCGCCTGAAGGAGATCGTCAATGCATTGGTCGATCACGGGCACGCGTTCCTGAAGCAGGTGAAGCTGACGGACGAGGAGTTTGAGCGCGGACTCGCGTTTGTCCGTGCCGCAGGACACGCATGCAACGAACGGCACAACGAGGTCGTGCTTCTGTCCGACGTCCTGGGCTTTTCGACACTCGTCGCATTGCTGAACAATTCCGACTCGACCGGGCGAACGCCGGGCGCGTTGCTCGGGCCGTTCTACCGCGGCGGTTCGCCGGTCTACGGAGACGGCCAATCGATCGCCAGCCCGGAGTCGCCTGGTTCGCCTCTTTTCATGCGCGGCCGTGTGCTCGACGTGTCGGGCCGGCCGATCGGGAACGCGGCGGTCGATGTCTGGCAAGCGTCGCCCGTCGGTCTCTACGAGAACCAGGACCCGAACCAGCCCGACCGTAATCTGCGCGGCCGCTTTCATACCGATGCGCAAGGGCGGTTCAACTTTCGTACCGTGCGTCCCGCCGGTTATCCGGTGCCCACCGATGGCCCCGTCGGCACGCTGCTCGACGCGCAGGACCGTCATCCGTATCGCCCCGCACACATCCACTTCGTGATCGTCGCCGAAGGCCATGCGACGCTGGTGTCGCAGGTGTTTGCCGATGATTCGGAACATCTCGACTCGGACGTCGTATTCGGCGTGAATCGTCGTCTCGTCGGCAATTTCGAACGCCATGACCCGCAGACGGGGCCGCACGCGGAAACCGGCGAGGTTTATTACACGCTCGATTTCGACTTCGTCGTGGCTGACGGTACGCCGACGTACCCGACGCCGCCCATCGACTGAACAGGAGGGGACAGTGTCACCCAATCTGAACGATAAAGTCGCTGTCATTCTCGGCGGCACCGGCGGGATAGGCGTCGCGACTGCAACGGGTTTTGCTGAAGCGGGCGCGCGCGTCGTCGTCGTCGGGCGAAGCGACCTGGATGCAACGCAGCGCATCGCCGACAAACTGCGTGGCGACGGGCACTCGGCCGCAGTCGCGACGATCACCGACAGCGCAACGCTTGCCACGCTCGCCGACACCGTGCGCGCGCGTTACGGACGAGCGGACATCCTGGTGAACGCCGCGGGCTTCACGAAGCCGGTTCGGCATGCGGACATCGACGCGCTGACGGACGACCTGATCGACGAGATCATGAAAGTCAACTGGCGCGGCCAGTTCGCGGCGATCCGGGCATTTCGTGCGCTGCTCGACGAATCGGGCGACGGGCTCGTTGTCAACGTGTCGTCGATCGCGGGCACGACCGGCAATGGCAGCAACGTCGCGTACTGCGCCGCAAAGGCGGGAATCGACGTGATGGCGCTGTCGCTCGGCCGTGCACTTGCGCCGCGCATTCGCGTCGTGAACGTGTCTCCCGGTGTCGTGGATACGCAGTTCGTCCCCGGGCGCGGCGACGATTTCAACGAGAAGGCCGCCGCGACGACGCCGCTACGCCGGATCGGCGCGCCGGACGATGTCGCTGCCGCCATCGTCGCCTGCGCGACGACGCTGACGTTCAGTACCGGCGCAACGATCGTCGTCGATGGTGGCCGCCGGCTGAATTGATTGTCTGGAGACCTTTCGATGCATGCTCGCAAGACCATTATTACGTGCGCTGTCACGGGCAACATCACGCGGCCCGATCAGCATCCGGGCCTGCCGATCACGCCTGAGCAGATCGCGAATGCTTCGCTCGAAGCGGCGCAGGCCGGCGCTGCCGTTGTGCACATCCACGTCCGTGATCCGGCCACGGGCAGACCCGCGATGGACGTCGATCTCTATCGCGACGTCATCGACCGGATTCGCGCGGTCGATCGCGAGTTGATCATCAATCTGACGACCGGTCCCGGTGGGCGCTTTATTCCGAGCGACGACGACCCCAGGGTTGCTGCGCCGGGCACCACGCTTCTGCCACCTGAAAAACGCGTGGAGCACATTCTTGCGCTTAAACCCGACATCTGCAGCCTTGACCTGAACACGATGAATTCGGGAAACGAAGTCGTCGTCAACACCCCGAAGAACGTCACGCGGATGGCCGAGGTGATACGCCAGGCCGGCGTCAAGCCTGAGCTCGAGATATTCGACTCCGGCGATATTCATCTGGCGCGAGACCTCATTGCGAGCGGCGTACTCGACGGCCCCGGACTCTGGACGTTCGTCAGCGGCGTCAAATACGGCTTCGGCGCATCGCCGGAAACGCTGCTCTATGCGCGCGGCCTGTTGCCGCCAGGGGCGATATGGTCCGCTTTCGGGATCGGGCGTTTTGAGTTCCCGATCGTCGCGCAGGCGTGGCTCGCGGGCGGACACGTGCGTGTTGGCCTCGAGGACAACATCTATATCGAGAAAGGTGTGCTTGCCGAGAGCAATGCGGCGCTCGTCGCGCGGGCACGCGAAATCGTCACGCTGCTAGGCGGCGAGATCGCGACGAGCCGCGACGCGCGCGCGTGTCTCGGCCTCGCATCTTGAGCGCAACCAAGCAAACGACAATTAGCGTCATGCATTGACGCGCGGTGGCCGATGGTCGCCAGGCCATGCGTCCGAATCCGCATTTTTCAGGAAGAAATCAAGCATGAAATGCATTCGCGTCCAGCAAAAGAGCGCCGATATCAGCGCTCTTGCACTGAGCATCGACACGCAGCCTGTCCCGAAGATCGATACGACCGACTGCCTGATCAAGATCGAGAGCGCGGGCGTCAATCCGAGCGATGTGAAGGCTGTGCTCGGCTTCATGCCGCACGCGGTATGGCCGCGCACGCCGGGTCGAGATTATGCGGGGCGCGTGATCGGTGGTCCGCCGGACCTGATCGGCAAGGCGGTCTGGGGTAGCAGCGGTGAGCTCGGGATCCGCCGCGACGGGACCCACGCCAGCTATCTCGTCGTGCCGGCGCACAGCGTGCGCGAGAAACCTGAAAACCTGACGATGGACGAGGCCGGGTCGATCGGCGTGCCGTTCGTTACCGCTTTCGAGGGCTTGCACCGCGCCGGCGGCGTGCGGCGCGGCGACGTCGTGCTCGTCCTGGGTGCCAATGGAAAAGTCGGACAAGCGACCGTCCAGCTGGCGACCATGGCGGGGGCGGAGGTGATCGGTGTCGTGCGCGACGAGTCGTCGTACATCGGGCACGCTACCGGCGATGTGACGATGATCAACGCCTCTGCCGAGCCATTCGACGAGCTCGTGCTCGAGATGACGGCCGGCCGTGGCGCAAACATCGTCTATAACACGGTCGGGAGCCCCTACTTCGAGCGTGCGAATCGCGCGATGGCCGTGCGCGGCACGCACATCCTCATCTCGACGATCGAGCGCGCGGTGCCGTTCGACATCTTCGCGTTCTATCGCGGGCAGCACACCTACGTCGGGATTGACTCGCTCGCCCTCAGTACGTCGCACTGCGCCGGCATCCTCGACGCGTTGTCGCCGTCGTTCGAGCAGGGCGTGCTGAAGCCGTTCCCGGTTGACGCCGACTACGTATTCGAGCTTGCGGACGCCGCGCACGCGTATCGAGCGGTTTTTCAGGGCACCGCGAACCGCGTGTTGCTCAAGCCATGAACGTCACGCGCTTTCGCGATGCACCCGAGTACTTCCCTCCGAATCACTTCGGGATGCAATGCGTGCGTTTGCAGGGACGAGAGGCGGGCCCGGCCGAATCGCTTTGGCTTGGCGTGTCGACGATCGACGCGGGCGGGCACACGACGATGGAGGGATCCGGCGTCGAGAAGCATTACGTCGTACTGGAGGGGCAAGTATGCGTGGACGCGGACGGCATCGAAGTCGAATTGCATCCGTTCGATTCATGCCGCCTTGCGCCCGGCGAGCGGCGTTCGCTGCGCAACCGGTCGGATCGTCCTGCCAGGATCCTGCTCGCGATGCCGTTTGATCGCCCTCCGCGCAGCTAAATGGAGGCGCGGGCGGCGCCGCCCGCGAAAGTCGAACAGCCGCGCCGGCGGATCAGGTCGACGCGTCAGCCCGAACGCGCCCGGCGGCTGGCCGACCGAGGTGCACCGGTCGACCCGCGCACCACCAGCTCGGGTGCCAGCGTGATGCGCAGTGGCGCGTTGCCCGGCGTCGTGATCATGCCGAGCAGCAGGCGTGCGGCCTGCCGGCCCATCTCGCGATGCTGGATTCGCAGTGTGGTTAGCGACGGATTCAGCATATCGAGCAGCGGCATATCGTTGTGTCCGATCAGCGAGATGTCCTGCGGGCACACGATCCGCCGCTCCGCAAACACGTCATAGCAGCCGAGCGCGATCAAATCGTTCGCCGCGATGATGGCCGTCACGCTGCGATGCGTGTCGAGCAGTTGCGCGCATGCGAGGCGTCCGGCCTCGCGTGTGAACTCGGTTGCTTCCACGATCACGTTTGCCGCGAGATTGTGCTGCTGGGTGGCGATCTGGAAGCCCTGCAGCCGCGACAGGCCGGTCGCGAGCCGTTCAGGCCCGGACAGATGTGCAATGCGCGTATGCCCGAGTCCGACCAGATGCTCGACCGCGAGCCGCATCGAGAGGAAATCGTCGTTGACGACTTCGGGTACGTGGCCGCCGTCCTCGCCGCGATTGACGAGGACGACTGGCACCCCGTCGAGGATGCAGCGCCGCACGAGCGGGTCGTGCCGCGCGGCGGTCGCGAGGATCAGGCCGTCTACCTGACGCTCGAGCATCTGCTCGAGCATCCGCTCCTGATTCTTGGGCTTGCCGACGATGTTCGCGATTAGCACGCCGTAGCCTTCGGCCGCGAGCTCCTCCTCGATCCCGCAGACCATCGGCGGAAACACCGGGTTCGAGATGTCGGGCAGGCACACGCCGATCACTTTCGATTGCCCGCCGCGCAGCGCAGATGCAAGCCGGTTCTGCCGATAGCCGAGCGATTTGGCCACCGCCAGCACGCGGCGCACGACTTCATCGCCGATCAGGTGGCGTGTGGCCGGATTGAGCACGCGCGACACCGTCGACGCGTTGACGGACGCCGCCGCGGCGACTTCGCGAATCGTGACGCGGCCGGTGCCGCGCGTTTCGGGTGATTGGCTCATGGAACCTGCTGATGAATAGGGATTTGATTGTATCGATGCAATGGGTTGCGATCAATGTTGCAGGTAAAACCCTAATGTTTTCAGCACTAAACCTCATTGACAGGGAAATTCGCTTGGGTAGGATATGCACACGTTTGCATGAAACAAGCCGTACGAACGATACAGCCGTCCGAAGCGGGGGAAGCCATTGGCGGTCAGGCAGACAAAATCTCGGAAAATTATGAGGGTTGATTGAAAAGGGGTGACATGTGACGCCGATTCGTTACATGTTTTTTTATCACGATTTATGCAAACGGTTGCACGGTGTTGCCCGGGATGCCATGGCGGAAAGCGACATGGCCAATGTGAACGATGGACAGGAGTCAGTGGATGGATACGAACCATAAACCTGAACGGCAGCTGGAGCGCAGGCGGACCGCGACGTGCATCGTCGCCGTGTGCGCGGCGGCGATCGGCATCTTCCATGGTGCGAACGCGCTTGCGGCAAGCGAGACGATCGCCGCCTTCTACAAGAACCAGGTCGATCCGCATTTCGCGCTCGTTCACGCTGGCGTCGATGCCGAGGCGAAGCTGCTCGGCGTGTCGGTCACCCACTACGCACCGACGCGCCCGAATGATCTCGGCGAGCAACTGAGCGAGCTGGAGGACGTTGGCGTGAAGAAGCCGAGCGCCGTGCTGTTCATGGGTGTGAATCCGCACGGCGTCGTACCCGCGATCCAGAAGATCAACGCGATCGGCATTCCGGTCGTCAACTACAACGATCGCGTGGCGGGTGGAAAGTTCTCTTCGGTCGTCGTCGCGGACGACTACAACCTCGGTCTCGACGTCGCGCGATACCTGTTCAAGAGTCTCGGCGGCAAGGGCAATGTCGTGATCCTCGAAGGCGTGAAAGGCTCGACGACAAGTGACGAGCGCGAACGCGGGTTCAAGAAGGCCCTTCAGGAATTCCCGAACATTCACCTGCTTGCGTCGCAGCCGGCGAACTATCAGCGGCTGCAGGCGCTGCAGGTGATGGAGAACCTGATCCAGTCGAATCCGAAGATCGACGGCGTGCTGGCGGCCGCCGACGTCATGGCGATGGGCGCGATCGAAGCCCTCGAGGCTGCGGGCCAGAAGCAGGTGAAGGTCGTCGGCATCGGCGGCGTGCCTGAATCGATCAAGGCGATCAAGGAAGGGCGCTTGCTTGCGACCGCCGAATTCAACGGTTTCAAGATGGGTTGCATCGCGACGATGGCCGCGGTCCGCACGCTGCGGAAGGAGCCCGTGCCCGATACGGTGCTCATCAAGGGCATCGTGATCGACAAGACGAACTACGCACCGTTCGAGCTACCGGGCGATCAGCGTCAGTGCCCGGCGTGGAACGACGTGGCCAGCAAGTGACGCGGGCGGCCGGGCGGGCCGTATCGCGGTGCGGCGCCCCGGCGGTCGCATGACGCGCGGCTGTCCGCCGAACAGCACCATGGAGATGAACATGGAAACCTCGAACGAGCGCGTTCCGCGTCTCGAACTATGCAAGATCTGCAAGCGTTTTCCTGGCGTGGCTGCGCTGACCGACGTCGACCTCACGCTCTATCCGGGCGAAGTGCACATGCTGCTCGGCGAGAACGGCGCCGGGAAATCGTCGCTGATGAAGGTGTTGTTCGGCGCTTACCGCGCCGATAGCGGCGAGATCCGATACGACGGCATGCCGGTCGTGATCGAATCGCCCGCCGATGCGAAGCGTCTGGGTATTGCGGTGATTTTCCAGGAGTTCTCGCTCGTGCCGCATCTGTCGATCGCGCAGAACATCTATCTCGGCCGCGAGCCTCGCAACCGCTTCGGCCTCGTCGATCACCGGCGCATGCATTCGGATGCCGCCGCCGTGTTGATGCAGCTCGGGCTAGCGTACGACACGCGAACCCATGCGGCGGACCTTGGCGTTGCGCAGCAGCAGATGGTCGAAATCGCGAAGGCGCTGTCGCACGACGCGCGCGTGCTCGTGATGGACGAGCCGACCGCGGCTATCTCCGACCGGGAAGCCGACGCACTGTTCACGGTCGTGCATCGCCTGCGCGACGCTGGCGTTGCGATCGTCTACATCTCGCATCGGATGAAGGAGGTGTTCGATCTCGGCGATCGCGTGACCGTCCTGCGTGACGGCCATCTTGTCACCTCGATGCCGGCCGGCGATGCCACCCCCGATCAGTTGATTGCGCTGATGGTCGGGCGCAAGGTCGGCGCTGTCTATCAGCGCCGCTATTTCGGCCCATCCGGCGAGATTGCGCTCGACGTGCGCGACCTGACGACGTCGACCGGCGTGAACGGGGTCGACCTGCAGGTGCGGTGCGGGGAGATCGTCGGATTGTCGGGCCTGGTCGGCGCCGGGAGGACGGAGGTCGCGCGCGCGGTGATGGGCGCCGACCCGATCCAGGGCGGGCGCATCGAGATCTTCGGCAAATCGGTGCCGGGCGGCCCGCACGAGGTCGTCAAACGCGGCGTCGGCCTGATTCCGGAAAATCGCAAGCAGGAAGGTCTCGCACTGCGCCGCTCGGTGCACGAAAACCTGCTCGTTTCGAGCCTGTGGCACCTGTTCCCGAAAGGCTGGTATCAGCCGGCCCGCGCAAGGCGCGCGACGCGCGACCTGATCGACATGCTGCGGATCGCACCGGGAGATCCGGCGAAACGCGTACGCAACCTGAGCGGAGGCAACCAGCAGAAGATCGTGATCGGCAAGTGGCTCCGTGCCGAGTGTCGCCTGTACATCTTTGACGAGCCGACGCGCGGGATCGATATCGGCGCGAAGACCGAGATCTTCAACCTGATCGAGAGGCTTGTCGAGGAGGGCGCGGCCGTCCTGCTGATCAGCTCGGAGCTGTCGGAGATCGTGCATGTTTGCGACCGCGCATATGTGATGCGCGGCGGCGCGATTTCAGGCGAGCTGCAGCGGGAACAGTTGAGCGAAGAAAGCATTCTGGGTCTGGCAATGCACGGAGGTTGACGATGTCGGTTGAAACGAAACGTAACGGCAGGAATCCGGCGGCGCGGCGCAAACGGCCGTTGCCTTCGATCGTGTGGGCAAGTGTCGCGTTGGTGGGGGCAGCGGCGCTCGGCGTACAGGGTTTCGCGTCGCGCGCGAATCTGGTCGACATCGGTCTCCAGATCACGATCCTCGTGATGATCGCGATGCCGATGACCCTGGTGATTTTGAGCGAGGGGCTGGACTTGTCGGTCGGCGCGTTGCTGAGCCTCTGCGGCATCGTATTCGCGCAGTCGCTCGGCGCAGGCACCGGCATCGGTGCCGCGCTTGGCGCGGCCGCGGCAGTCGGTATCGCGATCGGCTTGCTGAACGGCACGCTCGTCGCGCGATTGGGCCTGCCGCCGTTCGTCGTGACGCTTGGCACGCTCGGCGTCGCGCACGGTGTTGCGCTCGTGATGACCGACGGCAACGCGGTGGTCGTCGCGAATCCTGCCATCGGCGCGCTTTACGCGTCGTCGGTACTCGGTATTCCATTCCCGATTGCCTGCGCGCTCGCGGCATACGCCGTCACGCATCTGCTTCTCTATCACACCCGGTTCGGCACTTACGTGTTCGCGATCGGCGGCAACCGCGACGCCCTCACGCTGGCGGGTGTCCGCACCCGGTTCTATCACGTCGCGATCTACGTGATGGCCGGTCTGTTCGCGGGCCTGGCTTCGCTGCTGCTCGTCGGACGTATGAACGCGGCAGAGCCGAATGCCGCGATCGGCATGGAGTTCGACGCAATCGCGGCAGTCGTTCTCGGCGGCACGTCGTTCGAGCGCGGCGAAGGGTGGTTGCCCGGCACGGCGATCGGCGTGTTGACGATCGGCGTGCTTCGCAATGCACTCAACCTGGTTGGAATCGAATCGTCGCTGCAGGTGGTGACGATCGGTTTGCTGGTTCTCGCGGTCGTCGTCATCGATAGTGTCCGGAAATCTCGCGTCGCAGGAGTGCAAGCATGAATACCCGGAATCAATCTCCGTTTGCGGTGGCACGTGTCATGGGCCTTGAGCGCCGCAGCCGGCTTTCCGACGATGCGAATGCGCTGATCGGTCGCGCCGTATTTGTCTGCGTCATTGCCTTCGTGCTCGCGTTCGCGTCCGACAGCTTCGCAACGTCCGGCAACCTGCTGAACGTGCTGCGGCAGGCCAGCCTGATGTTCCTGCTGGCGTCGGGCCTCACGATCGTGATCCTGTCCGGCGGGTTCGATTTGTCCATTGCCGCGAATCTCACCCTTTCGGCGTGTCTGGCAGCCGGCGCGATGAAAGCCGGCGTCTCGCCGTGGCTGGCGGTTGCAGTGTCGATGTCGTGCGGGGCGTTGATCGGGCTTCTGAACGGCCTGGCGGTTACGCTGCTACGGCTGCCGCCGTTCCTCGCGACCTACGGGATGCTCTGGGTCGTGCAGGGCATCGCTTTTCACTACATGGGCGGAAACGAGATCTTCGGCTTCCCGGCCGGCTTTCGCGCCCTCGGCACCGGGTTCTGGTGGGGCGTGCCGATCCCCGTCTACATGATGTTGCTCGTGCTGATCGTCGGTTCGATCATCACCGCGCGCCTCAACATCGGTCGTGAGATCTATGCGATCGGGGCCAATCCGGAGGTCGCGCGCCTGTCCGGGATACCGGTGCGCCGACGGCGAATTGCGGTCTACACGATCAGCGGCCTGATGGCCGGGATTGCCGCCGTGGTTTATCTCGCGCGCGTGAATGCGGCGGATTCGGCGATGGGCGATCCGATTCTGCTGCCCGCGATCGCGGCAATCCTGATCGGCGGTGCTTCGCTTTTCGGCGGAACCGGCACCTTGCTCGGCACGCTGCTTGGCTGCCTGACGCTGGCGCTCGTCATCGACGGGATGAACCTGCTGAATCTCGATGCAAGCCTGCAGCCGCTTGTCGTCGGCGTGGTGCTCCTGGTGGCGGTGCTCACCGACGCGCTCGGTCGTCGGCATGCCGAGAAGGTCGGCTGACGGCCCCGAAGCAAGGCCTGCCCGACGAAAACAAAGAGACGATTTGACAAGCGACGGGACTCTTCGGCGACGGTTCCCGACCGAAGTGTCCTTAACATGAGCTTCAGGTGATCGGCATCGCACGATCCGGTTCAGGCGGTAAATCAGATCGGCTTCCGTAACCTTTGGCTTTTGAAATGACCCTGGCAATAATTAGTTATACAGATTAAATAAGACATTCCATTCGTACGCATCCGGTATCAAAAGACTGAAATGGAGGGGTAGACAGTGGTGGAGATAAAGAAAACAGCGATCGCGGCACTGATCGGCGTCGCGTTGAGCGGATCGACTTTCGCGCAGAGCAGCATCACGCTCTCCGGGAAGATCGACAACGGCCTGACTTACGTGACGAACGAAGGCGGGCATCACAACTTCAAGATGGACAGCGGCGTGTTGTTCCCGAACCTCTGGATCATGTCGGGCGCGGAAGACCTGGGCGGCGGTAACCGGGCGATATTCAAGCTGTCGTCGCTGTACAACCTGAACAACGGGCAGCTGAATCAGCCCAACACGTTGTTCGGGCAACAGGCGTATGTCGGCGTACAGACGCCCTACGGGATGATCACGCTGGGCAAGCAGTTCGACTTCACTGCCGAATTCCTGGCGCCGCTCAACGTCAGTTCGGCCGGCAGCGGTTATGCGATTCACCTCGGCGACTTCGACCGTACGAACAACGACCGGCTGTCGAACTCGATCAAGTACATGAGCCCGACGTGGGGCGGATTCCAGTTCGGCGCGATGTACGGGTTCAGCAATACTCCCGGCAGCTTCCACGACGGCAGCGGCTGGAGCGCTGGCTTGCAGTACACGAACGGGCCGTTGACGCTCGCGACCATGTACACGTTTGTCGCAACGCCGACGATCGATCCGTACGCGCAGATCGGGGTGCATTCGTTCTTCGGGCTTTCGGTGGCGACCGGGTCGGGCGACAGCGTCACCGACACCGCACCGTCCTTCCAGATCCGCTCGCTCGGCACGCTCGGCGTCGGCGGGTCGTATGCGATCGGCGACGTCACGCTGTACGCGGACTACACCAATACGGTCCTGAAGTTCCAGGACGCGAAGTCGGTCATGAATGTTTACGAGGGCGGTGCAACGTGGCAGGTGACGCCCGCGTTCCAGCTCGTCGGCGGCTATCAGCACACAAGCTTTGAAGCGCACGCGTGGAACCAGGTAACGGCCGCGGCGTTGTATTCGCTGTCGAAGCGCACGACGGTCTACCTGTCGTCCGATTACCTGAAGGCATCGGCGGGAGTGGATGCGGTGATCGGCGCAAGCTTTGCGCCGGCGCCGACCGGCCATCAGGCGGACATCCGGATCGGCCTCGCACACACGTTCTGACCGCATTGCGCGCCGTGCTGCCGACAGGGTGTCGGCGGGCCGCAAGGGGCTATGTCCCGGGTCGTACCGGGGCAATCGATAAATACCAGGAGGAGTTGAAAATGAAACGAATCTATTGCGCATTCGCGATGATGAGCCTGACGGCGGCTGCCGCTGTCGCGTGGGGCGCCGACGCCGCGGGTGGCGGCCCGAAGTTGCTTGCGACCATTCCGGTCACGAGCGAAAAGCCGTTCGGCTTCGATATCAGCGCAGCGTTGGATGGCACCTATTACCTCGCTGATGGAGCGAACGGGACGCTCGACGTATTCGATGCAAAGACGATGACGCTGCGCGACCGGATCAAGGCCGACTTTGCCGGCATCGGTCCGACGCACGACAAGTCGGGACCGTCGGGCGTGCTGCCGATTCCCGGCACGTCGCAGGTGTACGTCGGCGACGTGAACTCGGTGAAGGTGATCGACGTCGCTGCGAAGCAGCTCGTCAAGCGCATCGAGGTCAGCTCGTCCGGCATTCGCGCGGACGAAGGCTGTCTCGACCCGAAGCACCATGTCGCGATGTTCTCGAGCGGCGCCGAGCAGCCCCCGTTCGTGACCTTCATCAATACCGACACGCATTCGGTGATCGCGAAGATGCCGCTCGCGGATTCGACCGGGCTCGAGGCGTGCGAGTTCGACCCGAAGAACGACAACTTCGTGCTGAACAACGACGGGACGAAAGCCAACCCCAAGGGCGAGGTCGATCTGATTCCGGTGAAGTCGGTGCTCGAAGGCAAGCCGATCATTCAGGCCGCGCTGAAGCTGAAGGGCTGCGGAAGCCCGAGCGGCATCGCGCTCGGACCGGGCAACGATGCGCTGATCGGCTGCGATCCCGATGAAGGCGGCAAGCAGACGACGTTGATCATCGACCGGACGAACGGTACGCCGCTCGCGCAAGTGCCGTTCGGCGGTGCCGACGAGGTGGTCTACGACCCGGTTTCGAACCGCTACTTCCTCGCCGGCGGCCACCACTCGACGGACAACGTATCGCGGGTTGGCGCAAAGGATGCGAAGTTCGATTCCTCTCTCGGGATCATCGACGCCAGCACTCGCAACCTCGTCGCGATCGTTCCGACCGGCAAGTTCTCGCATTCGGTCGCAGTCGATGGCGCGTCGCATCACGTTTTCGTTCCGTACGGTGCCGGGTCCTCCGCGCAGTTCCCGGGAACAGGTGTCGCGGTGTTCGCGACGGAATAACGACTCCAGTGTGGTGGTTTTCCGCGGGAAGAGGCCTCCCGCGGCTTTTTTTGAGCATCGCTCATCCGCTGCTGCGTGAATTTGAATTATCGGACGCGAAGGTAAATCACGAGGCTGGATGGTCAGGTTGCGCGGCTCGACCGGACGTACGCTGGGACTCGTGCGTACAGGGTGAAGCGGAATCGGGAGATGGAAGTGAAAGTCAGGTTACGGGTTCGGTGGCTGTTGCAGTGGGTAATTGTCGGGATCGGATTCGCCGGCGGGATACACACCTCGTTCGCCGACGACACACGCGGCAATGCAGCGCTGCCGACTTACGTTCTGAGCTACGCGCAGACGCAGGAACTGCTCTCGCTCGCAGTCGTCGAGGCGAACGCACGGCACCTGGCGATGGGCTTCGCTGTCGTCGACCCCGGCGGTCATCTGCTGGCCGCGGCGCGGATGGACGGCGCGTCCTTCTCGAGCATCGACTTCGCACGCGGCAAGGCATTCGCGTCGGTCGCGCTCGGTGGCCAGTCCGGCGTAACGCTCGAACATCGCTACCGCGACGATCCGTCCGAGTACAGCAACATGTCCGGCGCCGGCTATTACGCGCCGTTCCTGCCCGGCCGCGGCACGTTTCCCGTCTTTATGAACGGCCATCTGCTCGGCGCGATCGGCGCCGCCGGCGCACCATCCGAGACCGACGATCAGGTGGTCCTGAAGGCGATAGCCGGGCTCGGGGCTCAGTCCGCGCGTTGAACGCGCATTGTCTTTAAAACCAAGTCTGGAAGACGTATGACACACAACATGGAAATGGAACACACTGCCGGCACTACGGCAAGCGACATGGAGACGAGCGGTGCGGTGACGATCGAAGGGACGGCGCAATGCCGCCGCACCATGCTGAAGCTCGGCTTCAGCGTGATCGCTGCGAGCCTCGCGGGCGTGGCGCGCGCGCAAACGAAAACGGCAGCCCCGAAGCCGCGCGCATCGACGATGCGTGTGCTGCCGGGCGGCAAAACGGTGAAGCTCGCGCCGTCGTGGGAAACGGTGCAGGTCGGTCAAATGACACCGGACGCCAAGGCAGCGGTTTCGATCCGGTCCGGCGACACGGTCTGGTACGACGGCACGTGGACGAACTGGGGCAACGAGGCGAAATACGGGATGGGATTCAAGGAGCGCGAGCCTATCCGCAAGAAATATCCGAACGGCGCATTTTCGTTGATCGGGCCCGTCGAGATCGAAGGCGCCGAACCCGGCGATGTCGTCGAATGCCGCATGTTGAAGATGCAGCCGATCGACTGGGGCTGGAATTCCGCGCCACCGGGCGTCGGTGCATTGCCGGGCGATTTCGGTCCGTACCTTCGTTACCTGAAGTTCGATGACGCGCGTACCTACGCATCTTACGTACCGGGCGTGCAGATTCCCCTGAAGCCGTTCCAGGCCTATCTCGGCACCCAGCCGCCTGGCGACCGTGTGACGAGCGCGAACTTCGCCGGCAGTTACGGCGGCAATCTCGACTGCGCCGTGCTCGGCGTCGGAACTTCGGTGTTTCTGCCCGTACAGGTCGCCCGGGCGCGCGTATGGACCGGCGGCTCGATGGGGGCGTCGGGCGAGGGAAACGTCGATCAGACGTCGATCGAATCCGCGTTCGAGGAGATGCGGATCCAGTTCCTTCTCCATAAACGATCATCGCTGAACGGTCCGATCGCCGAGACGCCGGAGCACTGGATCGGCTTCGGGTTCGCCGACAGCCTCGACGACGCGCTCGTCGCGTGCATTCGTCAAACGATCGGCTGGATGTCCGCGGCCACCGGCATTGCAGCGGTCGATTGCTACGGCATCCTGAGCGTCGCCGGGAGCTTCCGAATCACGCAGTATGCGCACCAGACCGGTACCGTCTACAAGACGGAACCGCCGAAGGGTGTGCACTGCATGGTGCCGAAGAACATTTTCTCCGCCGAGATGTTGCGGCGCCTGTCGGATTACACGCGCGCGTAAGCGCACGTTCTCGACGGCTTTGGAACGAGCGGCCGCACGATCCAGGTCCGTGCTTCACGGCGAACCGGATCGCGCGTGCCACAGGAGGTTGCGTAGTGAAACTGAATGATCAAAAGACCGCGGTCGACACCGGCACGTCGGAGGTCGGCGGAGTGAGCCGAGCAATCGCACTGCTCGTTTGCTTTCTCGTCGTCGTTCTCGACGGCTTCAACACGACGTCGATCTCGTTCGTCGTTCCGACGCTGGCTCGGGACTGGCATCTCGCGCCGGCCGCTTTCACACCGGTATTCGTCGCGACGAATGTCGGCGCGGCGATCGGCTTCATCATCACGGGCTCGCTCGCCAATCGCTTCGGACATCGCGCGGTCGGGCTGGCAAGCGTCGCACTGTTCGGCGGCTGCACACTGCTCACGATGCATGCGAGCAGCGTCGCGCTACTGTCGGTGATGCGTGTCCTCGCGGCAATCGGGCTGGGGGCGGCGCTGCCGATCGCGATCACCGCCTCGGCGGCGATCATCGGCGCGAAGCACAAGGTCGCCGCGTCGGTGCTGGTGACGACCGGCATGTCGGTCGGCGCCGTGATCGGCGGGCTGATCGGCGGCCCGTTGATGCACCGTTTCGGCTGGCAGTCGGTGTTCCTGGTCGGCGGCATCTTGCCGTTTGCGGTCGCGCCTGCGTTCTTCCGCATCCTGCCCGCGGTCGCATCTACGGCAACAGGTGCGCAGAATCCGGAACGGCAGGTGGCGAGTCCGGTGCGCGCGCTGTTCGCGGACGGCCGAGCAGGCTATACCGGCGTGCTGTGGCTGTTCTCGTTCCTGATCTTCATGGACGTCTACGCACTGCTGTTCTGGCTCCCGACCATGCTTCTCTCGTTCGGCTTTTCACTCGATCGAGCACCGGCCGGCATGGCCGCGTTCAGTGTCGGCGGATTGAGCGGCAACCTGCTGATGACGGCTGCGGTCACCGCGATGACGGTTACCGGGAGGTTGCGCGTGAAGTCGGCGCTGGCGGTGGGGATCGTCTGCGTGATTGCCGGCATCGCGGTGCTGAGCCAGGCCACGTTGTCGCCGCCGGCCGTGCTGTTGTCGATCGGCGTGATCGGTGCGGGGCTCGTCAACGGGATCATGGGCCAGACGGCGCTTGCGGTCGCGTTTTATCCGCCGGGCATCCGCGCGACCGGAGTCGGCTGGGGTCATGCAATCGGGCGGATCGGTTCATTCGTCGGCCCTGCGATCGGCGGGGCGCTTCTCGCGACAGGTTGGGACCCGCGCAACATCATACTCGTCGCTGTTGTGCCGGCGATCGCCGCGATCGCTGCGCTCGGCTTGCTGACGATCATCGGCCGCCGCGCTGCCAGTCGCGAATCGGCGATAGGTGGCGCGCCGGCCGGGCACTGAATCATTCTCGACACGTCTTCCTGGAAACTTGCGGAATCACGCTCAATCATGAAAATCATTGCTTACTCGGACGTGGGCGATAAAGCGCTCGGCGTCATCACCAGCGATACGCATTTCGTCCCCGTTGCGGAAATTGCACCGGATCTGCCCGCGAGCCTGATCGATATCCTCGCGATGGACGACGGGCTCGAGCGCCTGCGTGCGTCAGCGGCCGGCAAGACCGGCAATCGACTGGTCTCGTCCGTGACGCTGAAGCCGTTCCTCGACCGGCCGAACGCGATGTGGGCACTCGCACTGAACTTCAAGAGCCACATCGCCGAGACAGGCTTGCAAACGAATCCCGACTATCCGCATCTGTTCTTGCGCACGGCCGCGTCGTACGTCGGCGCGGGTGAGCCGATCGTCGCACCGCCGGAAGCCGTTGCGCGTGCATTCGACTATGAGGGCGAGCTCGGTGTGATCATCGGCAAGCCAGGACGCTACATCCCCGTCGAGCGCGCACTGGAACACGTCGCGGGCTACACCTGCCTGAATGAGGGTTCGGTGCGCGAATACCAGGTGCACAACCGTCAATTCGGCCTCGGCAAATGTTTCGAAGCTTCGGGGTCTTACGGCCCATGGCTGATGACATCGGACGAGTTCGGCGATCCGTCGAAGCGCACGGTGCTCACGCGAATCAACGGCATTGTCCGACAGCGTGCGCCGCTCGACGACATGCTGGTCAACGTTGCGCGCACGGTCAGCTATCTGAGCCGCGGCTATCGGTTGCGACCCGGCGACCTGATCGCGATGGGCACGCCGGGCGCGCTGAAGCCGGCGCCGGACGACATCGAAGGGAATGACCTGTCGCGGCAGTACGGACCGTTTCCGACGCCGGGTCTCGTGCACATGCGTCCGGGCGACTGGGTTGAAATCGAGATCGACGGACTGGGCGTGCTGGGAAATCCGGTGGTCGCCGATCCGTCGGACCTGTTGGCCTGACCTGCGCCGCATGCGCGTATTCGCGCGCATGCGGCGGACCGACCGCGCCGGTCAGTCGAATCGCGCGAGATCGAGCGTGACTGAATGCCGCCGAAAATCACTCGGCGGCACACCCATGTGCTGCGCAAAGAAGCGAGTGAAGTGGCTATGCTCCTCGAAGCCGAGCTCGTCCGCGATGTCGGCGAGCGGCCGGCTACTCTCCGCGAGCAGCCGGATCGCGTGCGACATCCGGACCCAGTCGATATAGTGCTGCGGCGAGATGCCCATGCAGCGCCGGAACTGCTCGAAAAAACGCGACCTCGACAGCCCAACCTCGGCGGCGACCTGCGTGACCGTCGCGTTCGCGGACGGCGTGCGCTTGATGAAGTCGAGCGCCTTGCGGATTCTGAAGTCTACCGGGCGTGTCGACGGCGCGATGCGCGTCGTCAGCTCCGGATCGGCAAAGTCGCGCCCGAGCGCCGTGACGAGATCCTCGAGGATCGGCAGGCAGCCCGCGTCCTGCGCAACGAGATGATTCGTGATGGCGGCCGCCAGGCGGTCGACGTGATGCTGCACTTCCGGCGTGACGACGACAAGCCTGCGCGGGAAGATGTCGGCCGGGCTACCGTCGGCCAGGCCGAGCTGTTTGCGCAGCCAAGGTGGTTCGATCACGAGCGACAGGATCAACGACGGTGTGTCCTTGTTCGCGCATTTTGCGTGCTCGACCCATGGGTTCAGGCAGATGGCGGAGTCGGCGCTCAGTGTGCAATCCTCAGCACCCATCCTGAAGTCACAGTTGCTGCCGCCGAGCTTGAACAGGAACTGGTACTGCGAGTGCGCGTGAGCGACAAGCGGCCGGCTGATGAAGTTTACCGTGGCCCGGCCGAATTCCCCCTGCAGAATCCAGACCGGCTTTTCTGATTCCATTGCTGCTAGCACCATGTCAACCTTCTCCGATATCGCCGCGGTTGGCGTGCCGTCGCAATAAAGAGACGTCGCTTGAACGTCCGCATAAGCCGTGTACTTAATCAAATGCGCAACAGCCCGTCAATCCGGGAAAGATCGCATGCATGGCTTGCACGATGCTCGATGCATATCGCATCAAAAATCCGGACGATCCGGTAAGTCGTCGCTTCAATCGATCATCGCTCTGGCCGCTCGCACGATAGAGTTTGGCAAGAGCAGGCTGCACGGCGCAGCCCGAATGAATGCGAGTTGAAGAGAGGCTGAGGATGAAGGCATGGTTTGAACGCGAGGGTATTCGTTTTGCCTATGAGGAGTCCGGTCCGCAGGACGCGCGGGCGATCGTTTTCAGTCACGGATTCATGATGGATAGCGAAATGTTTCGCCCGAACATCGACGCGCTGAACGACACGTTCCGTTGTGTGGTCTGGGATCAGCGCGGCTTCGGTTCGACGGGGCCGGTCAATCAGGCGTTCAGCTACTGGGATTCGGCACGCGATCTGATCGCGCTGCTCGATCACCTTGAAATTGCGTCGGCGTCGCTGGTAGGGATGTCGCAGGGCGGCTTCGTGTCGATGCGCGCCGCGCTGCTCGAGCCCGCCAGGTTCCGCGCGCTCGCGCTTATCGCGACGCGAAGCGATCTCGACGACGCAGTGGTAACCGCTTCGTTCGAGGAACTCAAGGCGGAGTGGGCGCGCAACGGTGCGGCCAACGTTGCTGCGCACCTTGCCGCGTTCTTGCTCGGTGCAGATTATCCCGCGTCGGCGTGGCTCGACAAGTGGCTGAACATGCCGCGTGAGCATTTCGAATACCCGGTCGATGCGCTGACGTCGCGCGACGACATTACGTCGCGGCTCGGCGAGGTCACGCATGCGTCGATCGTATTCCATGGCGATGCCGATGCAGCCATCCCGCTCCGTTGCGGCGAGGCGCTTGTCGAAAGGCTGCCGAACTCCAAAGGGATGGTGAGTGTGGCCGGTGCCGGACATACGCCGAATTTGACTCACGCTGACGATGTCAATCCGAAGCTGAGGGACTTCCTGCTGCGCTACGGACGCTGATTGCGTCGATGCTTTCCATCCGGCAGGGCGCCCCGGTTCATGCTCGTGATCGCCATCGACCCGTTCTCGGGTCGAGAATGCCGTCCGAATGGTATTCAGGAGTATTACGCGTCGGTCATATCGACAAGCCATCGCGAGCGACGCAGCCCGATCGGCCGATTGCGTGTCCGTGAGCGCCGCGCGTCGTCATGCACCCTGTGCCGGCGGCCACTCCGGTGGTTCGCCTTCCCCAAGGAGATAACATGCTTTTCATCGTTTACTGCCTCGATCACCCGGATATGGCGGAGCGGCGCCAAATCCACTTTGCAGCGCATAAGGCGCGGTTGCTCGCTTCACCGTTGAAGGCGCGGATTGCGGGGCCGCTCATCGATCCGGACGGCTCGGTAGGCGGGAGCCTGTTTCTCTACGAAGCGGACGATATCGAGGCAGTACGGCGCCTCGTACACGACGACCCGTTCAACACGGAAGGCATCTGGAAGACGGTCGACATCCGGTTTTTCTTGAACCGGGCAGATGAGCACTGATGCTCTTTTGCGCGCGATTCATCGTCCCCGGGACGCTTCCACGCCAGAAAGTTTCTCCGTAGACATTTCTTCAGACCAGACCCGGCCAAGCTCCGCAGAGCGCGTGCCCACCCGTCGTTAAATAAACGCGGAAGGGTAAACACTGGCTCGGCATCCGCACCTGGGGCATGGCCTGCCGGCTATAATTTATCAAACGATAATTAAGGTTGGCGGTCGACGCCATGTTCCCGTTTCGAAGCTATCGGTCACGTACCGCTTCGCGGTCACGGGTGAACCAGCGCGATGGTGGAAGTCTCGCGGATATTCATGCATCAAGGGAAACAGGCCACGGTCGGCTGTTTTGAGGTTGGCAGAGGTGGGCTGTCCATGGATGTTTCAAAAAAATCCTGGCGCCATCCGACTGAAAATTATCGTTCGAACTACATATAGATTACCGAGCGCACTCACTCGAATTCAGTTGCGCCGGACGGTTCTGTTGGATTTTCCAGTCAAACGAGAGAGGAGATATGTCGATCGAGAGAAAGATGCGGATAGTCGCGGCCGCCTTGCCGCTTGGATGGGCATGCGGCGCGTTGGCCCAGAGCGGTGTGACGTTGTACGGGATCGTCGACCCCGACGTGGTATTCGTCAGCAATGCGCAGTCTGGCAGAGTGGCGGGGGCGCTTCGCGGCGAGCGGCAGGTGTCGCTTCAGGACGCAACGACGTCGGCATACGTTGGCAGCAGATTCGGCATTCGCGGGCGGGAAGACCTGGGTGCCGGAACGTTTGCGATTTTCACGCTGGAGAATGGATTCAGTGTCGCGAATGGCTCGCTCGGACAGGGCGGTGCACTGTTTGGGCGCCAGTCGTTCGTCGGTGTGTCAAACGAGCGGCTCGGCAGCGTCACGCTCGGCCGTCAATATTCGCCGGTGGTCGACTATCTCGCGCCGCTCACGACGGTATCCCAGTGGGGCGGCTTCGTTACCGCCCATCCGGACGACATCGACAATCTGGGCCTGACCGTGAGACAGAACAATACGGTAAAGATCGCGACGCCCGTCTGGCACGGGTGGTCGGCCGGTGCGATGTATGGGTTCGGCGGTGTCGCGGGTCACGTGGGCCGGAACCAGGTCGTTGCGGCCGGAGCGGGCTACGTGGGCGGTCCGTTGCGTATTGGCGTCGGCTATCTCAATGCGTCCGCGCCGAACGTGTCGATGTGGGGCGGACAGCCGAACGGCGGCGGAAGCGCCGTGAACAATATCGGTTCGTTCGGCTCGGCGACGGCACCGGAGCGCAATCCCGTCATGGCCGGTTACGCGTCGGCGAGCCGTGAGGAGACGATCGGCGCCGGTGCGAGCTATGCGCTCGGCAACGCGACGATCGGCGCGGCCTATACGAATACGCGCTTCGTCGGGCTGGGCTCGGACGCGGGACCCAATCCGCGTGGCTATGCCGGCAGCGCTAGCTTCAATACGGTCGAGCTCAACGGCAGCTACCGGATCGACGCTGCCGTGTCGCTCGGCGCCTCGTATTCGTACACGCTCGCACGCGGGCCCGATGCGATCGGTGCGCATTACAACCAGGTTAACGCCGGCGTGCACTATGCGCTGTCGAAGCGCACGGATGTCTACATGATCGCGGTCTATCAGCGTGCGTCAGGTACCGATTCGCTCGGGCAGTCCGCGGTTGCATCGATCAACGGGATGACGCCGTCGGCTTCGCACCAGCAGTTCGTGGACGCCGTCGGCATCGCACATCGCTTTTGACATGCGCCTGCCGTTCGCGGCCGCCGGTGCAGTCACGGCGCTCCGGTCACGCGCTCCCCATGATCCGGGTGCCGAGCGAGATGCCGAGTTCGGACAGCGACGCGTTGGTCGCGAGCTGAGCGGCCTGCCAGCGCGACAACGCAGCGTCGAATGCGCTCCCGCGCACGGCGCCGCGCAGCGCCTCGGCAGACCGACCGCATTCTCCGCCGCTTTCGCGACGCCGGCTGCCGTATGCGGCCGCACGAGGCAGGCTGCGTCGCCGAGCAACACCACGCGGCCGAACGCCATGCGCTCGACCGCGAGATCCAGGATCGCCTGGGCGAACGGCGCGCGCGTCGCATCGACGAGGGCGGCGAGCGTCGGCGCAAGCATCCGGCGGCCGGCCTCCACGAGTTCGAGCCGGTTGTCGTCCCGCATCGCGTCGGGCGGCAGCGAGCCGTCACGCTGCGTGCCGTCCCGCGCCAGGAACAGGGACGGCAGGCGATCCTGCGCGAGCCGCCGGTACCAGACCCAGTTCACGCGCCGTTTGCCCGGTTCGATCGCGCCGTCGCGCCCGGGCACCAGATAGGTCAGGAACAGATGCGCGTCGCCTTGTTGAAACGTGAAGCGCTCGCGCAGCACCTGCAGCACCGTATCGGGAAGCAAATGCTCGTCGACAAGCCCGCGCCACGCGACATAACCGGCATACGCGGGCCGTGCTTCGGGAAGCAGTTGTGCGCGAACGTTCGAGCGGCCGCCGTCTGCGCCGACCAGCAGGTCGGCCTGCTCGATGCGGCCGTCCGTGAAATGCGCCGTCACGCGGTCGCCTTCCTGCGCGAACCGATCGAACGACACGCCGGCATGCACGATGCCGGCGGGCAGCGCGCGCTTAAGGGCCGTGTAGATCACGTTCCACGCGGTCTGCGTTTGCGGCATGGGGTAGCGTTGGACGATCCGGTCGTGTTCGTCGACGTAGATCCGGTCGATCGAATCGACGCCCGCATCGCGCGGCACGGGCACGCGGCCGAACGCGAACGCGCGCTCGATCGGCGGCTGCAGCACGATGCCGCCGCCGCGGCTGTCCAGGTCGTTCGGCGATTGCTCGAATACCTTCACGCGCCATCCGGCCGCACGCAGTGCGGTCGCCGTGAAAAGCCCGCCCACCGATCCGCCGATGACGACAGCCAGCGGGCCCGAAACGTCGCTCATGATCCCTTCCTCCCGATGATCCGTCACGCGCGCGGTGGTTCAGCCTTCCCAGTGCTTCAGGAAGTCGAGCAGCAGCGCGTTCACGTGCTCCGGCTGCTCTTCCTGAGGCAGGTGCCCGCACTGCGCGATGGGCTCGGCTCGCAGGTTCGTCGCCATGCTTTCCCAGACGGATTTCATGTCGAACATCTTGCCGACCGCATAGAAATCCTCCCCCCAGATGGCCATGGTCGGGCATGCGATCCGGACCTCCGCGTCGACGAGATCCTGCTTCACGTCCTCCGCATTCGCGCGATAGTCGGCCAATGCACCGCGCACGGCGCCCGGGCGTCGATACGCGCGCACGTACGTGTCGAACGCATCGCCGGAGATCGCGTGCGGGTTGTAGCACCAGTCGGAGAAGAAATAGCTCAGCCACTCGGCTTCCTTGCCCGCGATCAACGCTTCGGGCAGGTCCGGCACCTGGTGGAACAGGAAGAACCAGTACGCGCGCGCGGTTTGCGCGGTCATATTCTCCGCGACGATGCGCGTCGGTACGTTGTCCATCACGACGAGCCGGTCGACGCGCTCGGGGAAATCCTTCGAGAAACGCGTCGCGACGCGGGCGCCGCGATCGTGCCCGACGAGCGCGATGCGGCCGATGCCGAGCGCATCGAGCAGCCCGGCGAGGTCGCGCGCCATGTTGCGTTTATCGTAGCCGGCGGCCGGCTTGTCGGTTTCGCCGTAGCCGCGCAGATCAGGCGCGATCACGCGGTAGCGCTGCGCGAGTGCGGGGATCTGGAAACGCCACGCGAAGCTGGTTTCCGGGAAGCCGTGCAGCAGGACGACAACCGGCCCGCTGCCGGCATCGATGTAGTGCTGGCGGATGCCGTTCGCAGTGGCGGTGTGATGGGTGATCGAAGGCGTGGCGATAGTCATGTGACGGTGCGTGTTGGGTTTGGCCCGCGTGCTGCCGGTGGCGACTGCACGTGCCTTTCGAGGATAGGCGACGCGATCGACTGGCCGGATAAATTGTTCTGAATTGGTCTTTGCGCACCGCCGGTATTCGCCGCCTCATAACGGCCGCCGCCGCGTCAGACGCGCCGGCGGCGCCGGGCGGTCGCGCCCGACGCGAGCTGCTTCAGCGCGGCGGGCGTGCCGTTCAGGAACGCGTCGATCAGCCGTTCGATTTCGGTGTCGAGATCGTCGGGCACCGGCAGGCCGTAGACCCACTTGCGAACGCCGAAATAGAAGATGCTCGCGTGCAGGCTCCAGACCAGTTCGACTTCCGCATTGCGCTGGGCCTCCGTCGTCGGCGTGGCGATGTCGTATTCGTGCCGCAGCTCGCGCAGCACCGGCAGGAAGACGCGTTCGCGCAGCCGCGACAGGTAGCGCGTGTTGAACCCCTCGCGGCTGAGCCCCGCGAAGATGAAGGTGCGGATCCATTCGCGCCGCAGGATGGTTTGCGCGTAGGCGCGGTAGAACGCGACGAGCCGTTCCTGCAGCGGGACCGCGCGGTCGGCGATCAGTTTTTCCCAGTCGGGATTCCACGTGTAGATCTCGTCGTAGACGCGATCGATCAGCGCCTCCTTGCTCGGAAAGTACCGGTACAGCAGTGGCTGGGTAACGCCGATCTGCCGCGCGAGTTCGCGCGTGCTGCCGGAAAAGCCATGCGTCGCGAAGTGCTCGATCGCTTTCTCGACGATCTGCCGCTCGCGCGCTTCCGGCGCGAGCCGCCGGCCCGGCGTGACGGCGTTGCCGTCGGCGTCCGTCCCGCGCTCGCGGGCCGGCGTGCTGCGTTTTCTTTCGGTCATGCATCGGCTCCTGATGGCGCACATTCTTAAACTATCGATCGAAAAATAACACGATTGACGCGTCGCATACGGCGCGCGACCCGTCGCGGGATCGTCCCGCATCGTGCCGTTCCAGCGCCCCGGCCCGGTGCGTGCACTGCGGATTCAGAAAAATTCAGGCCGTCGCCATGACATTAAGGTCGGCCTTCCCTAGTCTTGCTCCCGAACCGCCGCACGGGCCGGACGCCAGTCGGCGAGCCGGACCGGTCGGCGAAACCGGAGCGAAACATGCCTTATCCGATCCCGTCACGCGCAGCCAGCGCGGGCGCCGGCGCAGTCGACACATTCCAGGAAGCCGGTTCATGCCGCCGCAGCAAGTAACCGCGGGCGCGGCCGCCGTGCCCGATCGCGTGCGCGGCGAGGACGTGTTTCTCGCGTCGATCGCGGGTTATGTCGACACGCTCGGCTTCGTCGCGCTGTTCGGCCTGTTCACCGCGCATGTCACCGGCAACTTCATCCTGATCGGCTCGGGGCTGGCCGGCGTCGGACAAGGGCTCGCGATCAAGTGGCTCGCGTTTCCGGCCTTCATCGCCGGCATCGTCGGCGCGCGCGTGCTCGACCATCGGATGCGCGCGCTGGGCCACGGCACGCGCGCACGTTCGCTGTATGCGCTGCAGGCCGTGCTGCTGGCCGGGTTCATGCTGGCCGGCGTGATGGCCTCGCCGATTGCCGACGCCGACGCGCCGAGGACGATCCTGTGCGGCCTGCTCGGCGCCGCGGCGATGGGCGTCCAGAACGCGCACGCGCGGCTGACGGCCCGCTCGGTCGTTGCCAACACGGTGATGACGGGCAATGTCACGCAGGCGGTGATCGATGCGTTCGACTGGCTCGTGCCGCTCGCCGCGCCTGCCGAACGGGAAGCCGCGCGCGTGCGGCTGCGGCGCACGCTGCCGCCGGTCGCGGGCTTTGCGCTCGGGGCAGGAGCGGGGGCGGCGGCCTATCTGTTCGCAGCTTTCTGGGCGCTCGCGCTGCCGCTCGCGGTGCTGTGCTTCCTCGCCTATCAATCCGGTCGGCCCGACGAGCGGGCGACGTCACGCTGAATGCGCGCGCAGCATGCGGTTGCGCTTGCCACTTTCAAGGAGAACCCGATGATCGCACTGAAATTGCAACAGGTATGGCGGATGACGGCCGCGTCGACGGCCGTGCTCGGCGCGTTGCTGGCGGCCGCGCCGGCCCATGCCGACGAGACGCGTCTGCTCGAGACCTCGTCCGCGAAGGTACCGGCCGTCGCGGTCGGCCCGCAGTACGACACGACGCACGTGTGCGTCGCACCGGAAGATTTCGACCGCTTCGCCGACAGCTTCGTCGCGACGTTCGGCGGCAAGAAGTCGCAGCAGGGCGTGTTCCAGGTCACGCCGACGCCGAGCCAGACGATGTCGCAGCTCGTATTCACGCCGGCCGGCACGATCTCGGTGTTCGGCTTCAAGACGCCGATCCCGTATCCGTTCTGCGCGGAGCGCACCGGCTATCTCGTCACCGACATGGACGTCGCGATGAAGTCGGCGCGCGCGCACGGCGCGGACGTGATCGTCGACACGTTCCCCGACCCGATCGGCCGCGATGCGATCGTCCGCTGGCCGGGCGGCGTGAACATGCAGCTGTACTGGCACACCCAGGCGCCGCACTACGACCCGCTGCAGACGGTGCCTGAAAACCGCGTGTACGTGTCGCCGGAAAGCGCGAACAAGCTGGTGCACGACTTCGTCGCGTTCTCGCGCGGCAAGGTCGTGTCCGATGTGCGCAAGGCGCCGGGCATCGAGATCGGCCGGCCGAACGATACGTACCGGCGCATCCGCATCGAGTCGGGTTTCGGCAAGATGACCGTGCTGGCCACCGACGGCCATCTGCCCTATCCGTTCGGCCGCGAGATGACGGGCTATGAAGTGCCGGATCTGGCCGCGACGCTGAAGCAGGCGCAGGCCGCGGGCGTGACCGTGCTGGTGCCGACGTTCACGTCGGACGGGCGCGATGCCGCGCTCGTGCAGTTCCCGGGCGGCTACGTCGCCGAGATCCACGCGCGGTCGAAATAATGGGTCGCCGGTCGATGGGGCGGGCATGGCGGAGCGTGCTGCCGGCCGCCGTGCTGGCAGGCGGCGTCGCGACCTACGCCGGTACGGCGGCCGGTGCCGAGGCATCCGCGGCACCGGCTTCCACGGCCGGCACGACGTGCACCGCAAAGCGGCCCACGCTGCTGTTCAACCGCTGGCAGGAAGACTGGTCGGTCCTCTCGAATCCGTGCGTGCCGCGCCAGCCGGGCGATGCGCTGAAGTACATCCCGCTGGGCGGCGACCCGTCGACCTACCTGTCGCTCGGCGCGAACCTGCGCGAGCGCTTCGAGCTGAACAACGCGCCGCTGTTCGGGCTCGGCGCCGCGCATGACGACAACTACGTGATCCAGCGCGCGACGGTGCATGCGGATCTGCGTTATGCCGGGCATTTCCAGGCGTTCGTCCAGTTCGTCGATGCGCGGCCGTTCGGCAAGGATACGGTCGGGTCCGTCGACAAGGATCAACTCGATATCGAGCAGGCGTTCGTCGCCTATGTCGACCAGGTCGGCGGCGGCACGTTCAAGACCCGCATCGGCCGGCAGGAGATGGCGTTCGACTTGCAGCGATTCGTGGCGGTGCGCGACGGGCCGAATGTGCGTCAGGCGTTCGACGCGCTGTGGGCGGATTACGAAATCGGCAAATGGCGGCTGATCGGCTATGTGTCGCGCCCGGTGCAATATCGCAACGACGCGGCGTTCGACGACGTGTCGAACCGGCACCTGAGATTCGACGGCGTGCGCATCGAGCGCAACGGCACGGGCCCCGGCGACCTGTCGGGCTACTGGTCACGCTATACGCGCGACAACGCGCGCTATCTCGACGGGGCCGGCACCGAGCGGCGCGACGTATTCGACATGCGCTACGCGGGCAAATCCGGCCGGCTCGACTGGGACGTCGAGGCGATGCTCCAGACGGGGCACATCGGACCGGACACGATCGGTGCATGGGCGTTCGGCGCGCTGGGCGGCTACACGTTCACGAAGACGCCGGGCACGCCGCGCATCGGCATTCAGGTCGACGGCGCGTCGGGCGACAAGCATCCCGGCGACGGGCGCATGGGCACCTTCAACCCGCTGTTCCCGAACGGCTATTACTTCACGCTCGCCGGCTACACCGGCTACAGCAACCTGATTCACGTGAAGCCTTCGCTGACGTTCAAGCCGGCCGGCAACGTGACGGTGCTGACCGCGGTCGGTTTCCAGTGGCGCGAGACGACGGCCGACGCGATCTACGGGCAGGGGATGCAGGCGGTGCCCGGCACGGCCGGCAAGGGCGGTTCGTGGACGGGCATGTATGCGCAGGCCCGCGTGGACTGGCTCGTCAATCCGAACCTGGCGCTGGCGGTCGAGGCCGTGCACTTCCAGGTCGCCGATTCGATTCGCGCGCTCGGTGCGCGCAACGCCGACTATGTCGGCATGGAAGCGAAGTTCGGCTGGTAACGCGGCGCGCCGTGCGGCTCAGTGCTGCGCGCGCGCCAGCGCTTCGACGAAATCGATGAATGCCGTGACGCGCTTCGAGCCGCGCTGATTCGGCAGGTAGAGCGCGGTGACGACCGAGCGGGCCGCATCGGGCGTGACGTCGTACCGTTCGAAGAGCCTGCGCAGGCGGCCCGACTGGACGTCGGCATCGACCAGCCAGTCGGGCAGCAGCGCGATGCCGGCGCCGTCGAGCACGGCATCGCGCAACACTTCGCTGTGGTTCGATTTCAGTCGCCCGGCGACGAGCACTTTCGTCGTGCCGTGCGCATCGGCAAACGTCCACGCCTGCTGGTCGCCGCCGAAGTGAAAGCGCAGGCAGCCATGATCGACCAGTTCGCCCGGCGCCGCTGGCGTGCCGTGCGCATCGAGGTAGTCGTGGCTCGCGACGACATAGCGCTGGAACGTGCCGAGCTGCCGCGCGACGACTTCCGCGGCCGGCGCCGCTTCGCCGAGCCGGATCGCGACGTCGATCCGGCCAGTGACGAGATCGACGCGTTCGTCGGTGAGTTGCAGGTCGAGGTCGAGCTTCGGATAGCGCGCGAGGAAGGCCGCGACGTGCGGCGCGATGCGGCGCACGCCGTACGCGACCGGCACCGACACGCGCAGCGGCCCGGACGGCTCGTCGCCGCGATCGGCGACCAGTGCGTCGGCTTCCGCGAGTTCCTCGAGCAGCCGCTTCGCGCGGGCGTAGTACACGGAGCCGGCATCGGACAGCGTGACCTGTCGCGTCGTGCGGTTCAGCAGCACGGTGCCGAGCGACGCCTCGAGCGCATCCACCGCGCGTACCACCGACGATGCCGCGAGTTCGAGACGCCGCCCCGCGCTCGAGAAGCCGCCGGCTTCCGCTACTTCCACGAACGCGCGCAGCGCGGAGAATTTGTCCATGTTGTCGCCTTTGTGACTTCGTGCCTTTGTGCGTGTCGCAACGATGCGTTGCGTGCCGTTCGCATTCTATCGCCGGCCCGCAAGCGCTATCTTCTGGACTGCAATGTACAGGAGGCTGCGATGAAACCTATCGAAGTAACGGTGACCTACGATCTCATCTGCCCGTGGTGCTGGATCGCGGAGCACCGGCTCGCGGAAGCGATCGACGAAGCCGGCCTGGCCGGCAACGTGAGCGTCCGGTTCGTGCCGTTCGAACTGAACCCGACGATGCCGGCCGGCGGCATCGACCGCAAGGCGTACCGGAGCGCGAAGTTCGGCAGTTGGGCGCGCTCGCAGGCACTCGATGCGCATGTGGCCGAAGCCGGCCGGGCGGCAGGCCTCGTGTTCGATCATGCACGGATCGCGCGCACGCCGAACACGCGGCTTGCACACCGGCTCGTCTGGTTCGCTCAACAACGCGGTAGCGCGGCCGCGCTCGTCGATGCGCTGTTTGCCGCCTATTTCCGCGACGGCCGGGATATCGGCGATGCGGACGTGCTGGTCGAGCTTGCGACCGGCGCCGGTTTGCCGGGCGACGCGGTGCGTGCGTTCCTGGCGTCCGGCGAAGGGCTTGACGCGGTGGCCGCGCTCGAAGCGGATGCGGTGCGCGAAGGCGTCGCTTCGGTGCCGTCGACGCGCATCGGGCCGTCGGTCGTCAGCGGCGCGCAGCCGGCTGCGGTCTTTCGCGATGCATTGATTGCCGCGCAGCGCGCGCCTGACCGGGCCGCCTGAATCCGGGCCGGTGCCGCCGAGGCCCGGCCTTCACTTCAGAACGATTCATGTCCCGCTCAGGATTATTGCGCACCTGCTCGGTAAGCTCGGTGTCGCGTGCCCCTCGCCGGCCGGACCGGCAAGCCGGCGCGCAACGTCGATACGCAACCGGGGAGCGGACTTGAAGAACTTGAACTGGCGCACGCGCGCGGCGCGCTCGGGCGGCATGCTGCTCATCGCGTGGTGCGTCGGCATCCTCGCATCGGTCGCGTTCGCCGGCGAGCCGGGCGGCGGGAACCAGGCTCCCGGCTTCTACCGGCAGAAGCTCGGCGACCTTAGGATCGTCGCGCTGTCCGACGGCACGCATCCGTTTCCGATCGATACGGTCTTTCGCGGTGTTTCGAAGGACGAGATCCGGCGCGATCTCGATCGCGCGTTTCTCGAGCCGCCCGTACAGGGGTCGATCAACGCGTTCCTGGTCGACACGGGATCGAAGCGGATTCTCGTCGATACCGGCGCCGGTGTGCTGTATGGCGACTGCTGCGGCAAGCTGCTCGCCAACCTGCGTGCGGCGGGCTATGCGCCGGAGCAGATCGACGAAGTGTTGCTCACGCATCTGCACAAGGATCATGTCGGCGGCATTGTGTCGAACGGCAAGATGACCTTTCCGAATGCGGTCGTTCGCGTGAACGAGATCGAGGCGAATTACTGGCTCGATCCGGACAACAAGGCACAGGCACCGGCGTTCCTGGCATCGTTTTTCGATGCGGCGGCCGCGTCGGTCGCGCCGTACGTCGCGGCCGGACGCTTCAAGACGTTTCGCGGCGAAGCAACGCTCGCCCCCGGTATTCGCGCGGTGCCGATGCCCGGCCATACGCCGGGCCATACGGCCTATCTGATCGAGAGCGGCAACGCCGGGCTGCTCGCGTGGGGCGATATCGTGCACGTCGCGGCGATCCAGTTGCAGGATCCGGACGCGACCGTCCAGTACGACAGCGATGCCGACGTCGCGCGCCGCACCCGGCGCGATACGCTCAAGCGTGTCGAGGACAAGCATTATCTGGTCGGCGCCGCGCACATCGCATTTCCTGGGCTCGGGCATTTGCGCAGGGATGGGGATCAGTACGACTGGGTGCCGGTCAATTACGACGCGACGCCGCTTCAATGACGCGCATGGCGCGCGTAGCTGTAGCGTCAGCGGGACAGGCCGCGCCGCCATGCGCCAGGCGGATGGCCGACGATGCGGGCGAAGACGCGATTCAGATGGCTCTGGTCCGCAAAGCCGCAGACGGCCGCGATTTCCGCGAGCGTCATGTCGGTCGTCTCGATCAGCTGCCGGGCGCGGATCACGCGCTGTTCGAGCAGCCATTGATGCGGCGTGCGACCCGTCGTTCGCGAGAACGCACGGATGAAATAGCCGCGCGACAGATCGCATTCGCTCGCAACCTCCTCGATCGACACGCCGAGATCCGCCTTTTCCATCAGCAGCTCCTTGGCGAGTGCCGTCTTGGCCGGCGACAGGCTGCCCTTGTGCCTCAGGTCGCGGGCGCTCGTGTTGCCGTATTGGCGTGCGAGATGCGTGCCGATCGCGAGCCCCATCTGCTCGACGAACAGCGTGTTCAGCGCACCGGGCCCGTCGAGGCTGTCGGCGACGGCGTGCGCGAGATGACCCAGCACCGCGTCCTGCACGTCGGGCGCGCAGGTCAGGCCGCCGATTTCCGTTCCGTCGTGCTCGCGGCCCAGGTCATCGAGGTAGCCGTGAGACAGCTCGATCAGCACGAAGTCGAACTTGCCGTACAGGTCGGCGCGGAAATTCCGGGAAAAATCGCGAATGTAGATCGAGTTGTGCTGAAACCGCCGCTCGGATTTGCCGGCCCCGCCGTAGATCGTGCGCCGATGTCCGCCATTGAGCGACACGCCGATCAGGAAGCCGCGATCGCTGGCCGCCATTTCGATCCGCTCGAATTGCTCGTCACGCATGCATTTGCGATGGAGCGTCAGGCCGCCGGTCGACCTTTCAATATCCTTGGACAACAGGCTCGAGATGCATCCGAGCGTGTCTTTCGGCGGCGCCGGTGGTGCGACGAGGGGGGCTGGCATGGTGGAACAATCCTTCGATGGGGGCGGCGCGCAAGCATCCTTGTTGCGGGCAGTGTATCTGGCGCGCCCGGCAGATCCAAGATAACTTGAATAAATGTCCGCTAGCTGACGAAATGTATCGTGCGGGCCAATCCGCACCGCGCCAGGCCCGACCGGCGCACGAACGCCGCATTCCGATCGATATTGCCCCGCTTGTATTCGCACCGCCCGGATTCCGTCGCACGCTCATGTGCAGGGCGCCAGCGCATTTTCCTTCAAGATTTTTGTTTATACGGCGTTTACACTCGCCCCACTTTTTGAGATTTAGCCCCCGACCCGCAACGCAGGTCGGGGGCGGACTCCCGCCCCAGTGAACGGCAATGTTCATATGGCGGTCATCGTGGGGAACCTGGAGGCGGCCATGATCCAGATCGGGAATTTGTCGGTGGATTTCGAGCAGCGCGACATTCGCTGCCACGGCGCGTCGTTGCGTATTGGCGCACGCGCGCTCGACATACTTGAAGTACTGCATCGCGCCAGCGGTTCCGTCGTGTCGAAGGACGACATCATGGATGCGGTCTGGCCGGGCCTGATCGTCGAGGAGAACCGGCTGCAGGTCCATGTCGCGACGTTGCGCAAGGCGCTGGGCGCGAACCGCGACCTGATCAAGACGGTGCCAGGCCGCGGCTACCTGCTGATCGCGAATCCTGCCGTCGCGCATGAGGTGGCGCCGCGCGCGACCGCGTTGCCGCCCGGCGCCGTCGCGGCTGCCCATCCGGTTCCGCTCGTCGGACGTCAGGCCGAGATCGAGCAGATCGTCGACATGATCGAGCGTGCGCCGGTCGTCACGCTCGTCGGTGCGGGCGGCATCGGCAAGACGAGCCTGGCCGACCGGGTCGCGCACGAGCTGCGCCGCCGGTCCGGCGAGCGTGTCCTGTTCGTGGCGCTGGCGAGTGCCGCGACGCGCGACGACGTGCTGCTCGCGATTGCCGCGGAACTGGGGCTCGAGACGGATGGCGCGCCGGGCATCGACCGGATTGGCGATGCCTTCGCCGCGTCACCCGGGCTGATCGTGCTGGACAACGCGGAGCACGTCGTCGATCTGGTTGCCGACCTCGTCGAAACGCTGACGTCGCGCGCCGCCCCGCTGCGCGTGCTCGTGACGAGCCGCGAGCCCCTTCATATCTCGGTCGAAGCCGTATTTCGCGTGAGTCCGCTGGCGGTGCCGGACGGCAGTGCATCCGTCGACGAGATCGTGCGCCATTCGGCCGTCGAGCTGTTTCTCGCGCGCATTCGCGCCGCCACGCCCGAATGCGAGGTCGACGCGGCCGGCATCAGACTGATCGGCGACATCTGCCGGCGCCTCGACGGGCTCCCGCTCGCCATCGAACTGGCTGCCGCGCGCGTCGCGACGCTCGGCCTCGAGATCGTCGCGTCGCGTCTCGATGACAGGCTGAACCTGCTGACGGGCGGCCTTCGATCGGCGTTGCCGCGCCACCAGACGCTGCGCGCGACGTTCGACTGGAGCTACGTGTTGCTGGATGCGGCCGCGCGGTCGCTGTTTCGCCGGATGGCATGCTTCATCGGCCCGTTTACGTTCGATGCCGCCCGCGAGGTTGCGATGGATCCCGGCATGTCGGCCGCGGAGATGATCGCGGTGCTCGGCGAACTGGTCGCGAAGTCGCTGGTGACCGTCGAATTCAACGGCGCGCAGGCGCGCTACCGATTGACGGAATCGACGCGCGCGTATGCGCTCGAGAAGCTGCGTAACGAGGGCGAATTCGAATCCATCGCCGAGCGCCATGCACGCTACGAACGCGAGCAGGCGGAAACCCGGATGCTGGCCCAGACACAGGCCGCGCACGCGGAGAGCCTGCATCTTGCCGCGGGCGCGCCGGCGCCGCGCGAGCCTGCGGCGACCGGGTCGCAGGTTCCGGAAGCCGACGCGTTGGCGCTCGCGTTGCTGGAGCCGGCGCGCATGCGTGAATGTTCGATACCGGTGAGACGGGCACTCGACGCGATCGACGCCGGGGCGCCCGGGGCCGTCGATGCGGCGCGCGAGATGCGCTTGCGCGCGGCCTATGCGTCGGCGCTGCTGCACACCGACGGCGATACGGACACGGCCGCCGCGATGTGGGACCGGACGCTCGCTCTCGCGGGCCGGATCGGCGACGAGGCGTTCGGCGCGCGCGCGCTGATCGGGCTGTGGAACACGATGCTGACGCGCTCCGACATCCACGAATCGTTGCGCTACGCGACGCGCTTCGAGCGGGCCGCCGAGCGGCGTGGCGACCGGTCGCAGCGACTGCTGGCGAACGCGATGGTCGCAACCTCGCTGCATTACTTCGGCGAGCATGCGCAGGCGCGCGAGCGGCTGGAAGCGGCGACTGCCGAGCTGGCCGAGGCCGACGAGCCGCCCTGTGCGGTAGCGGCGCTGGGCATCGACGTTGCGACGCTCGGCCGGACGATGCTGGCGCGGCTCGTGTGGATGCAGGGCGATCCCGAATATGCGATGCGACTGGCCGCACAGGCGGTCGAACACGCGCGTCGCAGCGGTTCGGGGCTGGCGTTGTGCGTCGTGCTCGGCGCCGCGGCCGTGCCGATTGCGTTGCGCTATGGCGATCACGACGCGATTTCCGACTATCTCGCGACGCTGCGATCGACTGCCGATGCGAATGGGTTCGACATCTGGCGCAGTCATGCGGAATGTCTTGCCGGACAGTTCGACATGCAGGCCGGGCACCCCGGCGCCGGGCTTGCGCGGCTCGAGCCCGCGCTGCTGCGCATCGAAGCGAGCGGATTCCGGCGCCTGCTTGCGCCGCTGGTCGTCGCGTATGCGGAAGGGCTGACGCGCACGGGCCGGGCAGCCGAGGCGCGCACGAAGCTCGACGTGACGCTCGCGCGCTGCCGTGCGCACGGCGAGCACCTGTTCGTACCGGAACTGCTGCGCGCCAAGGGACTCGCGATGCTCGAACAGGCGCGCACCGCCGACGCGGATCTCGCGGTCGCCTGCGAGGCGGACGGGCACCGTCATCTGCTGATGGCGATCCATACCGCGAACGGGCAAGGGGCCGCGATGTGGGCGCTGCGCGGCACGCTGGATCTTGCCGACCACCTGATCGAGCGCGGGCGCACCGGGCAGGCGTCGTCGCTGGTGGCCAACCTGTCGGGGCATTTCGATCCGCAATCGCGCGCGTCCGACGTTCGCCGTCTGGCGCGCGTGCAGAGCTTCATTCGCTCGGAGACGCCGCCGTCGACGAGCCGCGCGCGTATGCGGTTCGGCGTGGCGGATGCGATGCAGCCGGTGGCGTAAACGGCGCGCCGAACCCGCGCAGGACGTGGCCGCACCATCGTGCCGCGGCGCGTCGGCCCGATCGATCAATGTTCAAGGGGAAGTGGATGGTCCGTGTATCGTCAATCCGGGTGCATGCCGCGTGCGGCCGTATGCCGGCTTTCGGCGCAAGCAGGAGGCCAGACGGTGCTTAAGGCGACGGAACCCGCGGAATCGGCGGACCTCATCGTATGCAACGGCAAGATCGCGACGCAGGACGACCGGCGGTCGTTCGTGACCGCGCTCGCGGTGAAGGACGGCCGGATCCTCGCGGCTGGCAGCGGGTACGACGTGATGCGCCACGCGCGCGCCGACACGCTTCGCATCGACCTGAACGGCCGCACCGTGATCCCGGGGCTGAACGACTCGCACCTGCACGTGATCCGCGGCGGCCTGAATTTCAACCTGGAACTGCGCTGGGACGGCGTGCCGACGCTGGCCGATGCGCTCGCCATGCTGCGCCGCCAGGTGTTGCGCACGCCTGCGCCGCAGTGGGTGCGCGTCGTCGGCGGCTGGACCGAATTCCAGTTCGCGGAAAAGCGCGGGCCGACGGTGGCCGAACTCAACGCAATCGCGCCCGACACGCCGGTCTTCATCATGCATCTGGGCGACAGCGCGCTCCTGAACGCGGCCGCGCTGCGCGCGATCGGCTGTGGCCGCGACATGTCGGATCCGCCTGGCGGCGAGATCCAGCGCGATCGCCTCGGCAGGCCGACCGGCATGCTGATCGCGCGCCCGGACATGGCCGTCCTGCACACGGCGCTCGAGAAGGGCCCGAAGCTCGGCCACGACGACCAGATGAATTCGATGCGGCACTTCATGCGCGAACTGAACCGCCTCGGTGTGACGAGTGCGATCGACGCCGGCGGCGATTTCCAGGCCTATCCGGACGACTATGGCGCGATCCTGGCGCTCGCGCAGCGCGGCGAACTGACGGTGCGCATCGCCTATAGCCTGTTCGTGCAGCATGCCGGACGGGAACTCGACGACTATGCGCGATGGGTGACGCTGGCGAAGCCGGGCGATGGCGACGCGTTCCTGCGGATGAACGGCGCCGGCGAACTGCTGGTGTATTCGGCAGCCGATTTCGGGAATTTTCTCGAACCGCGCCCCGATCTGCCCGCGGCGCTCGAGGCCGAGCTGGCCGCGGTGGTGCGGCTGCTGGTGCGGCACCGCTGGCCATTCCGGCTGCACGCGACGTACGACGAATCGATCGGCCGCTTCCTGAACGTGCTCGAAGCCGTGAACCGTGACATGCCGTTCGACGGGCTGCGCTGGTTCTTCGATCATTGCGAGACGATTTCGGATGCGAACATCGCACGCATCGCGGCGCTCGGCGGCGGCGTGACGGTCCAGCACCGGATGGCGTTCCAGGGCGAGTATTTCATTGCGCGCTACGGCGCGGAAGCGGCCACGCGCACGCCGCCGATCCGCGCGATGCTGGCGGCCGGGCTGCCGGTCGGTGCCGGCACCGATGCGACGCGCATCGCGAGCTACAACCCGTTCGTGTCGCTGTACTGGATGGTGTCCGGGCGCACGGTCGGCGGCACGGCGCTCTACTCCGAACGCAACCGGCTCAGCCGGATGGAAGCGCTGCGCCGCTACACGGTCGGCAGTGCATGGTTCTCGAACGAGGACGACCGCAAGGGCGCGCTGGTGCCCGGCCAGTATGCGGATTTCGCGGTGCTGACGGACGACTACTTCACGATCGACGAACCACAGATCAAGTCGCTGTCGTCGGTGCTGACGGTCGTCGACGGCAAGGTCGTGCATGCGGACGACGAGTTCGCGCCGCTCGCGCCGCCGCCGCTGGCGGTCAGCCCCGCGTGGTCGCCGGTGGCTGAATTCGGTGGTGTCGGCCAGCGTCGTCCGGCCGCGTCGACGCAGCCGCGCGCGGCTGCCGACGCTGGCCCGGATGCCGGTTCCGCGCGCGGTCGCGGCCGTCGTTTCGCGCAGCGCCTTCATGCGGCCGCGACAGAGGCCGTCGAGCAGTGCGAAGCATTCGGTCAACCCGGTGTCGTCTTTTAGGATGGCTTCGATCAGCGGGCAGCCCGGTTACCCCGGCGCGTGCTGCGCGATGAATGGATAATTTTTCGCCCCCGGCGCGGGGCAGAAGGAGACGAGATGAGTTCTGCGCACACCTGCGCATCGGCCGATGACGAAGTCGCCGGCGTCCGCATTCCCCGGACGCCGATGGCGATCGAAGCCTCCGAAGCGGCATGCGCGTCGCTGCCGCGGGTGATCACCGATCACGCTTGCCGGGTGTTCGTCCTCGCGTCGCTTGCCGCGCGACGTGCAAGCGAGACCTGCGATGCCGATGCGCTGTACGTGGCCGCGATGTACGCGAACATGGGATTGAGCACCGCGTATGGCCGCTCGACCGAGCGCTACGAGCTCGACAGCGCCGATGCTGCGCAGGCGTTCCTGCTGCGCCACCAGACGTCGCAGCGCATGCGCGACGACGTGTGGCGCGCGATCGCGCTGCATACGACGCCCGGCGTGGCCGCGCGCGTGTCGCCGCTCGCGCATGCGCTGGCGTCCGCCGTATCGACCGACCTGATGGCAACCGATTTCGACGCGTATTCGGCCGACGAGCGGCGGGCGCTGCTCGCCGCCTACCCGCGCGGCGACGGGTTCAGCGATGCGTTCCTCGACGCGATCGCACGCGGGGTCGCGCACCGGCCGGCGTCGACGTTCGGCACGTGGAGCGCCGACGTGCTCGAGCGCGCCGATCCGGATTTTCACCGGCCTAATTTCTGCGGACGCGTGCTGGGCGCGCGCTGGAAAGACGCCTGACGGCATCCGTCCGGATCCGGCAGATCGAGCCGGCTGCGGCGGCAGTCCGGCTGCCGCCGGGGCGGCGTTCAGGCGTTCCGGCTCGCCGCGTCGTGACGCGCATAGTCGACGTAGCCCGCGCGGTCGCCGCCATACCAGCCGACCGTCTTCGGCGCGGCCAGCGGCGCATTCGCCGCGAGGCGTTCGACGAGATCGGGGTTGGCGATGTACGCGCGCGCGAACGCGACGAGATCGGCGTCGCCCGCCTCGATCAGCGCATGCGCGGCATCCGGCGCAATGCCGCCGTTGACGATCAGCGTGCCGCCGAACGTCTTGCGTGTGTTCTCGACGATACGCGGCAGGTCGGGCTCGCCGCTCCAGCCGTTGGTGTCCGCCGCATGCAGATAGGCGACGCCGGCTTCGTCGAGCATGCGGCCGACGTACGCGTACGTCGCATCCGGATTCGCGTCGCGCACGTTGTTGTACTTCGCGTACGGTGAGATGCGCACGCCTACGCGGCTCAGCGGCATCACGCCGCCGACCGCGTCGACGATTTCCTCGAGGAAGCGCGCGCGGTTCGCGACCGAGCCGCCGTAACGATCGTCGCGGCGGTTCAGCGTCGACGACAGGAACTGGTGCGGCAGGTAGCCGTTGGCTGCGTGGATCTCGACGCCGTCGATGCCGGCCGCCATCGCGCGGACGGCCGCCTGGCGGAATTCGTCGACCGTCCCGGCGACTTCGTCCGTCGTCATCGCACGCGACGGCGTCGCGTGAATCTTCGTGTAATAGCCGTTCTGCAACTGCGCCCACACCTGCAGCTGCTCGAGATCGTCGTTGACGCCGGACGGCGGCAGCGGCGCGTCGCCGCCGAGCAGCGTCAGCGAGCTGACCCGGCCGCCGTGCCACAGCTGCGCGAAGATGCGGCCGCCTTCGGCATGGACCGCGTCGGTGATCTTGTTCCAGCCGGCGGCCTGTTCGTCGGTGACGAGCCCCGGCGTCAGTTCGAACGACGCGGAGGCCGGGCTGACGTTGGTCGCCTCGGTCACGATCAGGCCGGCGGACGCGCGCTGCGCATAGTATTCGGCCATGAGTTCGGTCGGTTGGCCGCGCGACGGCGCGCGCGAGCGCGTCATCGGCCCCATCACGACACGGTTGGGAAGCGGCAGGCCGCGCAGATCGTAGTGGCTGAGCAGGGAAGACATGATGGATTCCTTTTGCGTGGAGCAGGGCGGCGCTGCGTATCGTCCGGTGACGACCGGCGCAACGGCGGGCCCTGCGGAAAGTTCGGGGGTAACGTGGGTGACGTGCCGGCAGCGTTCCGGCGCGCGAATGAACCGGGAGGGATTCGCGCGTGAACCGGTGCCGGCGCAGGTTCAGGCCCGTGCGTGGCGTTCGGCGTGCGGACGCCCGATTACGAGGTAGTGCGCGAGCGCAACGATCGGGAACGCGCCGGCGACAGCGGCGACGAGCGGCCAGCCGCCATGCTCGTACAGCGGGCTGGCGAGCGCGGAACCGACGGCGCCGCCGACGAAGATGCTCGTCATGTACAGCGCGTTCAGGCGGTTGCGGCTTGCCGCATGCAGCGCGTAGATTTCGCGCTGGCCGAGCACCATGTTCATCTGCACCGCGAAATCGAGCACGATCCCCGTGACGACGAGGCCGTACAGGCCGGCGCCGTGGATCAGCGCGACCGCGTACGCCAATGTGCCGGCGACCAGCGCGATCAGCGTTGCCCGCACGGTATGGCCGGCATCCGCGAGGCGCCCCGCGACCGGTGCCGACGTCGCGCCGATCGCACCGACGAGCGCGAACAGGCCGATGGCCGATTGCGACAGGCCGTAGTGACGCGTGAGCTCGACCGGCACGGCGGTCCAGAACAGGCTGAACGACGCGAACATCAGGCCCTGGTAGAACGCGCGGTGGCGCAGCACGGGCATCGTGCGCACGAGATGCAGCAGCGAGCCGATCAGTTCGAAATAGGTCGCGCGATGATCGGGCTGGCGCGACGGAATCGTCAGCGCGAGCACGGCCGTCACGAGCGTCATCACCACGGCGGCGGCCGCGAACACGAAACGCCAGCCGAACGCGTCGGCCACCACGCTCGACAGCGGGCGCGCGAGCAGGATGCCGAGCAGCAGCCCGCTCATGATCGTGCCGACCACGCGGCCGCGCGAATGATCCGGCGCGAGGTGCGCGGCGAGCGGCACCAGGATCTGCACGGCGACCGAGCTGAAGCCGACCAGCAGCGAAATCGCGAGGAACAGTCCGGGCGTCTGGACAAACGCGGCCGCCGCGAGGCTCGCGATCGACACGACGGCCGTGACGATCATCAGCTTGCGGTTCTCGAGCAGGTCGCCGAGCGGCACGATGAAGAACAGGCCGAGCGCGTAGCCGATCTGCGTCAGCGACACGATGAGGCTCGCGGTTTCGCCGGACATGTGCAGGCTGGGCGCGATGAGTTCGGTGATCGGTTGCGCGTAGTACAGGTTGGCGACGATCGCGCCGCAACTGAACGCGAACAGCAGGATGAGGCCCTGCGTGAGCTTGGTCGCGTGCCCGTGGGGCGCGAGCGGGGTGGATTCTGCTGACATGGTCGACTCCTTGGAAAGAGATGTCGGGTGCCCGTTCATCGGGCGGGCGTTGCGGTTATCGTCGCGGCGAAACGGAAGCTGCCGCATTGCCGTCAAGATTATTGATCGATCGATAACAAGGGAATACGTCCGGGGCGCAATCGAGCATTGCGCGCGACGCAAAGGGAAGGCGGTGCGCGGGTTCATGCGCGGTCGCCGAGGCCGGGATCGGTCGCGAACCGCACGCCGGCGTCGGCGAGGCCGGCCGACGCGCGCGATGCGGCCGTTGGCGAAGGCGGGGCTGAGGGCATCGAAGCCCGCCGGACGGACGGCGCGGTGGTCGCGATCTTGATGACGCACCTCTCGAAACGAGCCTCCGGCGCGGATATCGCGGATCGCGAAGCCCGATGAGAGCCGTCTGGATCGACAGGACTGAATAGTCCTAAACCCCGTCTTGATTCACTTGATTCATGCGGTGCGCGCGGCGGCGCGGACGATCGGTTTCAACAGCGGGTTTCAACTGCGCTTGCCCTGCAGCGTCGGAATCTGCGCGAACAGCCCCGCGAGCCAGTCGACGAAGATCTTGAGCTTGACGGGCGTATGCCGATTGGGTGGATACACGATCGAGATCGGCCGGGGCGGCGTGTTGAAATCGGTCAGCACCTCGCGCAGGCGCCCCGATTTCAGATACGGCTCGACCAGGTACAGCGAGGTCTTGATCAGGCCGATCCCCGCGACGCCGCACTCGATGTAGGTGTCGGCGTCGTTGACCGCGACCGTGCCGCACATCTGCACGATGCGCGTTTCGCCGTCGACGACGTAATCCCAGGGCCGCGGCCGGCCCGTATCGGCCGAGATGTGGCTGACCGCGACGTGCTGTGCGAGATCGTCCACCGTTTCGGGCGCGCCGCATCGGTCGAGATACGTGGGGGACGCGCAGGTGCAGGTCGTCAGGCTGCCGATCCGTTTCGCGACCATCCCCGAATCGTCGAGCGCGCCGATCCGCACCACGCAGTCGACGCCTTCGCCGACGAGGTCGATCTGGCGATCGGTCACGCCGAGCTCGACCATGATGCCCGGATGGGCGGCGAGAAATTCGGGCAGGGCGGGTACCATGATCTGCTTCGCCATGGCCGGCGGCAGGTTCACTTTCAGACGGCCGCGCGGCACGTTGCGCGCTTGCGATACCGATGCCTCCATGTCGTCGATTTCGCGCAGCACCGCGACCGAGCGTTCGTAGTAGGCCTGCCCGTCCTCGGTGAGCGAGATCCGGCGGGTGGTGCGGTTCAGCAGCCGGCAGCCGAGGTGCTGTTCGAGTGCGCTCAGCAACGCGGACACGCGCGGCGTCGTCAGCCCGGTCGTGTCGGACGCGCGCGTGAAGCTGCCGGTCTCGACGATGCGCGTAAACACGCGCATTGAAAGCAAGGTATCCATCGTTCCGAAATCTCCAGCCTGTGTGTTGCCCGCGTCGGTTCATGCCGGCGCGATTTGTTGTGTCGTGACGCTATGCGTCGATGCGTTTCCTGAGCGCGTCGCCGGCAAACGGCATCTCGCGCAGGCGCTGGCCGGTCGCGTCGAAGATCGCGTTGGCGAGCGCGCCGGCGGTCGGTCCCATCGACGCCTCGGCCGCACCGAGGAACGGCGCGCCGGGACGATTGATCAGGTGGACTTTGATGTTTTGCGGGGCGGCGCCGAAGCGGAGAATCGGATAGCTGCTCCAGTCGAAGCTGCGGATGCGCTGCGTATCGTATTTCAGCGCCTCGTACAGCGTCCAGCTCGCGGCCTGCACGATGCCGCCTTCGATCTGGTTGCGAATACCGTCCGGCGATACGACCTGACCCGCGTCGACGGCGGCCTCCGCATGTTCGAGCGTCACCTGGCCGGTTTCCGGAACGACCGACACCTCGACCGTGAGCGCGACGTAGGCCATCAGGTTCTTGTACTTGCCGAACGCGAAGCCGACCCCGCGGTTCCGCTCGCGCGGCGGCCGGGGCCAGCCGAACTTGGTCGCAGCGAGCTGGATCACCTGGCGCGCGCGATGATCCTGCATGTGCCGCAGCCGGAATTCGACGGGATCGACGCCGGCGGCGTGCGCCAGCTCGTCCATGAAGCTTTCGATCGACCAGATGTTCGTATGCGCGCCGAGCGAGCGCATCGCCGACGTCTGCAGCGGCATCGTCGGCGAGAAGTTGTTGACGATGTGCATGTTCGGCAGCGCGTACAGCGGGATCGCGTTGCGGTCGCCGCCGCCCTCGGGCTGCAGCATCGGCGTCGATGGCGCGGAGACGAACGGCGGTTCGAGCATCCGCGCGGGCAGCAGTCTGCCGGCATTGACGATGCGCTCGTTGTGCGAGCTGCTCCACAGCGCGTACTTCCAGTCGACGATGCGGCCGCTCGCGTCGAGCGACGCGCTGAGTTCGGTCACCATCGCCGGCGTGAAGTGGTCCCACGTATGTTCCTGCTCGCGCATCCACTGCACGCGAATCGGTTTGCCGGGCAGCGCGGCCGCGATCAGCGCCGCGTGCGCGGCCGCGTCGTCCGCGCCGTTGTGCCCGTAGCAGCCCGACCCTTCGGTGTGAATGCAGCGGACGCTCGCCTTCGGCATCGACAGCATCTCGGCGAGCGCATCGCGCAGCGGGTAGACGCCCTGCGAATGGGTCCACACGGTCAGCGTGCCGTTCTCGAGATGCGCTACCGAGCAGGACGGCCCGATCGAGCCGTGCAGCAGGTAGTTCTTCAGGAACGTGGCGGTCAGCGTCTTCGTTGCCGGCGCGGTGGCCGAATGCGTGTCGGCGATCTCGATGCGCTGGGTCGAGATTCGCTTCAGGTCCTCGTGCACCGTCTTTCGATCGGGCAGCGGCCGGCCCGGCGACCAGCGGCAGCCGGCGGCCAGCGCGCGCTGCGCGACGACGGCCTGCCACTCGCCGCCCGCGACGACCGCGAGCAGGCTGCCGTTTCGCACGATCCGCACGACGCCCGGCAGCTTCAGGATCGCGGCTTCGTCGAACGACAGCAGTTTCGCGTCGTACACGGGCGGCATCACGACGCGCGCATGCAGCATGCCGGGCAGTTCCATGTCCTGCACGTAGCTGACGCCGCCCGTGACCTTGTTCGGAATGTCGACGCGCGGCAGCGACGTGCCGATCACGGCGAACGTGGCTGGACTCTTCAACGGTGACGTCGGCGTGGCGTTGCGATGCAGGTCGACGGTCCGGATCGCGTCGCCGTAGCGCATCGTGCGGCCGTCCGGCGCCTTGATGACCGCGTCGGCAACAGTGAGCAGGCGCGGATCGACGCCGAACTGCTTCGCCGCGCCGTCGACCAGCAGCCCGCGCACCTGCGCGGCGGCGTTCAGCAACGCGGAGCCGCTGTCCGCCATCGTGTGGCTGCCGGCCGTCAATCCCTCGTCCGGCGACGCGCCGGTGTCGGCGGTCAGGAACGTGATCAGCGAGGGCTTCATGTTCAGCTCTTCGGCGGCCACCTGCAGCAACGCGGTGCGCACGCCGGTGCCGAGCTCGACCTTGCCCGTGAACACGGTCACCTTGCCCTCGGGCGTGATCTTGATCCACGCGTCCAGCAACGGATTGGTCTTCAGGCTGCCGGCCAGCGTTTCGGTGGCCTTGGCCACATGGACGGCGGCGCCTTCGTCCGCGATCACGACCTCGGCGGCGGCGCGCGCGGCCGGTGCGAGGCTGAACGCGACGAAGAGCGCGCCGGAGACCATGAAGTGCCGGCGGCCTTCGTCGATGTCGTCGGGTGGGTTCATCAGAGCCCCTTGCTGATCATGACGGGAGCGGCTGCCGGTTCCGGGTCCGGCAAGCCCGAGACCTGGCGCACGGCCGCCAGGATCCGCATGTGGGTGCCGCAACGGCACAGATTCGGTTCCATGTGCGTGCGCAGCTCGCGTTCGGTGGGTTTCGGATTGCGTTCGAGCAGTGCCTGCGCGCGCATGATCATGCCCGCGATGCAATAACCGCACTGCGCCGCCTGATGATCGATGAACGCTTGCTGAAGCTTGCCCGGATGCTCGGCGGTGCCGAGGCTCTCGATGGTCCTGATGCGGCGCTCGCCGATCGCGGCGACCGGGATCAGGCACGAGAACATCGGCTTGTCGTCGACGATCACGGTGCATGCGCCGCATTGTCCGAGGCCGCAGCCGAACTTCGCGCCATGCAGGTGCAGGTCGTTGCGCAGCGCGTAAAGGAGCGGCGTGGACGGGTCGATGTCGAGCGTGTGCCGCACGCCGTTCACGGTGAGGGTGATCATCGCGCGCTGTCCTCCTTTCTGAGTTTCGCGGCCAGTGTGTCGATGCCGCTCCACGCGGGGCGATCGGAGTACGTTTCGCGGAGGTACGCGGCGAGGTCCGCGATTTGCGCGTCGTCGTACTGGTCGAGGTAAGACGGCATGTAGTTCAGCGTGTCCTCGCCATGCCAGCCGATCCCGTTGAACATCATCTGGATCGCATTGCGCGGCGTGTCGGCGCCGAGCGCCGAGCTGAACGCGAGCGTCGGCCGCTCGCCGATCGACTGCATCGGCGACGCGGGGCCGTGGCATTGCGCGCACGATGCCTGGAACAGCACCGCGCCGCGCTGCCCGGCGGGTGTTGTCGCATGGCGTTCGGCGGCACTCGCCGCAGGCCGTGCGCCGCCCGGCTTCTGGATCGACAGGATGTAGGTTGCGATGGCCTCGACGTCTTCGGCCGGCACCGTCGCGAGATCGCGCGTGACGGGCAGCATCGGCCCGGCGGCCGCGCCGTGCTCGCTCGCGCGGCCGGTGCGCAGGTAGGTGACGAGTTGCGCCTGCGTCCACGGGTGCACCGCATGGCCGAGCGTATTGAGCGGCGGCGCTTCCCAGCCGTCGACGATGCCGCCGTCGAATGCCTTGCCGGCCTGTTCGCCGCCGATCGCGTTCAGCGGCGAATGGCAGGACGCGCAGTGCCCGAGGCCGTCGACGAGCGCCTTGCCGCGATTCCACTGCGCGGATTGCGACGGGTCGGGCTGGTACGCGCCCTTGCGCAGGAACAGGAGGTTCCAGAACGCGAGCGGCGGACGGAAGTTGAGCGGGAAGATCAGGTCGTTCGCCGGCGCCGTCGCGCGAACGGGTTCGCGGGTCATCAGGTACGCATAGGCGGCCGAGATGTCGTCGTCGGACATCCGCGTGAAATGAATGTACGGAAACGCCGGGTAGAGGAGATGACCGTCGCGGGCGATCCCGCTGCGCAGCGCACGCGCGAACGCATCCCGCGACCAGTGGCCGATGCCGGTGTCGGCATCCGGCGTGATGTTGGTCGCGTAGATCGTGCCGAACGGCGTCACGAGCGGCAACCCGCCCGCGAACGGCTTGCCGTCCTTCGCGGTGTGGCAGACGATGCAATCGCCGAGCGCGACCACGCGCGCGCCGGCTCGGATCAGTTGCGGATCGAACGACGCGCGCGCGGGCGGATCGATCGGTGCGATCGACGGCTGGACCATGATGCCGATCGCGACCGCCAGGCCGGCGATCGCGATGCCTGCCGCGCCAAACCACAGTCGTCTGTGCTTCATGCGCACTCCACACGAACCGGTTCGTCTGGCGTCTTTCGATAGGCGGGGCAACGGACAGCGCGTCGGCCGCGCGTGTCCGCATGACGATCGCACACGTCACCACGGATCCGGTTGCCGCGCCAGGCGGGCCGGCGTGTGCGGCCCGCCTGGCGCGTGCTCGCGACGGACGTTCCGGTCGGCGCCGCCGGATGGCGGCGCAGCATCGCCGATCGATTCGGCCATGACGAGCCTGCCCGGCGGCGGCGATTCGCGGCGGAGATCATGTCGTTACTCCTGGGGTGGGGGCCGCGCGCGGACAGTGGCCTGCGCGGTGGTTGATGGAGGCAGTCTACGCGGGTGCCGACGCCATTTCCTGAAGCTGCGCTGAAACGTTCTGAACCCGCGCACGACCTGTTCCGGCGCCTGCGTCCATGCGTCAGCGCGGTGTGCCGAGGCCGAACGACGCGGCAAGTTGCGGACCCTTCTCGAGCAACGACGTCACGTCCTCCCGCCGCCGGACCGACCATCGCGCCAGGCGCTCGACGACATCGGTTGCGTCCGCCGGCAGCGCTTCGGCAAGTGACACGGCATCGCTCGCCGCCTTCGATGTGCCCGATGCCGTATGGGGGCGCACGGTGCAGGCCGCGTCGCCGATCAGCGCGACGCGGCCGTTGACGAAAGCGGGACTCAACGCATCGAAAATCGCCTGATTGAACGGCATGCGCGTCGCGTGAACCAGTTGCGACAGGGCGGCCGGCAAGCGTTCGTCGGCGAGTTGCCGCAGCGTGGCGACGACCTCGTCGGAAAGCTGCCCGGGATGCACGGACGCGTGATGCACGTGGCCGGCCCGATCCGTCAGGTGATGGCGCAGCGCATCGTGATCGGCTTCGTTGCGATACCAGAGCCAGTTGAACCGACGCGCGCCCGGCGCGAGCGAGCCGTCGAGCGCGGGAATCAGGAACGCCATGAACAGCTCGCCGGGCGCCTTGTGAAGCGTCATGTTCTCGATCAGCGACGCGATCGACGCGGCGTCGAAATCGGCTTCATCGACGATGCCGCGCCATGCGAGGTAACCGGCAAACGACGGCGTATAACCGGGGAAGAGGTGCGCGCGCAGGTTCGAGCCGGAACCGTCGGCTGCAATCAGCACATCCGCGCGGATGCGTTCGTCCTCGAGGTGTACGTCGACACCGTCCGCGTCCTGGTCGAAGCCGCTGACCGTGCGGCCGTAATGGATGCGCCCGCTCGGCAGCGTCTCGCACAGCGAGCGGTAGACTGCGTCCCAGGACGAAAACGGCAGCATTTCGGGTTCGTCCCGCGTGACGAGGCCGTCGCGATCGATCCAGCGCCGCCGGTGCGTCGGCACGCTGATCGTCTGGCGGCAATGCCGGCCATGCTGCTCGAGAAACGCCATCATCCGGCGCAACACGGCCACGCCGCCGCCCTGGCCGCGCAGCGGGGACGGCGAGCGTTCGCAGACCGTAACGTCGTGTCCGATGCAATCGAGCGTCAGCGCGGCCGCGAGGCCGGCGATCGATCCGCCTGCAATGACTATCTTCAACGTGCATGACTCCCGTGTTCGAGCGGCGGCGTGCGTCGCCGGCCGGTCGTCGTGATGCGTGATGGCGCAGGCCGGTCCTCTCCGGTTCGCCGGATGATGCCAGCTCCGGCAACCGCCTGCGCCGACGGTGCAGGCGTGGGTCGAAAACCGCCACACGCCTGCTGGCCCGCTATATTCCGAGCAGCTTGCCCGCATTGCCGCCGAGGATCATCGAACGCTGTTCGGCCGTCAGGTCCAGGCGGTCGAGAAAGCGGACCGGCTGCTCGTAGCCCATGTCGAAGCAATAGTCGCTGCCGAGCACGAGCCGGTCGACGCCGACATGCTCCATCAGGAAATCCAGCACGGGCCCCGAATGGGACACCGTGTCGTAGCTGAAGCGTCGCAGATAGCGGCTGGGCTGTTGCGCGAGCCGGCGTGTTTCGGGCCGTACGGTCCAGCCCGCGTCCAGGCGCCCGACGAGGATCGGTAGCGCGCCGCCCGCATGCGGCAACGTGACCTGCAGGGCCGGGTAGCGGTCGAGCACGCCGCCCAGGATCAGGTGCGAGCCGGCGATCGCGGTATCGAACGGATTGCCGAGCAGGTTGCTCAGGTAGTAGTCGCCGAGCCGAGCGCCGCCGACCGTTTGCTGCGGATGCAGGAACACGGGCAGGCCCAGTTGCTCGATGCGTGCGAACACCGGCGCGAACAGCGGATCGTCGAGATCGCGGTTGTCGATGTTGGTGCCCATGTACACGCCACGCACGCCCGGCAACTGCGCCGCGCGCTCGAGTTCGTCGATCGCATCGGTCGCGTTCAGCATCGGCAGTGTCGCGAGGACGACGAAGCGCGTCGGGTGCCGCTGGTAGACGCGCGACGCGGACGCATTCCAGTCGCGCGCGAGCTTCGCGTTGAACGGCCGGTCGCCCCAGTACGCCATCGGCACGCTGAGCGACAGCGCCTGGACGTCGACACCGGACGCATCCATGTCCCGGAGCCGTTCGTCGACGTCGATGAACTTCATCGGCAGCGGCCCGAGCCCGCCGGCGGGCGTCCGGAACGTGAACGACGCGTCGTCGCACACGAACGAGCCGCCGAAACGTTTCCCTTCGCCGCCGACCAGGTCGCAAAAGCTTTCAGGGTAGTAGTGCGCGTGGATGTCGATCGCGCGGGGCCGGTTCGGCGGCGGGGCGGTCGATGCGGCCGGTGCGCTCGCGGTCTCGGCCGCCGATGCAGGGCGTCCGGCCACGGCCGTGCCGGCGAGCGCGGCAAACGCGCCGAGCACGCGGCGTCGTGCCGGCGACATGCAGCAGGTGCAATTCAACATGGTGTCTCTCATGGGGTATCGATTATTCGAGGCGCGCGGCTCAACCGCGTTGCGTCATGCCCATTTCGCAGGCGACGAGCTGCGTATCGAACTGCTCGCGCTCTCGTTGCGCACCGGCCGAGCGATCGGTGACGGAGAACAGGACGACGCCGAGGAACGCCGCCGCCATCGAGAACAGTGCCGGATATTCGTACGGGTAGACCGCGTGCGCATGACCGAGCACCTGGACCCAGACAGTCGGGCTCAGCACGGTGAGCGTAACGGCAGTGGCGAGCCCGAGCAGGCCGCCCAGGACCGCGCCGCGCGTCGTCAGGCCGCGCCAGTAGATCGAGAGCAGCAGCACGGGAAAGTTCGAACTCGCCGCGATCGAAAACGTGAGACTGACGATGAACGCAATGTTCTGTTTTTCGAACGCGATGCCGAGCAGGATCGCGAGCACACCGAGCACCAGGGTCGTCCCGCGGGCTACGCGCATTTCCTCGTGATCGGACGCGCGCCCGCGACGCAGCACGTTCGCATAGAGGTCGTGCGAGATCGCCGAGGAACCCGCGAGTGTCAGCCCGGCGACCACGGCCAGGATGGTCGAGAATGCGACCGCGCAGATGAAGCCGAGGAACACGTTGCCGCCGACGGCATGCGCGAGGTGAATCGCCACCATGTTCACGCCGCCCGCGATGGCGCCGGACGCGTCGTGATATTGCGGGTCAGACGCAACGAGCGCGATGGTGCCGAAGCCGATGATGATGATCAACACATAGCCGACGCCGACGATGCCGGTCGCATAGAGGATGCTCTTGCGGGCTGCCTTGACATCGCCGACCGTGAAAAACCGCATCAGGATGTGCGGCAGGCCCGCCGTGCCGAAGATCAGCGCGAGGCCGAGCGACACGGCCGAGACCGGATCGGATACCAGGCCGCCGGGGCGCATGATCGCCGCGTGTTTCGGATGGACGAGAATTGCCTGCGCGAACAGCGCGTCGAGGCTGAATCCGAAACGGCTCAGCACCATGATCGCCATGAAGGCCGCGCCGGCGAGCAGCAGCACGGCCTTGATGATCTGGATCCAGGTCGTCGCGAGCATCCCGCCGAAGAACACGTAGACGACCATCAGCACGCCGACGACCAGCACCGCGACCGTGTAGTTCAGGCCGAACAGCAGTTCGACAAGCTTGCCCGCGCCGACCATCTGCGACACGAGATACAACAGCACGATGACGATCGAACTCGATGCCGCGAACGCGCGGATCGGCCGTTGCCGGAGGCGATAGGACACGACGTCGGCAAGCGTGTACTTGCCGAGGTTGCGCAGCGGCTCGGCGATCAGGAACAGGATGATCGGCCAGCTCGCGAGAAAGCCCACCGAATAGATCAGGCCGTCGTAGCCGCTCGTGAACACCAGCGCGGAGATGCCGAGCAGCGACGCCGCCGACATGTAGTCGCCGGCGATCGCCCAGCCGTTCTGGATCGCGGTGATCTTGCCGCCTGCGGCGTAGTGGTCGGCCACGCTGTTGTTCTTGCGCGCGGCCCAGCGCGTGATGAAGAGCGTCGAAGCGACGAACAACAGGAACATGCCGATCGCGACCGGATTGTGCCCGTGCGCCAGCGCCGCGGAGCCGGCCGCGAACGCCGGTGCCGACACGACGGTGGCAATCGATGCGAGGAGCAGGCGTTTCATTGACCGCCTCCATGACGAATGGACGCGACGATCGTGTCGTGCACTGAATTGGCCTGATAGACGTAAAGCGCGACCAGCGCGAACGTGACGACGAACATGCCGAAACCGACCGGGATGCCCCACGGGGTAGGCCGGCCCTGCACGATCGGCTGTCCGAGCAGCGTCGGCGAAAACGCCAGCGTGAGGATGAACGCGAAATAGAGGGTGAGCATGATGAGCGTCAGGGACCAGGCGAACAGCCGTCTGCGCCTGACCAGTGCGCGAAAGCGGGCATCGCGCAGCAGCGGATGGATGGCCTGCGCCGGCGCGCCCAGGTCGGGCGCGGTGCCGGCGGCAGCCGGAATCGGATGGTTCATGGTGTCTCCTTCTGGTTTGGGTATGCGGGGCCGGGCAGCGGGCGCCGCGCGTCTCGCACGCGGCGCCCGCCCGCGCTCAGAAATGCGGCGGTACGGCGGTCTCCCGCATCACGACTTCCGGCGTTCGATAGCGCTCGGCCATTTCGCGCTCGGTGTCGTTTTTCAGTTGCGCCTGCATGTAGGCGCCGAGATGGCGCGCGTGCTGCACGATCGCGGCACCGAATGCCGTGCGCGTTTCGCTGTATTCGCACAGTGCGTCGAGCGTGTCGGAGCGCGTGGCGAGTGCCGTGACGAGCGCGAGCGCATCGCCGGCGGCTTTCGTGACGCCCATCCCGCAATGCGGTCGCGCGACGAACGCGGCGTCGCCGAGCAGCGCGATCCGGCCGAACGCCATGTTCGGTACTTCGAGGTCGTAAATCGGCTGGAACAGCGGTTGCGTCGCGCGCGTCACGATCTCGGCGAATTGAGGTGCAAGCAGCGCGTGGGCGGCGTCTTCCATGTCGTCGAGGACGTCGCGCCGGATCAGCGTCGGTGGAATGCCGCCCGCCCACAGCTTGCCGGTCTCGTCGGTCAGCAGGTTGGGCAGGTCGGTATCTTCGCGGGTCGCGCGATACCACACGTAGTTGTAGCGACGCTCGCCCGGCTTCGTGCTGTTGCCCTGGCCGGCGACCGGATAGCCGAGGATCTGCTCGTGCGGCGGCAGGCCGAACGCAAAATTTCCGAACAGCGTCGCGTGGGTCGCGTCCGACAGGCTGGCTTCGTCAACCAGCCCGCGCCAGGCGACATAGCCCGCATATTGAAGCTGCGCGTCCGGCAGGAACCGTTCGCGGATCGCCGAGCGGAATCCGTCGGCCGCGATGACCAGATCGGCGTGCACGACCGAGCCGTCGGACAGTGTGACCGATGCGCGATCCGGTCCGTCCGCGACATCGGTGACGACAGCACCTGAGTGGTAATGCTGGTCGGGCAGGGCTGCGCGCAGCACGTGGTACATCTTGCTCCACGCGGTGAGCGTCTGTGGCAGCCTGCGTTCCGACTCCACGGTGCCGTCCCTGGCCAGCGTGATGCGCGATTCGACATTCACGCCGATCGATTCGTCGAGGCGCACGCCCGCGGCGAGCATCACGTCGAACAGTTCCGGGTGCGTGACGATGCCGGCGCCGCGGCCCGAGAGCGCCTCGGGTACCCGTTCGAATACGTCCACGTCCCAGCCGTTGCGCAGCAGGAGATTCGCGGCGAACAGTCCGCCCAGCGAGCCGCCGATGATGGCGGCCTTGCGGTTCGTCGAAGTGCTGTTGTTCATGTCAGTCTCCGTGGGGGACGCCGGCCGATGCGGCTGCGTCAGGGAGTGCCAGGCCGGCGACCTCGGCGGCAGGGAAATTAAGCTCGATCGTCACGCCGGACGGATCTTCGATGAAGACCTGGTGCAGACCGAGGCTCGGCACTGTGCGGTCGCGCCACGCGATGTTTTCGGTGCGCAGCGTGTGCCACATGGCTCCGACGCCGGTCGCGAGGAACGCGATGTGGTCGACGGTTCCGGTGCCCGCTGCGGGCAGGTCCTTGTCGCCGAGATAGGCCGCGAGCCCGTCCGGGTTGGCCGGATCGACACCGATGATGTGGACCGTTCCGTAGTCGGCTTCGTCGCCGCCCTTGTAGAGCCACGCGCCAGGAAAGTCGAACGGCGGGCGATAGCCGCGTTTGAAGCCGAGCACACGTTCATAGAAGCGGCACGATTTCTCGAGATCGAGCGTGCGGATCGAGTAGTGCGCGAGTCTGGATACAGGCATGAGGAACCTCTTGTTTATCGATAGATAAGTTATCGTTCGATAAATAATAGTCGAAAAAATCGGCGAAAAGAAGCCGCGATCGAACCGTGTTAACCCGCAGTCCGAAATGGTGCCGGATGCCGATGCGTGGTGCGTTAAGACGCGATTTCGCCGGCCATGACGTCGTCCGCATAACACCAGACCCAGTGCTCGCCCGGTTCGATCGACCGCGCCAGCGGGTGGCTGGTTTCGTGAAAGTGCCGGCTGGCGTGGCGATTCGGTGACGAGTCGCAACAGCCGACGTGCCCGCATGTCAGGCACAGGCGCAAATGCACCCACTGGCTGCCGGACTTCACGCATTCCTCGCAGTAGTCCTTGTCGGTCGTCAGAATGCGCGCTTCCCCGAGATGGGTGCAGGTTGTGACCATCTTCCGCTCCGATGCCGGCGCCGGAGATTGCTCGCAGCGCGGCCGGCGCGAAACTGCAAGCGTTGGATACGGTTCATTGTGGACGGTCGTGTCGCGAGCGGACGCTTAATTCTTATTAAGCGTGTCGGCCCGGAGGGCAGGGAGGACGTACAGTCACACGTGCGGCCGGCGCGAGATCCGGGCGAGATCCGACATGGCGGTCACCGGGAGGCGCTCATGACTCAGTCGCAGCATGTCAAGGTAATCGGTTTGCCAAACAGCAAGGAGGCCTACGCAATCCGCGACTTCCTGAAGCGCGGCGTGGTCGAGTACGAATGGTGCGAGCTGACGTCCGACACCGATTGCGTGCGCGAGCTGGGTATCGCGCCGCTGCGCGACATCCGGCTGCCGGTTGTCGTCTTTCCGGACGGTTCGTGCATTTACCAGCCGACGCTGCCGGAGATTGCCGCCAAGCTCGGCTGGGTCGCCCGGCCGCGCTTCGTCGAGTACGACGTATCGATTTATGGTGCGGGTCCGGCCGGCCTGTCGGCAGCCGTCTACGCGGCGTCGGAGGGGCTGCGGGCCGTCGTGATCGAACGCGATGCCATCGGCGGGCAGGCGGGAACGAGTTCGCTGATCGAGAATTACATGGGGTTTCCGGAGGGCGTTCCGGGCGCCGAGCTGGCCGAACGGGCGCGCCAGCAAGCCGTGAAGTTTGGCGTCGAGCTGCTGATGATGCGCGAGGGCGTGCACGCGACGTTCGTCGACGGAAAGATTCGCGTCGACCTGGCCGACGGCTCGATCCTGACCGCGCGCTCGAACATCTGCGCGACCGGGATCGAATACCGTAGTCTCGACCTGCCCGACGAACAGAAGTTTCTCAACGCCGGCCTGTTCTATGGCGCGGGGTCGAGCGAAGCGCCGATGTGCGAAGGCAAGCACGTGTTCATCGTCGGCGGCGGCAATTCGGCGGGTCAGGCCGCAATGAACTTCGCGCGGCACGCGCGCGAAGTCACGATGATCGTCAGGGGCGCGTCGCTGGCGGCGACGCTGTCGCGCTACCTGGTCGACCGGATCGAGCGCGCGCCCAACGTGACGGTCCGGTACGGCTCGACCGTCGACGCGCTGCATGGCGACGGCCGGCTCGAAGCGATCGTGCTGCGCTCGGAGGACGGCGCGCGCGACGTACTGCCGGCCACGCACTTGTTCGTCTGCATCGGCGGCGCGCCGAACACCGAATGGGCCCGCGACACGAACATCATTCGCAATCCGGGTGGTTATCTGGTGACGGGCAGCGATCTGTACGACTGCCCGGCATTCGAGCGTGTGTGGCCGCTCGAGCGCCGACCCTACTATCTGGAAACGAGCGTGCCCGGGTCGTTCGCGGCGGGCGACGTCCGGTCGGGTTCGGTCAAGCGGGTGGCGTCGGCGGTCGGTGAAGGGGCGATGGCCGTAACGTTCGTGCACCGGTTCCTGGGCGAAGACGCGCGTCGGCCGAGCGGCACCTGAGCCGCGGCGAGACGCGGATTCCGCCGCGCGCTCGCCCCATGCGTCAGCGCGTCGTCGACACCGGCAGCCGGAACGTCAGGACGGTCCCGCTCGTTTCGCGTGGTGCGGCTTCGAGCGTGCCGCCATGCGCTTCGACGATCGAGCGGCAGATCGCCAGGCCCATCCCCATGCCGTGCGATTTCGTCGTGAAGAACGGATCGAAGATCTGGTTCGCGATGTCGGCATCGATGCCGGCGCCGCGGTCGGCAATGCAGACGACCGCGTAGCCGTCGCCGACCTGCGACGCGATTTCGAGTTCGCGCGACGTGGCCAGTCCGTCCATCGCGTCGAGCGCGTTGGTGACCAGGTTCAGGATCACCTGCTGGATCTGGGTGCGATCCGCCATCACGCGGATGCCGTTGCAATGCAGGTCGACGCACAGCGCGACCTGCTTCGCGTCGATTTCGGTCGCGGTGAGATGCAGCATGTCGCGAATCAGGTCGTCGATCGCGAGCGGCGCCAGCGCGGGCGGTGCCTGGCGTGCGAGCGATCGCAACGCGCGGACGATGTCGGCCGCACGCACGCCGGACGCACGGATGTCTTCGAGGCTCGCGAGCGCTTCGCCGAGATCGGGTTGCATGCCGCGCAGCCAGCGCATGCAGGCGCCGACGCTCGACACGATGCTCGTCAGCGGCTGATTGATCTCGTGCGCGATCGACGCGGCCAGTTCGCCCATCACCGTCATGTGCGCGGTGCGCGCGAGCTCGGTCCGTGCATGCCGCAGCGCGGCCTCGGTCTCGAGCCGGCGTGTGTTCTCGTCGATCAGTTCCGCGTAAAGCCGGGCGGATTCCAGCGCATTGGCCGCCTGCGGCGCGAGTACTTCCAGCATCGCGATGCGCCGCGGCGAAAACACGCCGTTGCTCAGCGCATTCTCGAGATACAGCACGCCGATCAGCGCACCCTGCTTCAACAGCGGCAGGCAGAACAGCGAGCGCGTCGGGTGTGCGCGCAGGCTGTCGACGTGGTCGGGAACGCCTTCGCGCTGCGCGTTCGCGAGCACGACCGGCTTGCGGGTCCGGGCGACGGTGTTCAGGATCGACAGCGGAACATTCAGCTCGGTGGGTTCGCTGCGGGCAATATCGACGATCACGTCGCTGCCGACGGTCCGCGCGGCTGCCTCGATCGTCAGCCGGTCGTGCCGGGCGAGCAGCAGCAGGCCGTAGCCCGCGCCGGCATACACGATCATGTTGCGCATCAGCGTCTGGATCAGGCGCTCCAGCACGATTTCCTCGGACAGGGAGTGGGCCGCGCGCATCGCGAGCGCGAAATCGAGATCTTCGCGCGCGGGCATGGCCGGGCCGCCCGGTGACGGCTCCATCACGAGGAACGGGTGTTGCGCTTCCATCGCCTGCGTCTTGCCGGCCGCGCCCCAGCGCCGGTAGCACGCATGGGCGAGCCGCAACTGATGGCGTGCGGGGCCGGTGAGCCCGTGCGACGTGGCGTGACGCGCGGCCAGTTCGTGCGCGAGCGCCTGTTCGTGCACGAAACCGCGTTCCGCCGCGAGGCTGGCCGAGATATCGTACTGCTGCATCGCGACCATATGTTCGCCGCGCACGCGCGCGAATTCGGCGTCGATCAGTGCGAGCTTGTTGCGGAACGTCGCCGGATTGCGTTCGCTCCAGGCGGCGAAGCGGGCGCGTTGCGGCGCATATCGCTCGAGCAGCCGATCGGGCGACGTGATGCCGCGGTCGCTCGCGATGCCGGCCAGCACGCCGAACAGGTGGAAGTCGGACAGCATGATGTGCGCGGGCGTCGACCACGCGCTCGAGGCGGCTGCATCGAGCGACGCATGCGCCGCGTCTGCGTCGCCGAAGATGAAGGCCGCCTGGCCGGCGAGCACGTCGGTCCAGAACTGCAGGACCGACATCGGCGTCTTCGTCGACGCACGAGCACGCCAGGTGCCGACCGGCCGGTCGTAGCCGAGTTGCAGCGCGTCGACGAATTCCGACTGGGTGGACACGAGGTCGACGATGTCGTCGTAACGCGCGCCGCGCGCGATCTGCAGCAGCGGATCGATCTCGTCGCGGATCGCCGGCAGCGCTTCGCCCATCGAGAGCAGGTTGCTGACGATGTGGTTGCAGCTATAGCACATCCAGCGCAGCTCGGCGCTCGCATTGCCCGCCGCTTTCGCATCGCGCGCGCGGTCGAGTGCGTACGACAGCGGCTGGGTCCAGACACTCACCTGGTCGAGCGCGACCAGCGTCGCGGAGCGGTAGCGCTCGAAGCCGTGGCGATTGACCAGCGCGAGCGCGACCTTCGCGAATTCGAGGCCGTCTTCATACGCGTCGTGATGCTCGGCAATGCTGACGCCGTACCACGCGAGCCCCTGCACCGACGCGGCGGTGACGCCGTGGCGCAGGGTCAGCCGGACCATCGTCGCGAAATGCAGCAACATCAGCCCGCCGCTCGGATAGAACATTGCGGCTTCGAGTGCGGTCAGCAGCGCCATCGTCGCTTCGACGCGCGTGTCGGTCATGACGGGCAGGTCGGCCAGTTCGCGGATGGCGCGGCCATCGAGCGCATCGCGCACGGCGTCGCAAGCCGCCGCGAGATCGGCCTCGACCGGCTCGGCGGGCAGTTGCACGCCGAGCAGCGCCAGCCCGGCCAGCGCGACGTCGACGGCCTGTCGGTAGCGCGACTCCACCGTGAGCTGCGCGGCCTTCAGCCGGTGGGCCTCGGCGAGATCGGCCGGCGTGCGCGCCCGCGCCATGAGCGCGTCGATCGCGTCGGATGCCTGCGCGGTTTCGCCGATCGCGAGCAGCAGGCCGCTGCGCAGGATGCCGATCCGGCTCGCGAGACCGTAGTGTTGCGACCATGCGTGCGGGCCGAGCAGCGATTGCGCGGACACGAGAAACGACAACGCGCGATCGCGCGCGGCGGCCGTGGCTGCCGCCTCCGCGGCCGCGATCAGGGCATCCGCGAACGCGAGCGCGAGCGCGCCGTCGAGTGGCGCGGTTTTCGCGTGCTCGATCTGGGCGGCAAGTTCCAGCAGCGATTCGGTCGACTGCGGGTCCGCGCGCACGAGCATCGCGGCGGCGATCCGGGCGTGGCACTGCGCGCGCTCCGCCCGCCCGGCGAGCACGTGGACGGCCTCGAGGATGCGGTCGTGAACGAAGCGCCAGCGGTTTCCGGAGAGCGACACGAGGCCCGCCTGGCGCGCGGGGTCCAGCCAGAAGCGGAGTTCGGCCCACGTCTTGCCGGCGGCGGCGCACAACAGCGCGTCGTCGGCATCGGTGCCGATACAAGCCAGCAGCGACAGCAGCGTTCTCGATTCATGCGGCAGCCGCTGCATCCGGATCGCGAGCAGGCTCACGACATTCTCGGTCAGGTGGTGCGCGTCGATGTCTGACGAATGCCACTGCCACGTTTGCCGCATCGGGTCGTAGTCAAGGAGCCGCTCGTCGATCAGCGTGCGCAGCAACTGCTGGATGTAGAACGGATTGCCACCCGTCCTGCGGTGAACGATGTCGCCGAGCCCGGACAGCCGGGCCGGCGCCTCCCCGAGCAGGCCGGCCAGCATGCGCGTAACGTCGGGTGCGTCGAGCGGCGTCAGCGTAAGCGCCGACAGGCGCGTGGCGTCGAGCTGCGGCAGGAAGCGGCGGAACGCCGGCGGGTGGTCGTGCTGCGGCCCGCTTCGATAACCGGCCACGATGCAGAAATTGGCCGGCGGATCGACCGCGACCGCCGCGAGAAACGCGAGCGTCGCGTCGTCGGCCCACTGGATGTCGTCCAGCACCATGACAAGCGGTTCGGCCGGCGCCGCGAACGCACGGAAGGCATTCACGACGATCTGGCATAGATGAAATTCCGGAATCGCACCGGTATGGTCGAATGCGACGGGCTCGACATCGAGCAGCCACGCAATTTCCGGAAAGATGGCGGATAGGAGATTGGCCTGACTTCCCAAGCAGTCGCGCAGCCGTGCGGCGATCGCCGCGATTTCGTCGTTGCGCCTGGCCAGCGCGCTGCCGAACAGCGTGCGCAATGCCTGCAGCACGGGCGCGTAGGGCCGTGCGGGCTGGAACTGATCGACCTTCGCCGACGTGCACCAGGCCGTGCGCGACGCCGCTCGCGCATGGCGCATGAAGTTCTCCGCCAGCGCGGTCTTGCCGACGCCGGCCGGCCCGTCGATCAGCACGATGGCGGTCGCGCCGGTTCGCGATACGGCTGCCAGCACCTCCTCGAGCCGGCGGGATTCGGCTTCACGGCCGACCAGCCGGTCGGGCGCGTGCAAACCGGCCAGCGGATCGCTGCCGCCGAGCGCGAACGGCTCGACGCGGCCTGCTGCCAGCCAGTCGCGCAGGATACGTTCGAGATCGTGCTGCACCGTTTCGCAGGACGGGTAGCGATCCGCGGGTTCCTTGGCGATCAGCTTGAGGATCAGGTCGCTCAGGATGGCAGGCAGGTCGTCGCGAAAGGTCGTGGCCGGCGACGGCTGCATGGCGACGTGCGCGTGGACCCATTCGGACGTCGACGTGGCCTTGTAAGGCATCGCACCCGTCAGCAGGCGGAACAGCGTGATGCCGAACGCGTACAGGTCGGAGCGCTCGTCGACGCGTGCGCCTTCGGATACTTCGGGCGCCGCGTAGGCCGCGAAATCCGCGCGCATCGTATTCGCTGCGGCTTTTTCCGTCCCACGGTCCCGCGCATGGGCGAACGAGCGAAGCATGACCGTGCCGTCCGGTGCGACGACGAAACTGGCCGGTTGCAGATCGCCGTGCAGCCAGCCGCGCCGATGAAGCTCCCCGAGCGTGCGCACGGCATGGATCGCTGTGTCGAGCAAGACGTCGAGCGGCAGCCGCTCGTCCGCCAGCGTGTCGAACGCACGCACGTCCAGGCGAGGATGGACGAGCACCGGGCCGTCCGCGGCGCGGATCAGTGCAACCGGCATGAGCGCCCACGCCGGTTCCAGGACTTCGTTCAATGCGTATACGTGCTCGAATTGCCGGCAGCGCTGGTCGGATTCCCACCCGGTCTGGCACGCGGACCACACGCGCCCCGTCGCGGCGTCGGTCAGGTCGAACCACAGCACGTCCCCTGAGCGGACTGCATTCGACAGGCGGGCGCGCGCCAGCCAGTCGGCATCCATTCGATTCGTGTCGTTCGGGTCGCGCAAGGGTTGGTTCACGGTGGGGGGCAGGCTGGGTGGAGCAGGGGGAAAGCGGCTCGTAAAACGGAATCGGCCGGGCTGGATGGCGCACGTTCGGGCGGCGGCTGGCGCATTGTCCGCCAGCCTGACGAACTCTGCAGCACCCGCCGCGCCGTTCCCGACGACCGGGCCGGCCGGTACCCGACTAAACCTATAGATAATGGTCGGCGCGCGAGCCGCGCCATACGATGGGTACAAGCCTTCCGACACGCATCGATGCAGCCGGGCGGGCGAACCAGAGGGCGTCGTCTCGCGAGGCGGCGCAAGGTGCGGAGCAGCATAAGCGAGTGCGGATCATGTATACGTTCGGGCGGTTGACGGTTTCCCTTGAGTGCCGCGAAGTCTGCGTCGACGGGCAGCCCCGGTATATCGGCGCCCGGGCATTCGAGATTCTCGAGCTGCTGGTGAAGGCGGCCGGCAGGCTCGTGTCGAAGGACGAGATCATGCAAGCCGTGTGGCCGAACACGATCGTGGTCGAGAACAACATCCAAGTGCACATCTCGACGCTGCGCAAGTTGTTCGGCGGCAAACACGGGTGGATACGGACCGAATCGGGCCGCGGATACCGGCTCGCGCCGCCGGCCGACCTGGCCGGCGCCAGCGGCCAGCCGGACGGGAGCGAGCCGGTGCGCGGCGCCCGGGCGGGCGCCGCACCGCGCAAGTGTCCGCTGATCGGCCGCGAGCAGGAAGCGGCCGAACTGCGCGCGCTGCTCGAGCGTGAGGCGCTCGTCACGCTGGTCGGCCCCGGCGGTGTCGGCAAGACGCATCTCGCGCTGGAGGTCGCCATGGCCTGGTCGGCGGTGCGCGGCATCGAGATGGTCCGGATCGATCTCGCCGGCTGGCAGGGCGGCGCGACGCTGGAGTCCGCGGTGCTGGACGCGCTCGACCTGTCGGGCGGCCCGGCCGCAGGGCCTGCCGATGTCGTGCGCGCGATCGGCAGGCAGCGCGTCATGCTGTTGCTCGACAACGCCGAGCAGCATGTCGACAAGCTGGCGGACCTCTGCGAAGCGATCACGGCGGAGAATGCCGGCGCGATACTCGTCGTGACCAGCCGCGAACCGCTGCGTGTCGCTGGCGAGCGCGTCTATCGCGTCGGGCCGCTGCCCGTGCCGCCGGCCGGCGCGAGCGAAGGCGAGATCGTCGCATGCGGCGCCGTCCGCATGTTTCTGGCACGCTCGCGTGCGATGGGCACCGACCTTCCCGCCGATGCGAAGACGCTGGACGCGATCGCGACCCTCTGCCGGCGCCTGAGCGGCCTGCCGCTCGCGCTCGAACTCGGCGCGGCCCGCGTCGCGTCGCTCGGGATCCAGGGGTTGGCAGCCGATCTCGACAAGTCCGTGCTGTCGTTGTCCGGCGGTCTGCGGACAGCCCATCCGCGCCAGCAGACCCTCAGGGCCACGATCGAGTGGGGCTATCGGCTGCTCGACGATGCGGAGCGCACCGTGCTGTGCCGCCTCGCGGTGTTTCCGGATGCGTTCCGGCTCGACGCGGCGTGCGCGCTGGCAGCCTGCGACGAACTGGGCGCCGCCCGGGTGCTCGACTGTCTGGTCAGTCTTGCGTCGAAATCGCTGCTGGTCGTTCATTCGGCCGGGCTGTCGAAGTGCTATTCGCTGCTCGAGGTCGTGCGCGCGTATGCGCTCGAGAAGCTGGCGGAGTCGGGCGAAGCCAGTCGCATCCATGCCCGATGCGTGTCCTTCGTCGGCGAGGAACGCGCGGTTGCGCGGATGCTGCCGCCGACGCCGGCAGCGTCCGCGCAACCGCTGCTGGCGGCAGGGCCGTGGGCGTGACATACCGGTCGTGCGGGCGTGGCGCGCAGCGGTGCCGCCTGTCGACGCGGCGCACGCTGCGTCGCGATGTTGTGGATTGACAAAATTTTCAGGTTCTCATTTCATGGCCATTGTTTGCGTCATCGATGACGATGCGTCGGTCCGTAAGAGTCTTGCCAGCTTGCTGAAGTCGGCTGGCCATACCGCACTGCTGTTTGCGTCGGGCGAGGAATTCCTTGCGGCCGGCTCGCTGGACGACGCGGCTTGCGTGCTGGTCGATCTGAAGATGAAGGGGATGAGCGGTCTCGACGTCCACCTTGCGCTGGTTCAGCGCAAGGTGACGCTGCCGGTCATCTTCATGTCGGCGCATGGCGACGACGAATCGGTCCGTCGCGGGCTGGCGCAAGGCGCGGTTGCGTTCCTGCGCAAACCGTTTCCGTCCGACGACATGATCAACCTGATCGATCAGGTCGCATCCGGCGCGCCGCCCGCGTGAGTGGCGGCCAGTCGGCCGGCCGCGCCGCGTGCGGCGTGGCGGTTCCGTACGGCGTTTTCTTAGTTTATCATTCGATAATGAAGCGGATGCCTACACAGGGAATGCAATGGCGAACAGGCCGGACATGACGTCGATCGGCAAGCAACGCGCGGGTGATTCCGCATCGATCGTCTATGTGGTCGATGACGACGAAACGTTGCGGCGCGCGTTGAGCGCGCTGTTGCGTTCGGCGGGATTTCGCGTCGAGACGTTCGCGTCGTCGCGGGCGTTTCTCGCATTCGAGCGGCCCGACGTGCCGAGCTGCCTGATCCTCGATGTGCGTCTTGCCGACGAGAGCGGGCTGGCCGTTCAGGAGGAAGCGGTGCGGACGGGCCTGAATGTGCCGATCCTGTTCATGACGGGTTACGGCGATGTGGCCACGACGGTCAAGGCGATGAAGGGCGGTGCGCTCGATTTCCTGACGAAGCCGTTCGACGACGATGCGATGCTCGATGCCGTCGGCCACGCGCTGGCCCGCGACGGCGAGCGCCTCGCGCGCGACCGTGCGCTGGACGCGGTGCGCGGTGCCTATGCGTCGTTGACGCCGCGTGAACGCGAAGTGATGGGCCAGGTGGTCGCGGGCCTGATGAACAAGCAGATCGCGGCGAATCTCGGCCTCCAGGAAATCACGGTGAAAGTGCATCGGGCCCAGGTCATGAAGAAGATGCAGGTCCGCACGCTGCCGGATCTCGTACGGCAGGCCGAAGCGCTGGGCGTGCGCCCGGTCGGCGCGCGCGTCTGAGCGGGCACGTCCTGACCCACGCGCGTCAGCGTCGCTTTGCGCGTCGTGTGGTGAAACGGCAGCATGCCGAGTGACTTCAACACAAAAAAACGTTAGGTAAGCTCAAGATCGGCATACTGCTCAGGCCGGCGCGTGCGCAGTGAGCGCCCGACGCCGGATCGGCGGACATTCCGCATCGACGATCTTAGCGATCGCGCACGCCGCAACGGAATGGCGACGACCTGAAAAATCCTGAAACGTACTAAAGGGCGCGCCGGCGCGACGGCCGGGCGCGCCGTGCCGAGACGCTTACGCCTTCAGGAACGCGAGCAGTTCGGCATTGATCCGGTCGGCGTTGACGACGCACATCCCGTGCGATCCGCCGGGGATCACCTTGAGCTCCGCGTGCTTCACGATCTTCGCGGACAGGCGGGCCGAATCGTCGATCGGTACGATCTGGTCGTCGTCGCCGTGCAGGATCAGCGTCGGGACGTCGATTTTCTTCAGGTCCTCGGTGTAGTCGACCTCGGAGAATTCCTTGACGCACAGGTACTGGCCATAGGCGCTGCCCATCATGCCCTGCGCCCAGAACGCGTCGATCGTGCCTTGCGACACTTTGGCATCCGGACGGTTGAAGCCGAAGAACGGCACGGCGAGATCCTTGTAGAACTGCGAACGGTTCTCGGCGACGTTCTTGCGGATTCCGTCGAATACGTCCATCGACAGGCCGCCGGGATTGGATGCCGATTTCACCATCTGCGGCGGCACCGCGCCGATCAGCACGGCCTTCGACACGCGCTTCGTGCCGTGGCGCCCGATGTAGTGCGCGACTTCGCCGCCGCCGGTGGAATGGCCGACGAGCGTGGCTTCGCGCAGGTCGAGCGCATTCATCAGCGCCGCGAGATCGTCGGCATACGTATCCATGTCGTTGCCTTGCGACGGCTGGCTCGAGCGGCCGTGGCCACGGCGATCGTGCGCGATTACGCGGTAACCGTGCTGCACGAGGAACAGCATCTGCGGATCCCACGCGTCGGCGCACAGCGGCCAGCCGTGCGAGAAGACGACCGGGCGGCCACTGCCCCAGTCCTTGAAGTAAATCTGCGTACCGTCTTTCGTGGTGATCGTGTTCATCGCATGGGCTCCTTGATGGGCGGAAGCGGCGTGTTTGGGGGCTGCTGCTGCTGCTGCCGGCAGCGCGGCGGCTGCAACGGCGGTCGCGCCGGCAAGCAGCATGTCTCGGCGACGCGCCGAGTGAACGGCGTCGATGTCTGCTGGACGCATTGGGACTCCTTGAACGTGCGGTGGAACGATGCCGCGTTGGATGGATGGTTCGGATCTGCCCGCATGCGGCAATCGGGCCGGCAGCCGGCGTGCGTTCGCGGTCGCGGGCAGACAGGCGCGCGAAGACAGCGAACGAACGCCGACAGGAGCCTATCCCGGGGCCATGCGGCCTGTACTGAAATCGCGCTGAATTTTCATGAAGCCGGTCGCGATGCGCGCCGCGCGAACGCACCAGCCAGAAAATTTAAGTCCGGCATCAAGACTCTTCAGCGGCGGCCCGCTATCGTCAGCATCAGGTCATCCCGTCGCGAGTCGGTGCCGGTTCGCGTCGGCGGATGACGATCGCGATATGGGCGGGTGCGACACATCCGGCCCTCGCCACTTGCCTGGATACGCAGTCATGGATGCATTCAATCGCTGGGAGCACGTGATGACGCTGCTCGATCCGTCGCCGGCTGCGAGCCGCTGTGCGCCGTCGCATCTTCGCGACCCGGACGCCGTGCGCCGTCGCCATCGTGACGATGCGCCGCCCGCGTCGAGCGGTGGCGTGCGCCGCCGTTGCGCGATCATCGCCGTCGAGCGGCAGACCGATTCGTCGGTATTGGTGTCATGGAGCGATCCGACGCGCTGCCGGTATGACGAGCAGCGCTGGATCAGCGCAAAGTCCCGCACCCTCGGGCGCTGTTCGCTGACCGGCATGACGATTCGTACCGGCGATGCGATCTACAAGCCGCAATGGCGCGGATCGAAGCGCCCCGCGAACTACCGGGAGGTGATCCTCGCGTCCGAACTGGACCGGTTCATCGTCAGGCTGTCCCGTTCATGACCCGGAACGGTGTGCCCTGTCCGTCGGCCACGGCCGGCGGCCGCTTTTTTTTCACCGCTGAGGAATCCGTATGAGCACGTTCACGACACGCGATGGCGTTTCGATTCACTACAAGGACTGGGGCGCAGGGCGCCCGGTCGTGTTCATTCACGGCTGGCCGTTGAATGCGGACATGTGGGACGTCCAGATGCATCATCTCGCGTCGAACGGTTTTCGCTGCATCGCCTACGACCGGCGCGGCTTTGGTCGATCCGGTCAGCCGTGGACGGGCTACGACTACGACACGCTGGCGGACGATCTCGCGACGCTGATCGAGACGCTCGGGCTGCGCGACGTGACGCTCGTCGGCTTTTCGATGGGCGGCGGCGAAGTGGCCCGCTACATCGGCCGGCACGGCACGCGGCACATCGCGAAGGCCGTCCTGATCGGATCGGTGACGCCGCTGGTCGCGCGGCGCGACGACCATCCGGACGGGGTCGACGTGGCCGTGTTCGACGGTATCCGCGCGGGCATCGTGGCCGATCGCGCGGCATTCTTCGAGCAGTTCTGGCCGCTGTTCACCGGTTCTAACCGGGCCGCTTCGGCGATCTCGCGCGCCGCGCTCGACTGGACGTCCTTCATGGCGCTGCAGGCAGGCTTGAAGGGGACGCTCGATTGTGTCGGCGCGTTTTCCGAAACCGATTTCAGCGCGGATCTCGACAAGTTCGACGTGCCGACGCTCGTGATTCACGGCGACGACGACCAGACGGTGCCGCTCGCGCTCACGGGCGCCGTCACGGCGAAGCGCGTGCCGCACGCGACGCTGAGCGTCTACGAGGGCGGGCCGCATGCGTTGTACCTGACGCACGCGCAACGATTGAACGACGAACTGCTGGCGTTCGCCCGCGCTTGATGCTGCAGCGGCGACGTTGACGTGGCGGAGCGGGCCCCGATCGACTGGTCGGCTCACTCCGTCCATTTCGACCCGAGCACGAGGCCGCAGAAATTCGTCCGACGATAGTCCGGGTCGCAACGCTCGAGCACGTCGGCGCAGACGTTGCCGAACGCGGTCGCAGGGCGATGCGCGGTGCCCGCGGCGAGCGCCTCGAGGAACAGCTCCTTGAAACCGGGGCCGCGCGGCCACGCGTGCACGATCTCGTCGCGTTCGGACCGGCTCACTTGGTCGAAATGACGCGCGAAGAGATCCGTCTCGATGCCTGCGCCGAGCAACGCCGTCAACGGCGTCATGTACGGGTGAATCCCGAACGTCGCGTGCAGCGCGATCGCGCGCCAGACCTCCGCCGCATCTTCGGCGGCGACGCCGAATCCGCCGAGGAATGCGTGTGCGGCGTTCGCGCCGTCGATTTCGAAGCGCCGGCGCGAATGCCGGTAGCGCTCCGTCAGTCCGAAGTCATGGAACAGTGCAGCGACGTACAGCAGCTCGGCGTCGAACGCGATGCCGCGACGCAGCCCGAGGATCGATGCAAACGCGAACACGCGCATCGCGTGCCGGAACAGCAGTTCCGGTTCGCTGGCGCGCACGGTCGCGGCGGCTTCCCGTGCGATCGGGCCGTCGGGAATCCGGATGCCGGCGATACGGTTGCCCATGGTCGTGTTCCTCGCGGCGTGACGGCAGTCGCTCGACGCTGGCGCCGTGGAACCATCGTCGCGCGCCGCGCCGCTGAATGTCCTGAGCGCGGCCTGAATCGTTCTGAACGGAAAATCCGACCGGTCGTCACGCCCGGAATCGATTTCGCTGCGCTTTGCACGTCGCTTTTATCTGGTTTTTGCCGCAAGCCATGCGAACGCCATTTCAATTAACGAGACGACGAAATCGGTTCAAGAAAATCGGCCGTTTTATCCTGCAAGACAGGTTCACGGGTGAACGATTGTTTCGCGTATTGAAAATGCAGGATGCCGCGATGTGCCGTGCCGGGCGGGGCACGGCGCGTACCCGGGAGACGTCGCGACGATCGTGGTTTTCGTCGATTCAAAAAATTTGCTCTTTCTGTTCTGATAATTTGAATCATTTCGTGAGGCAAATGCCGTAGCATGGCGTCAAACCGGTGTCATTTCTGACAGGGCATCGATGAATGCAATCGATTAAGAATTCCCATGATTCGGATTGGAACACTTCACGTTTTTCTCGACAGACGTGAAATTCGCTCGAACGGCAAACTGCTGCGCATCGGCAGTCGCGCATTCGAAATTCTCGAACTCCTGATTCGGGCGAACGGCGCATTGGTATCGAAAGACGAAATCATGCAGCGCGTGTGGCCGCACACGATCGTGGAGGAAAACAACCTGCAGGTGCATATTGCCGCGTTGCGCAAGGCACTGGCTGACGACCGGAACCTGATCGTCACGGTGCCGGGGCGCGGCTATCGGCTGGTCGGCGGCCAGATCGAAGGCGCGGCGCCGGTGCGTCCCGCGACGTCGCGGCTGACGGCCGCGCCGACCGCACTCGTCGGCCGCGAGCAGACCGTTGCCGATGTGCTCGCGGCGCTCGACACCGCGCGCGTCGTGACGCTGGTCGGTGCGGGCGGCATCGGCAAGACGCGGGTCGCGCTCGAAGCGGCCATGCGGGCCGAGGCGAGTTTTCCGGATGGCGCCGCGTTCGTGTCGCTTGCCACGGTGGCGTGTCCGCGATTCGTGCCCGACGCTCTGGCGGGTGCGTTCGGCATCGTGCAGCCGGCCGGATCGCTGACGCTCGAGGCGGTGCTGGCCAGCGTGGCGCACCGCCGGATGTTGCTGGTGCTCGACAATTGCGAACATCTGCTCGACGACGCCGCGCGGATCGCGACTGCACTGACCGAGTCGGATGCCGAATTGTGCGTCCTCGCGACCAGCCGTGAGGCGCTGCGTATCCAGGGCGAGCGGCTGTGCCCGATTCCACCGCTCGATGTCCCCGGCGAAGGCGCCGATGATGCGGAGATCCTGAGCGCAAGCGCGGTGCAACTGTTCTCGGCGCGCGCGCGTGCCGCCGACCCTCGCTTTCCGCTCGACGAACGCAGTGTGGCGCTGATGGCATCGGTGTGCCGGCGGCTCGACGGTCTCCCGCTCGCCATTGAGCTGGCGGCGGCGCGAGCGGCCGTGCTCGGCATCGATTTGCTGGCCGCGCATCTCGACGACCATTTCAGGTTGCTGACCGGCGGTTTTCGTACGGCGCTGCCGCGTCATCAGACGCTGCAGGCGATGTACGACTGGAGCTACCGCTTGCTCGGCGATGCGGAGCGCCTGCTGTTGCGGTGGCTCGGCGTGTTCCGCGACAGTTTCTCGATCGACGCGGTGCGGGAGATCGTCGTAACGAAGGGGTTGGCCGATGCGGACCTGCTCGATACGATTGCCGGCCTCGTCTCGAAGTCGCTCCTGAGCCTCGAGAGCGCGCACGGCCCGCCGCGCTACCGGCTGTTGACCACGACGCGCGCCTATGCGCTGCAGCAACTCGAGAACAACGGCGAACGCGCGGCGGCGGCACTTGCGCATGCGAACTACTTCCATACGTTGTTCAGGCTTGCGCCCGATGGCGACGACGGGGCGCGGTCCGAATCGCGGCTCGACGTGATCCGGCGCGAACTCGGCAATCTGCGCGCGGCGCTCGACTGGGCGTTTTCGCCGAACGGCGATGCGGAGGTCGGCATCGCGCTGGCGGCTGTCGCGGTCCCGTGCCTTTTCGACCTGTCGCTGCTGGACGAATGTCGCGAACGGGCGCGTGCGGCGCTCGATGCAATGCGGAATATGGGCGAGACGCGGGCGCGCGAAGATGCGCGCGTTCGTCTGTTTGCCGGCTATGCCGCCGCGTTCGCCCATACCTCGGGGCCGACGTGGGTCATACACGACGCCTGGTCCGAAGTGCACGCGCTCGGGTTCGAGGCGGGCGAGGCCGAGCTGCCGCCGCGCGAACCGTAACGGCGCGCGCTGCTGGCAAATTCAGAACGTTTCAGCCTGAACACAGGACCTGGCCGGTCGGTGCGTCTACATTGCATGCACGGAGACCGTCGGCGATTCGCCGGCGTGCGGGCAGCATACCGGCTCGCACGGCCGATCATCGATGTCGCGACGCCATTGAATGCCAGCGTGGGGCGGCCGTCGGCACGTGCGTTGCCGCGGCGACTTCGCGCGTCATCGAACGACTACCGCATGAAACCTGTCCAGTCCTGCCTTTCACGCCACGATTCGCTGCCGGCGGCTGCTCGCCGGATCGGGTAGCGCGAGCCATGCGATCGCGCGGGTTCCATGCCAGTCGCGAAGCGCGCACGCAGTCCATTCCAGCATGCTGAACTTGTCCGTCACCGTCGCTTACGGCGCACCGATCGTTGTTGCCGACCTCGTTGCATGGCGATTGCTCGGGCCCGGCCGTTCGACGACGAAAGCGATCTGGCGCTGTGCGTCGTTCGCCGCGTTGACCTATGTGCTGTTCGCCACCGGCGTGAGCCCGCTCGCGGTTCCCCCGTCGCCCGATCGGTTCGATCGGCTTGCGATCCAGGCGATCGGTGTCGCCTGGTGGCTACAGTGCGCGCTGGTGTTCAGCCTGATGCTCGACCATCTGCTGCTGCCGCGCGCGTGGCGCAACCAGCGGCTGTTTCATGACATCGCCGCAGGCGCCGTCTTCGGTGCGGCCGCGGTGGCCGCGCTGGGCTACGTACTGGGCCTGCCGCTGAGCGGCCTGGTCGCGACCTCGGGCGCCGTGGCCGTGATCCTGGGCCTGGCCGTCCAGAACACGCTGAACGACGTGTTCTCGGGCCTCGTCCTGAATACCACCCAACCGTTTCGCCTCGGCGATACGGTGGCCATCGGCGAGCTGGAAGGGCGGATTGTCGAAAGCAACTGGCGCGCGACCAAGATGATCAACAGCCTCGGCAACCTGGTCGTCGTGCCGAACAGCACGGCGGCGAAGGCGACGATCGTCAACCTGAGCGAACCCGCGAGCGTACACGGTGTGACACTGACGATCGAGATCGATCCGGAAGTGCGCCCGGCCATCGTCGTCGATGCGCTCGACCGGGCTGCCGCCAGTTCGCTGGACGTGCTGGCCAGTCCCGCGCCGGTCTCGGTCGTCAAGGCGTTCAGGACCAACTCCGTCGAATACGAACTCGTCTGTTACGTCGACGCGCTGCAAAAAAAGGTGGCGGTGCGTAACCGGCTCTACGATCTGGCCCACCGGCATCTGGCCGCCGCGGACATCGCGTTGCGCCCGCTTGGCGGGACGGCCGCGGCGCACCGACCGGTTTCGCGCGGTCAACGACTGCTGCGCGCGGTCGAACTCTTCAGGCAACTCGGCGACGAAGATCTGGCCGTGCTGGCCGATGCGCTGGCGTCACGCGTATTCCACAAAGGGGAGGTGATCTACGCGTCGAATTCCGATACGCGCCTGCTGACGATCGTCGGGGCTGGTGTCGCGTCGGTGTTCGTGCCGGGCGCGACCGGCGACAGGGAGGTCAGGCGGATGGCGCCTGGCGACGCGATCGGCCAGTCCGTCGTGCTGGCCGGCACGCAACTTCATGCGAGTGTCTACGCGGTGACCGCCGTGACGGCCTATCAGTTGAGCAGCCGCGACCTGTCGCCACTGATCGCGAGGAAACCCGAACTTGGGCGGTTGATGTGCGAATCCCTCACCGAACACATCGCGACCGAGGAGAAGATGATGATCCCGCCGGCCGCGCACGCGCATGCGTCGTTCAACCTGATCGAGTGGCTCGAGAAGGAGATGAAGCGCCTTCACGATTCGTTCGGCTGATGCGGCGGGAGCAGGACGGAAAAACGCGGGTCGTGCGGTGCGATCGACGTGCGCTGACCGCGTGCGGCGGAATCAGGCGAGCGCGGTGAACCGGTCGACGAGATCGGGTCGCGCGAGCTGCTCGACCCACCAGTGCAGCGCGCGTCCGGCCTCGTCGCCGCGCCACGCGATATAGCAATGCGTCGTGTCGCGCATGCCGGTTACCTCGCGCGCGACGAGCTTGCCCTGCGCGATCGCGCGCGCCGCAATGCAATCCGGCAGCGTGCCCACCGCGAGCCCTTCGCACTGCGCGGCCAGTTTCGAGGCGAGGGTGGGGACCGCGAGATACGGTTGCCCGGCGTCGATGGCAATCGAGCGCGGCTGCAGTTCGCGCGAGGTATCGCTGATGACGGCGCCGCGATACTCGACGACCGACGCCATCGACAGCGGTTCGGGCAACGCCGCGAGCGGATGGGTCGGGGCGATGGCGAACACATGCCTGAGCGTGCCGATCGGCCGCGCGACGATGCCCGGCAGTTCCGGCGGCTCGCCCGCTGCGCCGACGACGAGATCCGCGCGGCGCGAAATCAGCGCATCCCAGGTGCCGCCGAGGACTTCGGTCGACAGGCGCAGCCGCGTGCTCATGTCGAGTCCGTAGAACGTATGCACGTACGGCCACAACGCCTCGAACGGCAGGATCTCGTCGATACAGATGCGTACCTCGGTTTCCCAGCCTTGCTGCGCACGCTGCGCCTTGAGTTCGAGCTGTTCGGCGGCATGCAGCAGCCGACGGCCCTCTTCGACGACCACGCGGCCGGCGTGCGTGAGCTTCGCGCGGCGCCCGCTGCGGTCGAACAGTGCGACGTCGAGGTCGCTTTCGAGCTTTTGTACGAGATACGTCAGCGCGGACGGCACGCGGTGCAGGAGCTCCGCGGCTTCGGCGAACGTGCCGGTGCGGTCGATCGCGTCAAGTGCCTCGAGCGCTTCGAATGACAGTTTCATGATGAATTCCGCGGGGGCGTCGGGCTGTCATGTTATCGCCAAGCACCGTCGAGTCCAATACGAATCGGAACAAATCATCCGGGCGCTGAAGCCGGGGCGCTATCAATCGACCTGTGTCACGTCGGCGTCGATTGCCCCCTCTTCGCAGCGGCATCGGATGCCTGCGCGCCGGGCAGGGGGCCGAACATGTGCTGGCCGCACTTCGCGTCGCTCCATGCGGTTTTCAACCGGATCCCCGAGAGCATCCTGCGTGCGATCGGCAGGATCTGTTCGCCGGCAAGGATGCCCAGCAGGCCGGCCAGCGCGATAGTGGGCGGGGCCGGCGACGGCACGCCGATCAGGCTGTAGACGACGCCCGCGAGAATTCCGGCAAATAGCGATGAAATATACGGTTTCATGATTCAGGTATGAGCGAATGACAACCGTGTGAAGAATAGGAATAAATTCCGATTTGGTGACGATCAGGAAATCGACAATCAGCGTATCAGGTCTTTCCGGGCGCGGGAATTCGATTCAATGGTTTTAAGATCTTTTAAGGCCTTGCTTTAGGGATTTTATTAATCAAATCGATTAATTGGCGCTACTATAAATTTGCGTGTTGAATGACAACGGCTGGCAGGCGAACCTCCCGGCGCAGCGCATTGGGCGCCTCCCGGTTGGCCGGCGAGGCAGGCTCTCTTTTTCCCCCGCATCAAAGGACATGACCGTCATGAGCAATCCGAAGCTTGAAGTACTCACCCCCCATAACAGCCAGCTGATCTTCATCGACCAGCAGCCGCAGATGGCATTCGGCGTGCAGTCGATCGATCGTCAGGTGCTGAAGAACAACGTCGTCGGGCTGGCGAAGGCCGCGAAGGTATTCAACATCCCGACCACGATCACGACGGTCGAAAGCGAGAGTTTCTCGGGCTTTACCTATCCCGAACTGCTCGACGTGTTTCCGAACCAGAAGACGCTCGAACGCACGTCGATGAACTCGTGGGACGACCAGAAGGTGCGCGACGCGCTGGCCGCGAACGGTCGCAAGAAGGTGGTCGTCGCCGGCCTGTGGACGGAGGTCTGCAATACGACGTTCGCGCTGTGCGCGATGCTCGAGGGCGACTACGAAATCTACATGGTCGCCGATGCATCGGGCGGCACGTCGAAGGATGCGCACGATTTCGCGATGCAGCGGATGGTGCAGGCCGGCGTGGTGCCCGTCACGTGGCAGCAGGTCCTGCTCGAATGGCAGCGCGACTGGGCGCACCGCGAGACGTACGACGCCGTGATGGCAATCGCGAAGGAGCACTCGGGCGCATACGGGATGGGTGTCGATTACGCATACACGATGGTCCACAAGGCTGCACAGCGCACCGCAACGCCGCACGAGGCGCTCGCGGCCGTGCCGGCGAAGTAATCGCAGGCCGTTACGCCTGTCGAAGCCGATGCGGCGTGTTCCATCCGAACATGCCGCATCGGTCATACGAAACGCGGGCGGCGCGACGTGACCGATGCACGGACGCCGCCCGCGCCATGTTTGCCAGGACGTGCAACCTGCATTCCAACCTGTCCGAGAAATTGATTGTATGGAACCTTATCTGGTTTCCCTTGGTGCGGGCTTGCTGATCGGTGTGATTTACAGCGCAATCAAGGTCCGTTCTCCGGCACCGCCGCTGATTGCCCTTGTCGGGTTGCTCGGCATGGTGATCGGCGTGCAGGCCATTCCCACCATCAAACAGCTGTTTGGCTTCTGATCGAAACGAGGTGACGTATATGACCGCAACCGAGTCCCAACCGGATCTGATCCTTCACAACGGAAGGTTCACGACCCTCGACCGCGCAAACCCCACCGCGACAGCGGTGGCGATAGCCGCGGGCCGCTTCGTTGCGGTTGGCAGCGACGCGGACGTGATGCCGCTTGCCGGGCGCGCGACGAAGGTCGTCGACCTCGGGGGCTGCGCCGTGCTGCCGGGCCTGATCGACAACCACTGCCACGTGATTCGCGGTGGCCTGAACTACAACATGGAGCTGCGCTGGGATGGCGTGCCGTCGCTCGCGGTCGCGATGGACATGCTCAGGCGCCAGGTCGCGATCACGCCCGCGCCGCAGTGGGTGCGCGTGGTCGGCGGCTTCACCGAACACCAGTTCGCCGAGAAGCGGCTGCCGACGATCGAAGAACTCAACGCGGCCGCGCCCGATACGCCGGTGTTCATCCTGCACCTGTACGATCGCGCGCTGCTGAACGCGGCCGCGTTGCGGGTGGTCGGCTACACGAAGGACACGCCCGAGCCGCCGGGCGGCACGATCCTGCGCGACGCCGCGGGCAATCCGACGGGGCTGCTGCTCGCGAACCCGAACGCGACGATCCTCTACGCGACGCTCGCGAAGGGGCCGAAGCTGCCGTTCGAATACCAGTACAACTCGACGCGCCACTTCATGCGCGAACTGAACCGTCTCGGCGTGACGGGCGTGATCGATGCGGGCGGCGGTTCGCAGAATTACCCCGACGATTACGAAGTGATCCGCAAGTTGCACGATGCGGGCGAGATGACGATCCGGATCGCGTACAACCTGTTCACGCAGAAGCCGAACGCCGAGAAGGAAGACTTCGTGAACTGGACCAAGAGCGTCAAGTATCACGACGGTACCGACTATTTTCGCAACAACGGTGCGGGCGAAATGCTGGTGTTCTCGGCGGCCGATTTCGAGGACTTCCGCGTCGCGCGCCCGGATTTGCCGGCGCAGATGGAAGACGATCTCGAAGGCGTCGTGCGCGTACTCGCGCAGAACCGCTGGCCGTGGCGCATGCATGCGACCTACGACGAAACCATCAGCCGCGCGCTCGACGTGTTCGAAAAGGTCAACAAGGACATCCCGCTTGCCGGTCTGAACTGGTTCTTCGATCACGCGGAAACCGTTACCGAAAAATCGATGGATCGTATTGCGGCGCTGGGCGGCGGCATCGCGGTGCAGCATCGGATGGCGTACCAGGGCGAGTACTTCGTCGAGCGCTATGGCGCGCAGGCGGCCGAGGCGACGCCGCCCGTTGCGAAGATGCTTTCGAAGGGCATCAAGGTGTCGGCCGGCACCGACGCGACGCGCGTCGCGTCGTACAACCCGTGGGTGTCGCTCGCATGGCTCGTGACGGGCAAGACGGTCGGCGGGCTGCGGATGTATCCGCAGCGCAACCTGCTCGATCGCGAGACCGCGTTGCGCATGTGGACCGAATACGTGACCTGGTTCTCGAACGAGGAAGGAAAGAAGGGGCGTGTAGCGGTCGGGCAGCTCGCCGACCTGGTGGTCCCGGATCGCGATTTCTTCGCATGCGCGGAGGATGATATTGCCGCGACGACCGCGTTGCTGACGGTGGTCGGCGGAAAGATCGTATGGGGCGCGGGCCCGTTCGCGTCGCACGACGCGCCGATTCCGCCCGCGATGCCGGACTGGTCGCCCGTGCGCGAGTACGGCGGCTACGGCGGCTGGGGCGCGACGCAGCGCAGCGGTGCACCGCTGCAGCGTGCGGCCGCCGCCGCGATGTGCGGCTGCGCGAGCGCGTGCAACGTGCATGCGCACGCGCATGCGAGCGCGTGGGGGAGCACGTTGCCGACGTCGGACGCGAAGGGTTTCTGGGGCGCGTTCGGCTGTTCCTGCTGGGCGATCTGACATGTCGACGACAACCGGCCGGTACAGCCCCGGGTGGATTCGTGTCCTGCTTGCGCAGCCGTGGGTCGGCGCGCTGGTACGACTCGCGCTGGTGTCCGCCTTCCTGATCGGAGGCGTCGACAAGGCGATGCACTTCGACGATGCGCTCGCGGAGCAGGCGCGTTTCGGCCTGCACCCGCCCGCGCTCTGGGCTGCACTGGCGGTTGTGGTCGAGATTGGCGGTTCGCTGTGCGTGGTATTTCGCCGGTTCACCTGGATTGGTGCGGGTGGACTCGGCGTGCTGACCGTCGTCGCGATGCTCGTAGCGAACGACTTCTGGAACCGGACGGGCGTGGCGCGCTTCATGGCGCTCAACAGCTTTTTCGAGCACCTGGGGCTGATTGCCGCGCTCGTCCTCGTCACCCTGCTTGGCGATGTTCGAAACGGCGAAGGGGACGGCCGCGCCTGATCGTTTGTCCGGCAGGTTGAAACGAGCAGGGCGTCCGATCATGAAGATCTTTCGCCCTGCTGACGGGGGCAGGTCAGGTTCAAGGATCCGCGTGATGCGGATTCGCGCATCGACATTCAACCGCGCGGCGTTGGGGCATGCTCGGCGATCAAGCGCTCGGTCTTCAGCGCATCCCACAGGGCCGTCGGAATCGGCGTCGTGGCGAGACGCAGGTTCTCGTCGATCCGATCGGGGCGGCTCGCGCCGGGAATCACGGCGGCGACAGCCGGATGCGCGAGCGAGAACTGCAGCGCCACGGCGCGGACGTCGATGTCGAAGCGCTCGGTGATCTGGCGGATATGCGCGACGCGGTCGAGCATCGCTTGCGTCGCCGGCTGATACTCAAAGTGGGTGCCGCCTGCCAGCACGCCGGAGTTGTACGGGCCGCCGACGATGATGCCGAGCCCGCGTGCGACGCTTTCCGGCATCAGCTGCTCGAGCGCGCTTGTGTGATCGAGCAGCGTGTAGCGACCGGCGAGCAGGAAGCCATCGGGATCCGAGCGTTCGAGTGCGAGCTCGCACGGTTCGATACGGTTCACGCCCAGGCCCCAGCCCTTGATGACCTTCTCGTCGCGCAGCCGAGTGAGCGCCTTGGCCGCACCTGACATCGCGACGTCGAACACGTCGAGCCAGCGCTCGCCGTGGAAGTCGATCGCCGGATCGTGAATCCATACGGTGTCGAGGCGGTCGGTGCGCAGCCGCTTGAGGCTCGCTTCGATCGAACGCAGTGTGCCGTCCTCGGTATAGTCGTAGACGATCTTGTTCGGCAGACCGTGGCGGAACAGGCCGCCCTTTTCGCCCAGGTCGCGTTGCGACGCATCCTCGTGTTCGTCGAGGATCAAGCGGCCGACCTTGGTGCCGAGCGCGTATTCATCGCGCGGCCGGCCCGCGAGCGCTTCACCGAGGCGCAGCTCGGCGAGACCGGCGCCATACAGCGGCGCGGCGTCGAAATAGCGGATGCCGCTTTCCCAAGCCGCGTTGACCGTGGCCAGCGCCTCGTCGTTCGGGATGTCACGGTACATGTTGCCCAGGGGCGCGGTGCCAAAGCCCAGGCGTGAGGGAAGCGTGATTCTCATTAGATGCCTCGAATGTTCGTCCGGCAAGCGGAGCGTCGGTTACCGGATCGCGACCGGGTCGATATTGACCTGCGTGGAGCCGACATACAGCGGCTGGCCCAGCACGAACAGGAATTCCCGCGCCTTGTCGCGCACGAGCGCGCGGCTGTCGATCAGCTCCAGCCAGCCGGTGTTGAACAGCACGACGTTGCCCTTGCGCAGAGGGAGGGGAGCAGTCAAGTTGGACTCCTGCGAATCGTTCAGGCCGCGGCTTGCGCGAGCGTCGGATAGTCGATCAGGCCCGGTGCGCCGCCGCCGAACAGCGTGTTGCGGTCGTGCGGCGTGAGCGCGGCGCCGGTGCGCAGGCGCTCGGGCAGGTCGGGGTTCGCGACGAACGGGCGGCCGAATGCGACGAGGTCGGCCCAGCCCGCGGCGATCGCTTCGCGGGCGCGCTCGGCGGTGTACGCGCCGGCATAGATCAGCACGCCCGGGTACGCGGCGCGCAGTTGCTGCTTGAATTCGACCGGCATCAGCGGGGCGTCGTCCCAGTCGGCTTCCGCGATGTGCAGGTAGCCGACGCCGAGTTCGCCAAGCAGCTTCGCGGCGGCGAGGTAGGTCGTTTCCGGATCGTCGTCGACGCAGCCGTTCAGTGTCGTCAGCGGCGCGAGGCGGATGCCGACGCGCGATGCGTCGCCGGTGCCTTCGATCAGCGCCTGCGTGACTTCACGCAGGAAGCGCAGCCGGTTTTCCAGCGAGCCGCCGTATGCGTCGGTACGCGTGTTCGCGTTCGAGTCGATGAACTGGTTCACGAGGTAGCCGTTCGCGCCGTGCAGCTCGACGCCGTCGAAGCCGGCTTCGATCGCGTGGCGGGCGGCGTCGCGGTATTGATCGACGATCTCGCGGATCTCGTCGATCGTCAGCGCGCGCGGCTCGGAAGCCTGCACGAAGCCCGGCGTGCTGCCGTCTTCACCGGCGACGAACACGTTCACGCCCTTCGCCTGGAGCGGCGACGACGACACGGGTTGCCGGCCGCCGAGCAGGCTCGTGTGACTCAGGCGGCCGACGTGCCACAGCTGCGCGAAGATGCGGCCGTGCGCGGCATGCACGGCGTCCGTCACCTTGCGCCAGCCGGCGACCTGCGACGGCGTGTGAATGCCGGGCGTCCATGCGTAGCCCTTGCCGAGCGGCGCGACATAGGTGCCTTCGCTGACGATCAGGCCCGCGCTCGCGCGCTGCGCGTAATACGCGGCCATCAGTTCGTTGGCTTCGTCGCCGGGCTGGCTGGCGCGCGAACGCGTCATCGGCGGCATCACGATGCGGTTCGGCAGCGTCAGCGCGCCGAGTCGCAGCGGTTGAAAAAGCGGGTCCTGGGTCATGAGGGTGTCCTGTCGGTGCCGCGGCCGGCTGGCCGCGGGCGGATCAAATATCGAATGGCGGGCGATGCGTTCAGTCCCACTGCGGCGCGAGGCCGGCCGGGTCGACTTCGCGGCCGTTGCGTTCGAGTGCGGCGATCTGCGCCATGTCGTCGTCGGTCAGGCGCAGTGCCTGCGCGAGCAGGTTGCTCGCGAGGTTCTCGCGCTTCGTCGACGACGGAATCACCGAGTAGCCGAGCCGCAGTGCCCACGCGAGTGCGACCTGCGCGGGCGTCGCGTCGTGACGTTGCGCGATCGTGCCGATCACCGGATCGCCGAGCACCTTGCCGTACGCGAGCGTCATGTACGACGTCACGTGGATGCCTGCGCCGTTCAGGAACTCGACCAGCTTGCGGTTCTGCAGGTAAGGGCTCAGTTCGATCTGGTTCGTTGCGATCGCATCCTTGCCGACGGCCGCGATCGCTTCCTTCGTCAGTTCGATGTTGAAGTTCGAGATGCCGATCTGGCGCGTCAGGCCCTTCGCCTTCGCGTTGGCGAGCGCGGTCATGAACGCGTCGATCGACACGCCGTTGCCCGGGGCCGGCCAGTGGATCAGCGTCAGGTCGACGGAGTCGGTGCGCAGCTTGCGCAAGCTCTCTTCGAGGCTCGGCACGAGCTTTGCCGGCGCGTAGTTGTCGACCCAGATCTTGGTGGTCAGGAACAGGTCTTCGCGGCGCACGCCCGATGCGGCGATCGCTTCGCCGACTTCGGCTTCGTTGCCGTAGATTTGCGCGGTGTCGATCGCGCGGTAGCCGACTTCGAGGCCGTTGCGGACCGAGTCGATGACAACCTGGCCTTGCAGGCGGAAGGTGCCGAGGCCGAATGCAGGAATCTTGCTCATCGTGTGCTCCTGGGAGAGGGGAACGGTTGCGGTATGCGAGTCATTCTGGCGTTTGATACTGATGAAATAAACGCCTTCAGAGGTCAAAGATATTTGATTAAAATTCAAATATTGGTCGTGACCGGGGCCCGCTGCGGGACGTCGCCGGCCTTATGCGACGCGTGTCTGCGCGTTCGCGTTCGCATGGAACGCCGGCAGCACATCGGATGCGATCTCGGCCATCGTCTCGTCGAGCGGACGGCGGTTGCGGCGGAAATGCAGGCCGATGTGCCGCACGCCCGCGTCGCGCATTGCCGCGAGTTCTTCCGCCAGCGCGATGCGTCCCGCGCGGGCGCCGAAGCGGTGCCGCTGCAACGGCTCGTGCGGGTCTTCCGCGAGGTCGAGGTGGATGAAGCTCACGTATGGCTTGTCACCGGCCACCGCGTGCCAGTTCGCGGCGCGCTGCGCGTGGTCGGCCGGCGTGCCCGGATACGCGAGGCAGCCGTCCATGTGCTCGCCGATCCACGCGGGCGTCTGCTGCGCGAGGCCCGCGACGAGCAGCGGCACCGGCGAACGGGCGGCAGGCAGCACTTCCAGGCCGGGCGGCAGGTGCCCGCGCGCGCCGTCGCGCAGCAGCGCGATCTGGTCGCGGAAATTCGCGCCGCGCGAGGCGAAGTCGCGGCCGAACAATGGATATTCGACGGGCCGGTCACCGCTCGCGACGCCGAGCAGCAGGCGGCCGCCGCTCAGTTCCTGGATCGTCGCGGCCGATTTCAGCGTCAGCAGCGGTTCGCGCAGCGGCAGCACGACGGCCGCCGTGCCGAGCAGGATGTCGCGCGTGATGCCGGCGAGGTAGCCGAGATACGAGAATGTTTCGAACACCTGCGCGGCGTCGCCGAACGACGGGTCGTACACCGGCACGTCACGCACCCAGAGCGCGCGGAAGCCGAGCGTGTCGGCCAGTTGCGCAAGCTCCGCGTGGATTTCCAGGTCGGGCACGCCGGGGCGGCGGCCGTCATGCTGGCGCTTCGCGTCGCCGGCCGGCGACCAGTCGTTGTCGAGCGGCAGTTCGATGCCGACGCTGAAGCCGCCGTCGGCGAGTTTGTCGAGTGATGTGGACATGGTCGGGCTCCGTTCAGACCGCGTGCAGACTGCCTTCGAGCCGGTAGAAATCGAGCGACGACGCGGTGAAGAACGAGCGCGACGTGCCGGCGGCGAAATCGTCGATATGCACGATCGTCGCGCGATCGGCTTCTTGCCACGAGATCGCGTAGGTTTCACCGGCGACGTGCTGCCACGTGTATGCGACTTCGCCCTTCGCGCCGGCGTACGGGCCTTCGGTGATCTCGTAGCGCATGTGGAGGCCGTCCTCGTCATACGCGTTGAGCGCGGTGAGGCCGTCGTAACGGACTTCGAATGTCTTGCCGGCGAACGGCGGACGTTGGGTCGATGCGTTCATGCTGGGTAGCTCCTGCAGGAAGTTGATGTTCAATGAGCGAGTTCGACGGGTTCGGCCGTGCGTTCCGGCAGCCCGTGGCGGCGGTCGAGACGGCCGCTCAGCGCGGTGAGCGCGAACGCGCCGAGCGTGACGGCCGCGGCGATCCACGGCGTGTGGCCGAGGCCGGCGTTCGCGACGATCAGGCCGCCGAGCGACGAGCCGCCCGCAACGCCGAGGTTGAACGCGGCGATGTTGAAGCCCGACGCGACGTCGGTGGCGTCCGGCGCGAAGTGGCGCGCCTGCTTGACGACGTACACCTGCAGCCCCGGCACGTTGCCGAACGCAACTGCGCCCCACGCGAGCATCGTCAGCACCGCGAGCCATTTGACGTGGATCGTGAAGGTCAGCGCGAGCAGCACGATCGCAAGCAGCAGGAAGATCCGCTTGAGCGCCTTCACCGGGCCGACGGCGTCCGCGAGCTTGCCGCCCCACACGTTGCCGAACGCGACCGACACGCCATAGCCGACGAGCACGAGGCTGACCTGCGACGGCGTGAAGCCGGCGATCTGTTCGAGCAGCGGCGCCATGTACGTGAACGCGATCAGCGAGCCGCCGTAGCCGACCGCCGTCATCGCAAAGACGAGCAGCAGGCGCGGCTGGGCGAGCACGCGCAACTGGCGGGCGAGCGGCGCCGGCGGCGTTTGCGGCAGCCCGCGCGGCACGAAAGCGATTGCACCGAGGAACGCGACGAGACCGAACAGCGCAACGATCAGGAACGTCGCGCGCCAGCCGAAGTGCTGGCCGATGAAGGTGCCGAGCGGAATGCCGGCGACGAACGCGACGGTCATCCCGCTGAACATCGTCGCGATTGCGCTGGCGGCCTTGTCCTTCGGCACGAGCGTGGTCGCGATGATCGATCCGACGGAGAAGAACACGCCGTGCGCGAGGCCGGTGAGGATGCGCGCGACGATCAGCGATTCGTAGCTGGGCGCCTGCCACGCGACGAGGTTGCCGACGGTGAAGAGCGCCATCAGCGCGGCGAGCAGCGTCTTGCGCGGCACGCGGCCGGTGAGCGCGGTGAGAAGTGGCGCGCCGATGGCGACGCTCAGCGCGTAGAGGCTGACGAGCAGGCCGGCCGACGGCAGGCTGACGCCGAGGTCGGCGCCGATTGTCGGGATCAGCCCGACGATCACGAATTCGGTTGTGCCGATGGCAAAGGCGCTGATGGTCAGCGCAAGCAGGGCGAGTGGCATGACGGGATCCTGGTTCCAGTAAGGATGGATCGCAGTGTGCCGCTTTTACTTTTGCGGAAAAACCGGCCTATAAACCAAATTGTTTTGATTTCAGATCAACAATGAAGATCACGCTGCTGCACCGGACTACGCGGCGGTTCGAGCTGACCGAGGAACGGCGCTCGTTCTTGCGGAATGCGCGCGCGATCATCGAATCGATCGAGAATGCGGGGAGCAGATGTCGGATTTCATGATCGCGCAGGTGTGACAAGCCCGTTGCAAGAATGGACAAAATCTTCCGTTCGCGCTATATCTGGAACAAGTTTCCACTTTGGGGTGCGGAGCGGTGTTCCGCTTGGCGAGAGGCAGAATTGGCAGACAACGACAAAAAATTGAAAAGCGCGGCGACGACCCGGAGCGCCCAACGCAGTGTCCGGGCCGACGCGCAGCGCAATATTGATTCTATTCTTCGCACGGCCGCCCAGAGTTTCGCCTGTTCGGGTGTAGATGTGTCCGTGCGCGAGATCGCAGAAAGTGCGGGGGTAGGTGTCGGTACCCTCTATCGCCATTTCCCGACGCGCTCCGACCTTGTTGTGGCTGTATTTCGCAAAGAGGTCGATGCGTGCGTTGATACGGCGCCGGTGTTGGCGGCCAACTACTCGCCCGTCGATGCGCTTGCTCGATGGGTGGCGCACTATGTCGATTTCATCGTCACCCGTCGTGGGCTGGCAGCGGCGCTGAACTCGGGCGACCCGACCCTGGAAGGCCTGCCCGCCTATTTTCACGAGCGATTATGGCCGGTGGTTCAAGGCCTGCTGGATGCTGCAGCAGCAGAGGGAAAGATTCGAGCTGGAGTGAAGTCCTACGAACTCCTCCATGCCGTCGCTATGCTGTGTGTGCCGTCTCATTGCGGTGAACCCATCGAGCCGCAGCGAATGGTGGGCGTATTCATGGATGGCTTGCGTTACCGCGCCGACCGGGATGTGGAAGGGCATAGAAGGCAGGGCACGGTGGAGCGGCCAGTCAAGAAGCAGCTCCGCGTTCCTTAATGTACATCGATCTGCTGGTAGACAGAGGTCGCCACGCGCGCCAGTTCGCTCTTGTCGATGCCTGCGGATAACGCGTAACCAAACTTTCCGTCGACCCAGTAGAAGACGTTAACCGGTCGGCCGCCTCGCGCGGCAGCGCGGCGCCATTGAGCGTGGTCATACGCGATGTCGCCAGCGTGGCCGTGTCGATCGGCTGCTGCTGAATGCCGCGCAGCATCCAGCCGCCCATGGCGCTTGTAGCGCAGACTAGTGCGATGGCGATGCTCGCGGCGATCCCTCTCCAGGCCCCTATGTTTGTCCGCGACAAGCCATGCGATGCGGGACGTCGTGCGAGCTGTGGCGGCACGGGCTCGTCCAGCACCGGGTCAAACGCGGTGCGCATTGCATCGATTTGACTTCGATACGCTTGCATGCGCGCGGCCACGTCAGGAGATTTCGATCGGTAGCTCAGGACTTCGCTGTGTCGTTCGGCTGGCAAGTGCCCGTCCAGATACGCGTGAAGATCGGATTCCGTCACAGGAGGTGTGCTCATTTGACCACCTTCAGTGTCGAGATCGGTACACGGCCTTCCATCAGCAAACGAAGTTTCTCGCGGCCGCGTGATAGCCGCGACATCACGGTACCGGTCGGGACGCCCAAGCAAGCAGCTTCGGATGAGGGAGAGTCGGATTCTCTGGCAATTGTCGTATGGTCGGATAGACGTGCCGTCGATGCGTTCAGGAATGCGCGCGGACAATGCAAAAAAATTCCGGACCAGCCGTCGACTTTGCACAAAAATATCGGTGTGCGTGAAATATTATTTTGTCTCGACGAGATCCAGCAAGCTCTGCCGGATACGCTCGGTCACGGAGACAACTGATGGATACTGCTGCACCCGAATTCCCGTCGCTGCAATTGGATGGAGCGTTGCTTATCGAGCAATTGCGCGAACTCGGTGAAGTGGGGCGCGATGCGAACGCGGGCGGGCGGACTCGCATCGCCTTGACTGACGACGAGCGTGCCGGACGCGACCTCGTCGTCAAATGGATGCGAGAGTTGGATCTCGAGGTACGTGTCGATCGCATCGGAAACATTTTTGGCACGCTGCGCGCCGACTCGGATGACGGTCATCAGCGTCCGCTGATGATCGGTTCCCATATCGACACCGTGACGAATGCCGGCGCGCTCGACGGCTGTTATGGCGTACTGGCCGGTCTTGCCGTCGTGCGTGCTTTCCGTCGATCGGGCAACAAGCCGCAGCGTTCAATTACCGTCGCCGCATTCAGCAACGAAGAAGGCATCCGTTACCAGCCCGACATGATGGGGTCGCTCGTGTACGCGGGCGGCTTGTCCGTCGACGCAGCACTAAGCACGGTGGGCATCGACGGCACGCGCCTTGGCGACGAGCTCGCGCGTATCGGTTACGCGGGAGATATGGAGCCAGGCACGATCGTGCCTCACGAATATCTTGAGCTGCACATCGAGCAGGGGCCGATTCTCGAGGCAGAGAACATTCGTATCGGCGTGGTGGAGAGCCTGCAGGGCATTTCGTGGCAACAGATCACCGTGCAAGGGAACGCCAATCATGCAGGTACGACGCCGACTCATCTCCGTCATGATGCCGGATGGGTGGCCGCCGCCGTTGCAACGTTCCTGCGCGAGCTTGCGGTCACGGTGGGTACGACGCTGGCCACGATTGGCATGCTCCGCATCGAACCGAACGTGATCAATGTGATTCCCCGCAAGGCCGTGTTCACGGTGGATCTGCGCGATCCGGACGAGCAGCGCCTGCAAGACGCGGAACGGCGCCTCGCCGAGTTTCTGGTCGAGGTTGCGGAAAAGGAAGGCGTCAAGATCACGACCGAGCGCCTTGTCCGATTCGAACCGGTCGTGTTCGACGCCGGCCTCGCTGATGCGATTGAAATCTCGGCAGAGCGGATGGGCTTCACGCATCGGCGGATGACTTCCGGCGCCGGTCATGACGCTCAAATGATCGCGCGTGTTGCGCCTGCCGCGATGATATTTGTGCCCAGCCGTGGCGGAATCAGCCACAACCCACGCGAACACACGGACGACGATCAACTCGTCGACGGTGCAAATGTCCTGCTGGATGTCGTACTCAAGCGCCTTGCCGCGAACTGAGTGCCGACCGTATCCGTATCCCTTTACATCATTGCTGGAGTCTCCCCGTCATGCTGGTAGCGAATCCGCGCGCAACGCGCATCTCTTATCCTGCTGAACTGAAGGAAATCCTGAGTATCGAAAAAGCCGAAGAAAGTCGCGTGTGGCTTTCCGGCTGGAACAAAATCGCCCCGGAAGCGACGCCGCTGCGCGAATTACCTCGCCTGGCAGCGAAGCTGGGTGTCGGCAGTATCAGCGTCAAGGACGAGTCGGTGCGATCCGTGCTGGGCAGCTTCAAAGCATTGGGTGCGCCCATTGCGCTGGTGCGCCTGATATTGCGCCTGTGGCCCGACCACAACCTGGACCCTCGAGCGCTATTCGCGGGCCATTACCGTGACCTGTTGGCGCACTTCACAGTAAGCAGTGCGACGGATGGAAACCACGGGAAGGGTTTGGCCGCGGCCGCTCAGGCGCTCGGTTGCCGTTGCGTGATCGTGCTCCACGCGAATGTGAGCGTCGAGCGCGAGGAGGCGATTGCAGCCTATGGTGCCGAAATCGTGCGGATCGCCGGCAATTACGACGAGTCGGTCGAAGAGGCCGCCCGGCTCGCAGCGGAAAACGGTTGGCATGTCGTTTCGGATACGTCGTATGACGGCTACGAAGAGATTCCGCGTGATGTCATGCAAGGCTACGGAACCATCGCGGCAGAGGTCGTCGAGCAGAGTGATAGCCGGCCTGACCGACCAGCGTTTTCGCATGTGTTCCTGCAGGGTGGTGTAGGCGGACTCGCGGCCGGGGTGGCCAGTTACCTGTGGGAGTTCCATGGCGAGCATCGCCCGCGATTCATCGTCGTCGAGCCGAATCAGGCCGATTGCCTGTACCAGAGTGCATTGGCGGGGCATGCAGCGCGTGCAACGGGATCGGTCGATTCCGTGATGGCGGGATTGGCATGCGGCGAAACCTCGCCTCTCGCCTGGAAGTTTCTGCAGCCTTGCATCGACGATTTCATGACAATCAGCGACGACGATGCGGTACATGCGATGCGCGTACTTGCGTCGGGTAGCGAAGGTGACACGCCGGTCGTTGCCGGCGAGTCGGGCGTGGCCGGTCTGGCTGGCCTGTCTGCATTGCTGCAGGACTCGGAGCTTGCGCGGAATGCCGGCCTTGACAGCGCTTCCCGCATTTTGCTGATCAGCACTGAAGGCGCGACCGCGCCGGCGACGTACCGTGAACTGGTGGGCGAGACGGCGGAAGCGGTACTCGAGCGTCAATCGGCGTGGCTCGTCAACGCGATCGCATAAACGACGCGCTGGTTTCGTCGCGGCATCGCAAAGTCGACGCCCGACGCCTGGCTTCTCATACCAATATCGGAGGCGCCGCGGTGGCGAGAGACTCGTCCGGCGCCGTACTCCAGGAGACAGACGTGAAGCAACACATCAACCGAAGTATCGGTCCCGTTTCCTTGCTCTTCACGGGGCTCGGCTCAATCATCGGTTCCGGCTGGTTGTTCGGTGCCTGGCATGCATCGAAGATCGCCGGGCCCGCGGCAGTCGTTGCGTGGATCATTGGGGCCGTTGTCGTGATGGCAATCGCACTGGCTTACTCCGAACTGGGGACGACATTTCCCGAGTCGGGTGGGATGGTTCGCTATGCCCGATATTCGCATGGCGCACTCGTCGGGTTCATTGCCGCATGGGCAAACTGGATTTCCATCGTTTCGGTGATTCCGATCGAAGCGATTGCATCCGTCCAATACATGGCGTCGTGGCCCTATCCGTGGGCACGGGCGCTGATGATCGGTGAGGATTTGACGACGCACGGGCTGTTCGCCAGTGCGCTCCTCGTCATCGTGTATTTCATGCTCAACTACTGGGGCGTGAAGTTGTTCGTGAAAACCAACACCGCAATTACGGTATTCAAATTTCTGGTTCCGGGGGCGACCATTGCGGGTCTCGTCTGGAGCGGCTTTCACCGGGAGAATTTCGCACTCGCCGCCGGCGGCCATTTCGCACCATACGGTTGGTCGTCGGTACTGACTGCGGTAGCCACGAGCGGGATCGTATTCAGTTTCAACGGATTCCAGAGTCCGGTAAGCCTCGCGGGCGAGGCAAGAAACCCGTCGCGGAGTATTCCTTTTGCGCTCGTCGGCTCGATTCTTCTTGCACTCGTCATCTATGTGCTGCTGCAGGTCGCATTCATCGGCGCGGTAAGCCCGTCCAGCATCGCGGCCGGTTGGCATGGCCTGAACTTTTCTTCCCCGTTTGCCGAGTTGGCGATCGCCGTCAATCTGAACTGGCTGGCCATGCTGCTGTACGTCGATGCATTCGTCAGCCCGTCGGGGACGGGAGCGATCTACACGGCAACGACCGCGCGGATGATCTACGCGATGGAGCGCAACGGAACGATGCCGGGCGTGTTCGGCACGATTCATCCGGTTTATGGCGTGCCGCGGGCGGCAATGTGGTTCAATCTCGGCGTCTCGTTCGTCTTCATGTTCTTCTTTCGCGGTTGGGGGACACTTGCTGCGGTGATCTCGGTGGCGACGGTCATTTCGTTCCTGACGGGGCCCGTGAGCCTGATGGCGCTGCGAAAGCACGCGGAAGATCTTCCGCGACCGCTTCGGATCCCGGGCATGTCCGTGATTGCCCCGTTCGCGTTCGTCTGTGCGTCACTGGTGCTCTACTGGGCACGTTGGCCGCTGACCGGGCAAATCATTCTGCTGATCGTGGCGGCGTTGCCCATCTACTTTTATTACCAGTCGAAGACCGGCTGGGAGCGCTTCCGATCTGAAATGCGATCCGCATGGTGGATGGTGGCCTACCTGCCTACGATGGCGCTTCTTTCGCTCAGCGGCGGGCGCGAATTTGGCGGATACGGGCTCATTCCGAGCGGCTGGGATTTGGTTACGGTCGCCGCGTTCGCGTTAGCGTTCTATCGCTGGGGCGTCGCAAGCGGGCAGCGGACGATGTACCTGGACGAATACAGGCATCGCGAACACGCGGACTCGTCGGATGAGTCCATTTCGTATCAACCGGAGCGGGTGAGCTAACTGCTTCGGTGCGCCTTATCAACTCGGTAGTGGTCGCAGCGGACGCTTGCTGGAAGACTGCAACACCGACCTTCTTCTTGCCCGATTCAGGTTGACAACCGCCCCGATGGATCGCGTCGCGCGATCCGGCCCATCCGGTGATCGCCAGGGGCGGGCGCGTTCTTCGCGCCGACGATGGTTGGGCAACGGCGCACGCTCGAACCAGCATGACGCCCGGATGTGCCGGTGCGCTTGTTCGTCTCGCATTCACGAAATTCTCCTGCTTGATATGCGGAACGATGTTCCGTATAGTTCCGTAAACGGATCCGCGTTCCGTTTAGGTCTGGCGTACGCGTATCGGTTCTGACCATCGTTTTCGAACGGAGCAAACATGCATAGCACACCCGTCGCACTTGTGACTGGCGCAAACAAAGGGATTGGTCTTCAGATCGCCAAGGATCTGGCATCGAAGGGCTTCAAAGTGCTTGTCGGAGCACGCAAGCTGGATCGGGGCGTGGTCGCGGCGAGAAGCGTCGGGGCAGAAGCCCAAGCCATCCACCTCGATGTAACGGATCGGGCGTCGATTGCCGCAGCGGCGAAGCAGATTGGCGATACGCTCGGACGCCTTGACGTACTGGTTAATAACGCCGGGATCTCGAACCCGGCAAGGCCGGGGAGCTCGCTGGAAGAAGTCGTGCAACTGGGCAGGTTAAGCCGCATAGCTGCCGACGATTTGCGTATCGTATTTGAGACAAACGTGTTTGGAGTTGTTGCCGTTACGCAGGCGATGCTGCCACTTCTTCTCAAATCACCGGCTGGGCGTATCGTCAATATATCGAGCGCCACTGGCTCGCTCGCGTTGAAGGAAGACCCTTCCAATCCATTTCGCAACCAGGTCGGCGTATATCACGCGTCGAAGACCGCGCTCAATGCGATCACACAAGCGTTTGCCATCGAGCTGGAAGGAACTGGCATCAAGGTCAACGCAGCATGTCCGGGCTTTACTGCAACGGATCTGAGCAATTTTGCCGAAGGAGCGGGGTCGGTTGAGGATGCGGCACGAGAACCGGTCCGCTTGGCACTCCTTGATGCGAACGGGCCGACCGGCACTTTCTCTAATGCGGATGCTCGTATTCCTTGGTGAGAGGGTTCGCCCCACGCTACAGGAATAGGCCTGCAATGGCGTTCCTTCGCCGGACGACGTACCGTGCCTTTGGTTTGGCGCGTTGTACCGGCGAGGGGCGTACGATGGGGCCACGTATCTGAATGTGCCGGCCGAGTCAGTATCTGGCGCGTCCGTGTAGTGTACGAAAGCGTACTGCCCCCCACTTCGGTTCCGGGGCCGAGATGTGGATTGCGGCCTCGTCAGGTATTCACGAATGGCTGACTGATTGTTGCGAAAGCTCGTCTTCGTTGGAATAACCGGAAATGAAGTGCTTGAGCATGCTCGTTTCGGGATCGAAGACGTACCGCGAAATCCGTCCGATGTTTCCCCCGTAGACATGGACACTGATCGAGACGCGATCCTCGTACATGTTGGAGACCCGATGAATGTCTCCCGTGCGCGGTGAAATGCTCTCGACAACGCCCGGTTCGAGATGGTCGACTCCGAGTGACCGCATGGGCTGGCTCGGCAGGCCGACTTCAAATGACTCGGCGCGCTCTCCGCCGCGCAACATGCCGATCAGTGCCCAGACCGTATGATTGTGAATCGGGGTCTTTTGACCCGGTCCCCAAACGAAACTGACAACCGAGAAGCGATCGGCTGGATCAGCGTGGAGCAGGTACTGTTGATAGTACTGGGGATGCGGTTGCGTGTACTCGTCCGGAAGCCAGTCATCATGGCGGACGATGTCAGCAAGGAGCTCACGTCCTTTGCTCAGGATTTGAGGCTCGTCGCTCGAGAAATTGTCAACGAGCTGCGTAAAGTCGTGGACGAAGCGATTGAAGCGAGGAGATGAAACTGGCATCAGGTGTCTCCGGATATTGGATGTTGTCGCGGCCGCCCCGAATGCTTGAGCAAGCGCTACTGGGCTTTGTAGTAGGGCCTGGGGCTCTGGAAATTTTTCTCCAATCCATCGTCACGAGCAATTGAATCTGGTTTCAATCGTCATGCCAACCTCGTGCTGCTTTGTGCCGTCTTGCAGTGTTACCCGCGAGACGCTGGCTTGAGGCTCGCTTGATGTCGACGCGTATCCTGCCAAAACGCACGAGCGACCGGTGAAAGGCGGTTCTCGTTCAGGCATACCAATCCGATGCGTCTTGACGTGCTGGGCGAAATGGGGCGGAAGACCGTGCCGTTGTACTCATCCGGAAGCGCGAGCTTTGCGAGGACAGAGATACCCTTTCCGCTCGCAACCAGTTCCAGTATCGACATCAACTGCAGGAGTTCGTAGGCCACCCGCGGATGTAGACCATTCCTCGCAAACAGCTTGGTAACCAATGCCTGCGAACCTGCGCGGGTCAGGATAAAAGGGTCTGCTGTCATTTCCTTGAGCGGAACGACGTCCAGCTCTGCCAGAGGGTGGTCGGAAGGCAAGACCGCGACGAGCTCATCAACGGCGAGCGTTTGCGCATCGAAGTCTGACTTGGGTAGCGTGACGGCAGCGAGCTCGAGGCGGCGTTCGATCAAATCCCGTGACGTTTGTTCATCTGGCTTCTCCGTAACCATGACGTCGACGCCCGGATAGCGGGCCTTGAAGTGCTCTATCAGCGGAGGAAGAACCCTGATCGTGGCGCTCGCACCGAACGACCCCAAACGTAACAAGCCGGTTTTCAGTTCCGCGCCAGCCAGTGCGGTCGCCTGAACCAACTGAAGGGACGCAAAGACATCTCGCACGTGGGGAAGAACATGTTCGCCGGTGTAGGTCAGCGCGACTCCAGAGGCGTTGCGGTCGATCAATTCCGTACCTAGTGCTGTCTCCAATGCACGCAATGCGTGACTGGTGGCAGAAGGTGACATGCCGAGCTTCGCGCCCGCGCCGGCGATTCCGTCAGAGGAAGTGAGGGCCAGCAGAAGCTCGAGCTGCCGGAGAGTGGGGGAAGTCATACCGGGTCGGCGTGCCATTGAATTGATATTCAAGTTCGTGTCAGATACGTGAATCCTATTTGCAGCTCCGTTCACTTGCAAGCCTGACGGCGATGCATGCGTTTATCGGTGTCGAATGGGCCGAGCATTTCGTCCGGCGCCAAACGAGAGGCGCGACATAGCTGGGAGCCCCTACGCTGACGCTGAACCGATGACGCCACGTCGGTGAGGAGCGATCGTGGTGCGCTGCGGCTGAGTTTTGTTTGCCTTTTTCGATTGAGTTCAAATTCAATTGTTCATGAATTTGATGAAATATACGATAACTCCAGGATCCGGAAGCCAGCCGACCGGTGCCATATCAACGGCTTTTGGGTAGCTGCCGGAGTCTCTCATTCCGAAACAGAGGCGAACAGATGTCTACATGCGCAATACAGGACTCGTACCCACCGGAGTTTGCCCACTGCTACGGCTGCGGGCCCCACAACCAGCATGGCCATCACCTGAAGAGCTATCTCGTCGGCGACGAGACGGTCGCCAGATTCACGCCTGAGGCCAAGTACAGCGGTGGTGTTCCCGATCACGTCTACGGCGGGATGATTGCATCGTTGCTCGACTGCCACGGCGCCGCGTCGGCGGCGGCATACGCGTATCAAAACGAGGGGCGGCAGATTGGCGAGGACCTTCAACCGATTCGCTTCGTGACGGCGTCGTTGAAGGTCGACTTCAAGCAGCCTACTCCCCTCGGGGTTGAACTGGTTGTGACGGGCAAACTTCGCTCGCTGGAAGGGCGAAAGGCGTGGATCGATCTGGCACTGACAGCGAACGGAATCACGCGCGCAGTCGGGGAAATGCTGGCTATTCGGCTGTCGGACCGAGCTGGCGTTTAACGAGATTTGACCGCAGGCGCTGGGAGCCTGCGACATAAAGATAATAAGAACTACTGAGCGTGGCAGTGTTCCGCATGAATTTCCATGTGTTGCTGCGCTCATCCAAAAAGGAGACAAGATTGAGCGCTTCAGCTGAGTTGGGATTTTCCGTTGAGTCTGCTGGCAAGATACCGTTCACGCGATATGACATGGGGTGGGTCATCCTGTGCATCGGCATGGCGATTGGTGCTGGCATTGTATTTCTGCCGGTTCAGGTTGGTATCACTGGCGTGTGGGTGTTTGCTGCGTCGGTGGTGTTGGCGTACCCGGCGCTGTACATGATGCAGAAGCTGTACTTGCAGACCCTATCCGAAAGCACCGAATGCGAGAACTATGCGGGAATCATCTCGCAGTACTTCGGCAGGAACTGGGGCATCGTTCTCGCCATCGTGTACTTCCTCATGCTTGTCAAAGGCATGCTCACATATTCACTGGCGGTCACCTTTGATACGGCCAAGTACCTGCAGAGCTTCGGCGTGACGACGGGATTGCTGTCGGACAGTCCATTCTTCTCGCTGGCAATTTTATTCGGGTTGGTGCTGATCGCGGCACAGGGCGAGAAGCTGATCTTCAAGGTGTCCGGCCCGCTGGTGATTTTCAAGCTTGGCGTGATCGTTCTTCTCGGTGTGGTGATGATCCCTCACTGGGATATGCGTGCGAATTTGCCGCCATTGCCCGAGCTCAAGCGCTTCGTCGTGGACACTATCCTGACCGTCCCGTTTACGTTGTTCTCCATCCTGTTCGTGCAGATCCTCAGCCCGATGAATGTTGCATTCCGTAGGGTAGAGAAGGACCCGCGTGTTGCAACCTACCGCGCTATTCGCGCTAGCCGCATTGCGTACGCAGTCCTCGTTGTCTCCGTTCTGTTCTTTGCGATTTCGTTTTCGTTTTCCATTTCGCACGAACAGGCCCTGTCGGCCAAGGCGCAGAACATCTCGGCGCTGGCATTGGCGGGCAGCGTCATGCCTGGAAACGGCGTGCTGTACATGACGACGGCTCTCAACGTGTTCGCCATTCTGACCGCCTTTCTCGGCATCTATCTGGGATTCGAGGAATCGATCAAAGGCGTGGTGATGAACGTCCTCACACGCTTCGTTCCGTCCGAACGCATCGATCCGCGTGCGGTATCCATCTGCGTGTGTGTATTCATCGTGCTCGGTCTGTGGTTGTGGGTACAGACGCGCTTCTCCATCTTGCTGTTGCAGCAGTTGGCCTCTCCCATCTACGGCATCGCGTCATTCATCATTCCCTGCGTGCTTGTATGCAAGGTGCCCGCGCTTAAGAAGTATCGTTCTCACCGGGTGTGGTTCGTATTTTTGTTTGGTGTCCTTGTGAGCCTGTCTCCCATACTCAAGGCCATGGGCTACTGACTCCCCCACAGGTGTTTTTTTTGTACAGGTCAGGCAAGACCGAATGAGGTTGAACGTTATGACTCAAGTTACGAGTATGTCCCCGGCTGATACGCCAGGATTTGACTTCGATACCGTGGTGGACCGTAGCCGTAGCAATTCACTGAAGTGGGGCGATCCGACCGGCGTCATGAGTGCCGAGCAAGCACGAGCCAGGCCGTTGCCGATGTGGGTTGCGGATATGGATTTCAAGTCGCCGCCTGCAGTGAATGAGGCGCTGTACGAAGCGGTTTCGCACGGGGTTTACGGCTATCCCGCAGGACCTACGAATGGCTACCTCGATGCAGTGACTGGCTGGCAGAAAAAGCGCTTTGGCTGGGACGTGCCTTCGGAATGGGTAGTGCCGGTCGCCAGTGTGATTGCCGCTATCAAGATCGTCGTGCAGGCGTTCTCGCAGCCCGGCGACTCGGTGCTCATCCAGCCGCCGGTGTACGTTCACTTTCACAATGACGTGTTGATCAATGGTCGCCACGTGACTGCGGCGCCGCTGCAGTTCGATGGGGATCGATACCGCTTTGATGCAAAGGTGTTCGAGGACGCGATTCGCGACAACACCAAGATTTTTATCCTCTCCAACCCGCACAACCCCACGGGCAATGTGTGGACAGAGGAGGAGCTGCGCTCCATGGGCGAAATTTGCTTGAGGCACGGGGTGCTGGTGCTGGCCGACGAGATCCATTGCGATTTCGTGCTCGCTGCGGGCAGGAGGCATACGCCGTTTGCGTCGCTCGATGCTCGATTCGCCCAAAACAGCATCACCTGTACGTCCGCGAGCAAGACCTTCAATCTGGCGGGACTGCAATGCGGCAACATGTTCATTGCCGACAAGGTCAAGCGTGAGGAGGTCGTGCGAACAATCGACAGGAACCACAACACTCGCATCAACCTGCTCGGAATGGTTGCCACAGAAGCAGCGTTCGCGCACGGAGCAGGCTGGGTGGAAGAACTCGTTGGCTACATTTCGCAGAATCAAAGGCATTTTGCCCATCGCATCAACGCACTCGATGCAGGTGTGAGAGTGATTGACATGGATTCGCTCTACCTCGCCTGGATCGACTGCCGCGGACTGGGGATGACGCCTGAGGAACTAGAGGACTTCATGCTCGTCAAGGCGCGCGTGTGGCTCGACAAGGGGCCAAAGTTTGGCTTGGAAGGCCACGGTTTCATGCGAGCAAATCTCGGCTGTTCGCGTCAGACGGTGGACCTGGCGATCGAGCGTATCTCGAGAGCGCTTGCCGAGCGCTAAGCAGCATCCGCAGCTCGTGCGGGTCTGGCTCGCTCACTGATGATGCGTGAGTTTGGAAAGGCGGCGCGACCCCATGCCTGAACCGCGTCGCTCGAAGGTTGGCTTGCGATTTTATGTTGAAGTGAAATTCAATTGTTTGTGAAAAACGTGAGTTATAGGATATTAACTCGGTCACTGTGGTGAAGAGGAAGACGATGGGCTCGGTTATCTTTTCACGCGGCTCCAGATTGTCAGGCGGCTGTATTCCCTCGCTTGCCGGGCAACGCTCAAATGGTGGTGGTGCATGACGGTAGATCGGAAGACTGCGTTGTCCGGCATCAAGGTCCTGGATCTGTCCCGCATCCTGGCTGGGCCAAGCGCGGCTCAGCTGCTTGGCGACTTGGGCGCAGATGTCGTCAAAGTCGAAAAGCCGGACGAAGGGGACGATACGCGCAAATGGGGCCCGCCGTACGTGCGCGGGACGTCAGGCGAGGAAACCGACGAGAGCGCTTATTACCTCTCGGCCAATCGCAATAAGCGATCGATTGCTATCGACATCGGTTCCGCCCCGGGTCGGGAACTCGTGCATCGGCTGATCGCGCAAGCCGATGTACTGGTGGAGAACTACAAAGTGGGTGGCCTTGCCAAGTACGGCTTGGCCTATGAGCAAATCAAGGATCGCTATCCCCGCTTGATCTATTGCTCTGTCACGGGGTTCGGGCAGACGGGCCCGTACGCCACCCGACCCGGCTACGACTTCTTGATCCAGGGCATGGGGGGCATCATGAGTCTTACCGGCGTGCCGGACGGGGAGCCGATGAAGGTAGGCGTCGGGATTGCCGATGTCATGACGGGCATGTACGCCACGGTCGGAATCCTGGCTGCTTTGCAGCATCGTCAGCAAACGGGTGAGGGGCAACACATCGACATTGCCCTCCTCGATACGCAGATCTCCTGGCTCGTCAACGCCGGGACGAATTATCTGGCCGACAGGAAGCTGCCGTCCCGTTTGGGTAACGGTCACCCAAACATCGTTCCCTACCAGGTGTTCTCGACGGCAGATGCACCGATGATCCTTGCCGTTGGAAATGATGCCCAGTTTCGCCGGTTCTGCGAGGTCGCAGGGATTGACGAACTCGCGTCCGACGAGCGCTATGCGACAAACCCGATGCGGATCCGTCATCGAACTGCACTGTGTGAACGAGTGGCCAGTGCGCTCGGATCGCGGCCTCGCGCAACATGGCTGCGGGAGCTCGAGGCTGTCGGTGTCCCTTGCGGGCCAGTGAACAATCTGGAAGACGTATTTGCCGATCCCCATGTCAAAGCCCGCGGCGCAGAACTGCATATGCCGTGCGAGTGGGCGATGGACGGGGAGATTCGCCTCCTGGCAAACCCCTTGAGGATGTCGGCAACGCCGCCGAGCTATAGGCGACCACCTCCGCGACTCGATGAGCATGCTGCAGAAGTACTGATGGATTGGCTTGGAAACAATTAAACGTTTTAGGAGACGCCATGTACGACCTCACCCCCGAACAATTGAATCTCCAGTCGCAAGCAAGAGAGCTCGCGCAATCTGTATTTGCCCCCGCTGCCGCCAATACGGACCTCACCGAACAGTATCCGTGGGACAACGTCGCAGCACTGCGCGACGCCGGATTCATGGGTATGACGCTGCCCAAGAGCCTGGGCGGACGGGGTCTTTCGTACCTGGATACCGTGATCGTCATCGAGGAGATGGCCAAGGCGTGCGCGACCATGGGGCGGATCACTGTCGAGGCAAACATGGGCGCGATCGGCGCCATTGCCAAGTATGGAACCGAGGCTCAACTGAAGGTGGCGGCCGATCTTGTTCTGGCGGGGGACAAGCCGGCGATCTGCATCTCGGAGCCCAATGCCGGCAGCGCTGCCAGCGAGATGACCACGCGTGCCGACAAGAAGGGGGATGACTACATCCTGAATGGCGAGAAGTACTGGATCACCGGTGGTGGTGTTTCGAAGTTGCACCTCATCTTCGCACGTGTGTTCGACGACGGTGTGGAGCAAGGCATCGGCGCGTTTATCTGCGTGCGGGACGGCAACGCACCTGCCGAACTCGTCGTGGGCCGCAGGCTTTACGCCATGGGTGTGCGCGGCATTCCGGAGACCCATCTCGAGTTCCGTGACCTCAAGGTGCACAAGTCGATGCTGGTGATGCCTCCCGGCGGTCTGAAGCGAGGCTTCGCGTCATTGATGACGGCCTACAACGCGCAGCGCGTTGGAGCGGGCACTGTCGCCTTGGGTATCGCGCAAGGCGCCTTCGAAGAAGGCATGGCCTACCTCAAAGCCAGACATCAGTTTGGCCGACCGATCGCTGAATTTCAGGGGCTGCAGTGGATGCTGGCCGACATGTCGACTCAACTGGAGGCTGCGCGGTTGCTGCTGCGTTCGGCTGCTGCCAGCGGCGTGGACTTTCCGGATATCGACAAGGCGGCACGAGCGAAGATCTTTGCGGCGGAAACGGCGAACAAGGTCACCAATGACGCACTGCAGTTCTACGGGTCGTCTGGTTACGGCCGCCATAATCCGATGGAGCGGCACGTGCGGGATGCTCGCATGTTCACCATCGCAGGCGGCACGGCGCAGATTTTGCGAACCCAGGTCGCTGCCACGCTGTTGGGGATGAAGTTGCCGCAGACACGTGAAGGTTTTCTGCGAGCAGCGCAGGGTGGTAACGCCTAAGCATGAAAACATGGGCTCGAATCGTGAGCCGCTTGTCTGCCGTACTCGCGGTCTGACAACCTGGCTTACGGCTCTCGTGAATGTACGGGCGGGCTATCGATTTCGCTGTCGAGGCCGCCCGGACAGCAACCTGGTCTTCATCTCGATATGAAGACCAGGTTGTCGACAATCGCGGAGGTGATCTCACTGAAGTAAATCGAGCATAGCGGTTCGCCGTCTCGCAGAGCACAAGCGCTTTCCGATGGCATGTGCCATCACCCCTACGACCATCAATGCGCGAGCCTATCCATGCGCAATGGGTCTTGTAATCCAATATTCTTACGATCATCGTGTCTCGTTTTTTGTTCAGCCATCGCGCATATTGCTCTGTACAACCAGAATGCACCGCCACCGGGAGGCGGGCGTGAATCGTCAACTCCTTTTGTGCCTCAGCCGTGCCGGCACATGCATGGGTACGATGGCATTTGCCGGGGCATTGCCGGTACTTCGTTCGGCATGGCACATGGACGCAGCAACTGCTGGTTCGATCCAGACTGCATTCAATCTCTCCAATGCGTTTGCGCTCCTGGTTACCGCGTGGCTTTCCGATAGCCTGGGGGCGAAGCGGGTGTACTTGGCCAGCACATGGGCGGGTGCCGCTGCGTTGATGATCTTCGCGATTTTTGCCAGATCACCGCATACTGCGCTGCCACTGATCGTGTTGGTTGGCCTGACACAAGGGGGCGCGTATGCCCCTGCGCTACTCCTGATTGCGGACCTGAGCCCGGCAGCGGAGCGCGGCCGCAGGATGGGGCAGATACTGGCTGCAGCTTCATTGGGCTATCTGCTTTCGGTGTCGCTCTCGATGTGGGCGGCGAGTACTTACGGCGCGGCGGCAGGATTCGCCATTTGCGCGACAGGTGCTTTGGCCGGTGCGGTGCTTGGCCAGATCGGTCTCAAAGGCGTGGAGAATCGACGGTACCATCACGAGCCGTCTGTATCTTCCGAGCCGATAAGGTGGCGGGCCGTGTTCGGTCCCACCTCCTTGTGCCTTCTTGTCGGCTATGTCGCGCATTGCTGGGAACTGCTTGGAAGTTGGGCGTGGACGCCAACGTTGCTGGCGACGGCACTTCGTCCGTGCAACCTGGGGGCAATGACCACGAGCCTGATCGTGGGCGGCACAATACATCTGTCGGGCATGATAGCCACCGGAGTCGTCGGTGCGCTGTCCGATCGATGGGGGCGAGCGCGCGTACTCATTTGCGTCGGCGCAATGGGGGCTTTGTGTTCCATGCTCATGGGTTGGTCCGAGCAGTGGGGAGCCGGCTGGGTGATCGCCTTGGTTGCTGTCGGCAGCTTCTTCATTCTGGCCGACTCAGGCGTACTTTCGGCTGCCATGACTGATGAGGTGCCCGCAGCGTATTTGGGACGGGTGATGGGTGTCAGATCGATTCTAGGGTTCGGCGTTGGCGCGTTCGCACCCATGACATTCGGCGCGACACTCGATTGGACTCACCGCTGGGGGTGGGCGTATATGCCGTTGGCTGCCGGGGGGATCATTGCGTCCCTTGCTGCTTTGGCGTTGCGGAAAAGTAGCCAATCAATCGACGCCGAGTCGAATCAATCACAATCCTCCATCGTTGATAAGCGTGAGTTCGAGCGCACCTAGCGTTCGAAGCTGAACAAGCGCAGGTTTGGTGTCCGTTTCGTAAAACGCACGTTGAAGGCCGCCGAGAAGGAGAGCACGGCGCCCAGGCATTGCCTTCGGCCAGCGTACTGATGCCGCGCGGCTCGGCTCCTTGGCAAACCGGTGCCGTGACCGACCGCATCGGCACCGCCTTCGCCGATCCGATCCGGCCGGCATACGCGAGCCGGCGGCCGCATGATGCGGCGGCCGGCTCGCTGCGTTCGCTGTCGGACGGGCCGGTTGTGGGCACATTGGATGCCCACACCGGATCCGTTATGCGACGACGTTCTGCGTGTCGGTACGTTGCAGCGGGCCGGCCTCGATGCGCGCCTTCAGGTTGTTCAGATAGCCCTCGGTGTACGACTTCGCTTCGTTCATCCCGAGATCGATGCTCGCGTTCGCGGCCTTTTCGACCAGCGTTTTCGCGAGACCGTCGCGCATCGCGATCTTCGCTTCGGGGCCGGCGATGTCGCCGACCGCTTGCGCCGCCAGGCTGAGCCCCGCTTCCGCGAGCGCCTTCTTGATGTTGCCGCCGCTGATCGCGGTGTGCAGGATGTTCGCAGCCTGCGCTTCGCTTTCGAGCACGGCCGAACCGAGGTCCGCCAGTTCGCCGATGCCGGGGATGAAGCTCAGCGCGCTCATCGCGGTGGCCGCCCAGTCGAGCGCTTTCGCGCCGACCTTCAACACGTCGTTCAGTGCATGCTCGAGAAAGCCGCCGTTGTGCTTCGGCGACTTGATCTCGGGCTGGTCGGCCGTGCCCATCATCATGTCCGCGACCGCGTCCTGCTGCTCGGGTGTCGCCGCCTGATGCGTCTGCGGCTTCTCGACCGCACGATTCGCGGCCGACAGGTTGTCGTAGAAGTGGTTGAAGTCGCGGTTGCTGATGTTGCCCGAATCGACGGTATGACCGCCGCCGAAATCGAAGAAGCCGTGATGCGTCTTGTAGCCGGTGATCGTGTTGTTCACCAACCCGAACAGCACCGGGTCCTGCTGCAGTTGCTTCGCGGCGTCGCGCGTCTTCGCGTCGAGATGCTTGTCGTTACCCATCGTCGCGAGCTTGTCGCGGGTGAGGTCGCCGTCGCCGAAGAACGCGTGCTGGTTGCGGTTCATCGTCGCGAGCGTATCCATCTCGCTTTGCGTGAGGCTCATCGACGACGACGCGGCCTGCAGGAAGTCCTCCTTGCTCATCCGGTCGCCGCCGCCGCTCAGCTGGTGCCAGGCGTCCTGATGATCGACGAAGTATTGCGCGGCCGCGATCACCTGCGGCGGCGTCTTGCCGGTCTTCGCGTCGCCGTCGACGATCTGCTTGAAGTCGTCGGTGCCGAGATGCTTGGGCAGGTTATCGGAATAGCGATAGAGTTCGCGCAGTGCGTCGCTTTCCGTCATCGCACGCGGCTGGTCGTTGCCGCTGCCGTCGGACGGGATGTAGTTTTGCGTGTACGCGGCCGCCTTCTGTTCGTTGAACGCGGCGACTTGCGGATGATTGGCGGAGAACTCGGTCAGGTCCTTGGCCTTGATCTTGCCGCCGCTGCGGCCGTCCCCCTGCGAGCTGATCGCGAAGAACAGGCGCGGGTCGTGCTGCAGGCCTTGCAGCGCGGCCTTCAGGTCCGGCGGCGTCGACGCGTCGTTGATCTTGTCGTCCAACGAATCCCAGCTGAGCGGGCACTGGTCCTTGTGCCGGTCGAGCACGGCGGTGATCTGCAGTTCGGATTCGTTCAGCGTGCCGCCGTTCCACGTGACGCTCGAGCCTGCGGCCGCGGGGGGCGCAATCATGCCGCCGACATGCTGCGGCACCGCATCGGTCTGCGTGCCGGCGCTCGACTGCGGGTTCGCGAACGGCAACGTAGATCCGGCATTGGCATTTGCGTTCGACGTGTCGTCGTCGCCGGCATCGACGTCGTCGCCGACGAGCGAACCGAGCGAGCGCGACAGCGTCGCGTCGATGGTGTCGGTCATGTGCTGGTCGAACGGCTCTGCGGCCGGAAACGGCGCAGTCGACGATGGCGACAGGGAGGCGGGCAGCAGAGTGGGCGTGCCGGGCGAAAGCAGCGGATTGAGCGACATGGCGTAGACCTGCGAAGGCAAAAGGAAGAACCGCCACGCAAGCGTGCGCGTGGCACCGCGGAAAACAAGCATCGCCGATGGGGACGCGGCCGTCGCTCGGCGCTCGGCGCGATCGCGTCCATCCGTTTCCGGCACAGCGTAGCGTACGCAGAGGCTGCGCACCGGCCGCGCTCGCAAGCGAAGCCGCGTCGCAAAATCCGAAGACGGTCGCGCCCGGCACACCGCTGGCGGCCGCGGAGCGTCAACTCGCCGGGCGAACGATTCCGCCCGGTGCGCCGTTCAGCGATGCGCGATCTTCAACAATCCTCACTGTGCAGTGCAAGCACGCAAGCATGCGGCAGAATCGTCTGATCATTTCCATCCACTGATGAGGAACCTGTCGTGATCGCGAAAAAATTGCTCATTGCGCTGTCGATCGCCGTACCGTGCGTTTCAGCCCATGCCGGGCCCACCATTCGGTTGTCCGGTTTGACGGAAGTGGAGAACGCGCTGAACCAGGGCGCAAGCGTGTCCGTTGCGGTCGACCTGTCGAAATGCGCACCGGCCGGCACGACGAGCACGCCGGGCACGACGCGCGGCGGGCTGCGGATCAACGCGTACCGGATCACGCCGGACGGCACACTGAGCTTCGCCGACGAACACGCGACGGTCGACGCATCGGGGCAGCCGATCTGGCAATTCATCCGATACCAGGTGAAACCCGACCAGACCGTCGCGTTCTCGACCGATCTCTTTGCGCTGCCTTCATACAACCGGCTTGCGCCGCGCATCAGCTATGCATGCGCGATCGACCAGGGCATCGCGTTCTTCGTGGAACGTCATTGACGCGCAGCCAGCGTCGCTGAACATTTTTGGCACGGTTCGCGGCGGTGCGCCCGGCTTCGCGGCCGCACGCGCGCGAAACGGGGCGCGCGGCTACCCTCGAGCAATCGATCACGCGAGCGAAGGAGGAAGCGGGATGGTCAGGATCGCGGAAGGTGCGTCGCATGCCGGCGCGATGACGGAAGGCCTGCACGGGCATGAAGCGCCGGCGCAGAATGCAACCGCGGCAACCGCGCATGATGCAGCAGATGCGCATCGTGCGTCGATCCGGCGCGGGCCGACGTTGCAGGACCTGATGTCGCATGGCAGCCGGATGCCGACCGACGCTCAGCTCGAGCAGGGGCGCGCGAAGCTCAGAAAAGTCAGGGCACTCGACGCAGGGCCGCTCGACGCGACCGGCGAGACAGTGGGCCGGGCGAGGTGGCGCGAACAGGACGACGCGACCGGCCTGCCGCGGGTCGTGGAGGAATCGGCGCACGATTTTGTCGACGCCGTCGCGGCGATGCGCCACGAGATTGCGGATGTGAAGGCATCGCTCGACGAGCAGTCGATCGGCAGCGGTCGCGCCGCGACCTTCGCGCGCGAATCGATGCAGGAATGGGCGGGCCGCACGCACCGCGCGGTCGCGGGGCTCGAGTATCCCGAAGCGCATCTCGACGACGCGAAACGCAAGATCTACGTGAACTGGCGCGCGAACGGGCCGGAGACGTCGCCCGAGCAGCGCCGCGGCGACGCGCGCGCCGGCCTGCGCGCGCTGAAGAAGCTGGACCGGCGCGCGAACGGGGTCGACGTCCAGGCGCAGACGCGCGCCGGTACGCATCCGGCCGAATACGAAAAGGCGCACGGCGAGGAGGCCGCGCTCGGCGAGTTCGCGTATTACGTGCTGCCGAAAAAGTCGCGCGAATTCAGCACCGAGCAACCGTTTGCACGACTGACCGTCAACTTCGACCCGGATGCAGTGCCGGCCGCTGCGCCGCGCATCGGCAAGGTCGTGAGCGGCCGCCCGGACGACGTCGGGCAGGCCAAGATCATGGGGCCGGCGCGCACGGGCGAGCGCGTCGACGACGCGGTCGTCTACATGAGCGTCGCGAACCCGGCCGCCGCGCGGGACATCGACGCGAAGCTGCGCAAGGACATCCCGCCGCCGCGGCGGCCGAGTACCGCGCCGGGGATGGAACCGCTCAGCCGCACGAGCGCGTATGCCGAATACGTCGAAGGCTCGACGGGCAGCCACGAGATGGACCGTGGCGAGATCGTCAAGCAGGCGGTCGCGGGTAAGCTCGACGGCGATACGCGGCCACTGACCGAGCTGATGCGCGACGCGACCGAACGCGCCGGCTATGACCCCGACCGGCCGAGCCATCTCGCCGAACGGCCCGCCGGGCCGGAGGCGCGGGTCAGGCGCAGCGGCCTCGGCGGCTTCATCGGCCGGCTGTTCGGCCGCAAGTAACGCGGCGGCCGTTGCCACACGGCAGCGGCAGGCGGCGAGCAGCGAGCCGACCGCCGTGCGCGTTCGCGCCGGCCGGCGTCACGCGGCCGCGGCCGGCGCGATGAATTCCAGCACGCGCGCATCGCGGCACGATGTCACTTCGAGCTTGTAGCCGACGCCGTATACGGTGCGCAGCGTGGCACCGTTCGCGACGCCGAGCGCGAGCTTCTTGCGTAGCTTGTAGATGTGCTGCTCGATGGTCCGGTCTGCGCAGTCGCGATCGTTGCCCCAGACCGATTTCGCGACCTGGCTGCGATTGAAGCAGGTGCCGGGATCGGAGAAGAACAGCCATGCTGTCGCGAACTCGCGCGAGGTCAGCGCGATCGCGCTGCTATGCAGCGTGACCGTGCCGGTGTCACGATCGAGCGCATACGGGCCGACCGTCAACTGCGCCGGCGCCGCTGCAGTGCGCGTCGGGCCGAGGCGCGCGAGCTGGGCGCGCACGTAAAGCTCGTTCGGGTCGAACGGCAGCGTCAGCACGTCGGCCGCGCCGAGGTCGTACCAGTGGAACAGCTCCGCGGGCGACGCGAACGAGCCGACGACGACGACCGGCGCGCTGCGATCCGCATGACACGCGCGCCACGACAGCACCGGGTTGTGGGCCGGATCGGCGCAGCGCGCGTCGACCACGATCAGGTCGTAGGGCCGGCGGCGCAATGCGCGCAGCAGCGTCAGTTCGTCGCTGAACCGGTCGGCGCTATGGCCGTTGATGTGCACGCCGCGTTCGAGGCTGTCCGCAATGCGGTCCGCCAGGCTCGGGTCTCGGGTCAGGAGGGCGTAGTCCAAAGTAGTCTCTTCAGAACGGAACGGAGGATCGGCATCCGCGCGTATCGCCGTGCGGTGGCGCCCGGCACTTCGCCGGAGCGTGCCGCGCGTGCGCCTCGGCACGGCATGACCGTTCGCCTGCGGCGCTGCGATTTCGCGGTATCTCGAAGCGCTTGTGCGATGAACGAAGAAAAGTGACGTGCTGTCCGAAAAATTTTTTCCCGGGCCTGCGTCATGCGGGTTTCGGCGCCGGTCGGCTGCTGCGCAGCGCGTTCCGTTTCCGCGGCGCACGGCTGCGTCGGCGCGCAAGCGTCAGGCTTGCGGCGCGAGCGAAACCATGACCACGCATCCGGCATAGCGCCGGATCTGCAGCGGCAGCGTCGCGACGAGCGCGGCCAGCGTGCGCGAAGGGTCGTCGAGCCGGAACACGCCGGTGACGGGCAGCGCCGCAGCGGCGTCCGTCACGCGGATCACGCCCGGATAGTACGGACGCAGTCGAGCGATCACCGTGCCGAGCGGCTCGGTATGCACGACGAGCTGGCCGTTGCGCCAGGCGGTTTCGTCGGCCGCGCTCGTCGCGAGCGGATCGATGCGCCCCGTGCCGGCGCGCGCGGTGTGGCCCGGCTGCAGCCACAGCGTCGCGCCGCCGGGCGCGGCAATCCCGATCGGTGTGTCGAGCGCCGCGACGTGCAGCCACGGGCCCGCGGCGCGAACCGCGAACGCGCCTGCGCGGGCGCGCACGGCAACGGCCGCATGCCGGACCACGAACGGGCGGTTGCCCGCCGTTGCCCGCACGAGCAGCGCACCGGCCCGGAGCGTGACGCCGCGCTCGTCCGCGCGGTAGTCGACGTCGGCGGCGCTGCGCGCGGCCAGCGTCAGCGACGAGCCGTCCGCCAGCGCGGTCGTGCGCTGATCGCCGGTATTCGTGTGAAAGTCGGCCGACAGCTCGCCGAGTGGGTAGAAGCGGTCGGCGAGCACGCCCGCGCCGACGACGAGTGCGCCGAACGACAGCACGCCGCGCACGGCGCGCCGGCGTGCCGGCGCGGCGAGCAGCGCGTCGCCGAGCGCGCGCGGCTCGAGCCCGTGCGTGGCGGGCGGCGCCATCGCACCGAGCGACGCGTCGAGCCGCTCGACGGCTTGTGCGTGCGCGGGATCAGCCCGTTTCCACGCATCGAAGCGCGCGCGATCGCGCGTGGTGGCGTCGCCGGAGCGCAGCAGCACCATCCAGTGAATGGCGTCGTCGAGTACCTGCGGATCGATCGGGTCGCTCGTCTTCGGCGTATCGGCGAAATTCACTGCAACGAAGCGAGATAGCACGCGCGCAGCGCCTGCGCGAGGTAATCGCGCACCGTCCGCTTGGATACGCCGAGCCGCTCGGCGATCTCTGCATGCGTGAGCCCGTGGAACTGGCTGTAGACGAACGCGTTGCGCGCCTTCGCGGACAACCCGGCGAGCCTCCGGTCGATCGCGTGCAGCGTTTCGACGACGAGCGCGCGCTCCTCCTCGGACGCCGCGACGTTTTCCGGGCGCGCGGCGAGCACCGCGAGGTACGCGCGCTCGAGGTCGCGGCGCCGCCAGAAATCGTAGACGAGCCGGTACGCGATCGTCGTCAGCAGCGCGCGCGGCTCGCGCACCGACGGCGCACACGACTGCGCGACGAGTTGCGCGAACGTTTCGGAAGCGATGTCCTCGGCCGTAAACGCGCAGCCGAGCTTGTAGCGCAGGCGGCCGAGCAACCAGGGGTAGTCGTTGCGGAAAATCGCTTCGACGGAGGGGACAGCGGCAAGCGTCGTCATGCGGGTATTCCGTAGTGCATCGAACGATCGTTCGCGCTCGAGCGGTCGGCATCGCGGGACGACGACCTTCGGGGCGCGCTGGGTCGTGCAGGCTAGCAAAGAAAATTTAAGCGCTCAACCCGAACGTCGCGACCGGTATCCGCCGCGCCGCTCGCGACAAATCTATGACAATCGCATGTCGACGTCGTGACAATCATGCTGCGACCAGATAGTGGGATCGTCATGCGTCGACGGTCCCGTCAGCCGAATTTCAGGTTGACCAGTTCGCGCTGGCCCGTGCTGGCGGTTGCTCCCTGCAGCCGGAACATTGCGGCGAAGCCTCGCTTTTTCGACACGGACTGCTGTTCGCGCACCGCGAGCATCTGCGGCAGCCACGATTCGGGCGCGGCGAGCAGCGCGTCTTCGCGCGCGTCGAGCGCGGCGGCCGCATCCGCGTGCCCGAGCCGCCGCTGCAGGTCGGCGAGCGCGCGGTGCTGCTCGATTTCGCGCGCGACGGCGGGGCGCAGTCGGCGGCGGTGCAGGTAGAGCTGGTTCGGCTGGCGGATCTCGCGCAGCGTGGCGACGAACGCGTCGAGGTCCGCCTCGGCGCGGGCCGGGTCGCTGCCCGCGCGGCGTGCAAGCATGTCGAGCCACTGTGCGCGTTCGTGTTCGACGGTCGCGACGAACGCGTCCGCGCTGTGGTATTCGAGGTCCGCATAGCACGCGCGATCGACGAGCGTCGTGCCGGCCGTCGCGAGTTGCAGCTTCGCGGTCTGGCCGTTCGCGAAGAAGTGATGCGAGCGCGAGAGCGGCGTGGCCGACGTCAGCCCCTGCGTGACCTTGCCGAATTTCTCGCCGACGCCGGCGCCGAGCCCGTAACGCAGCTTCATCCGCGACTTGCCGCCGAGATGGTGCGTCTCGACGCGATGGGTGCCTGCGCGCTCGATGCCGTCCTGCGAGGCATGCAGCGTCGTCTCGTACGACAGCTCGGCCGACGGCCCGATGCGCACCGGCGTGTGCTTGCCGCTCACGCGCACGCCGACGCCCGCATCGATCGCGACGTGCGCCTTGCTCTCCCGCTGCACGGTATCGATCCAGCCGATGGATACGGTGCGCTCGTCGCCGTAGCGGGCGGCGAGCGCTTCCCACAGCTGTTCCGGCGATTGCGCGCGGCCGGCCTGCTCGAACAGGAAGTCGGACAATTCGCCGATCGTGCGTTTCATCGCGTCGTCGTCGTATTTCGGCTGCGCCCAGTCCGCGTAGTCGTCGATCGGCGCCCTCATCCGGCGCGGCGCGCGCAGCACGACGCCGGCCGGCTCCGTGCGCTCGACGTCCACCGGCACGACGCTCGCGCCGGCACTCGCGCGCAGCCGTGCGAAGCGTCCCTTGAAGTCGTAGCCGGCCGTCACGCCGGCGCCGGCCACCATGCCGACCGAGCGCTGCGTGCCGACGAAGATGTCGATGCCCTGGCCGCCGCGTCCGACTTCGACACTCGCGTGGCGGCCGCCGCCGATGCGCAGATCGAGCCGGATCGACAGCGGGAAGCCGACGCCGTGCGCGACGTGCTGCAGGCTCGTCGACACGCCGCGCGTGCTGAGCTCGATCTGGCCGCCGTCGCTCAGCTTCAGCTTGCCCGCCGATTCGATTCCGTGCTCGAGGAAATCGCGGAACAGGCGCTTGACGTCGTCGACGGTCATCGCATCGGGGCGCGTGTCGCGCGCGGTGTCGACGGCACGCACGGCGTCGATCGCGCGCGCGGCCGCCGCGGCCGACGGCGCGTGCGCGAGCGCGGATTCGCGCAGCCACGCGTCGAACAGTTCGGCGTCGGGCGCGAGTGCGCCGGCTTCCGGCGCGTTCGCGTCGGCGTTTGCGTTCGTGCTGTCGCCGGCCCAGTGCCGCAGCATCGCGGTGCGTGCAGCACGCTCCGAGGCACGCGCGCCGGTCGCGTGCGCGGCGCTCGCATCGAGGTGATCGGCCAGCGCCGCGGCCGCCGCGCGCAGCGCGCTGTCGCGTTTCGCGGCCTCCTTGTCGAGCGTGCCCAGTTGAGCGCCCTGCGTGCCGAACGCGAGCCCCGACAGCGGCGATTTCTTTTTCGCGAGCATGCCCCACAGGCGCGACGTGCCGCTGCGCTTCTCGACGCGCGGGATCGTGCGCCGCGTGAACTTCGCGAGGCGGCCGGCGGTGCGCGCCAGCAGGCCGTGCTTGCCGTCGTCGCGGTAACCCTGACGCCACGCGAACAGCGTGCCTGCGTCGTGCGGCTGTGCCGGGTCGCCGCGCAGCCGCCGGGCTGCCGCGGCGGCGGTGCGCGCCGCGAGCGAAGCGCGCGCATCGCCGGTTGCGACCGGCGTGTGCGCGAAGTCGGCCGGCAGCGTCGCGTCGCCGCCGGCCGCGCGCAGTTGATCGGCCGCTTGCAGCAGCGCGCGAGCGGTGTCGCGCGACGCGGCGGGCAACCGCGCGCCGACCAGATCGGTCAACACCGCGAAGCCGTCGTCCGAGTGCGACAGCAGTTGCGCGGCTTGCCAGCCCGCGCGTTCGGCGGCGCGCGTGTCGTCCGCATTCGGGAACGCGCTCGCCGCATCGCGGAACACGGGTTCCGCATCGTCATCGGTATCGGTGTGCGGAGCGTCGGATGCGTCGAACCAGACGTCGCCGTCTGCGTCCGGGGTGGGCGGCGGCGCGCCGGGCGTAGTGGGCGCGAAGTCGAGATCGTGTTCGACGTAGTCGAGCGCGCGCAGCGCGGCAGCCGCGTTGCCGTGTGCGACGACCGCAAGCGTCTGTGCCGCCAGCAGCGGCCGGCCGAACGGTGCGTCCGGCATCGCGTCGGTGCGCGGAGCGAATGCGGCGAGACGGTCGAGCAGTGCGTCGCGCGCGGCGGGCGCATCGTCATCGTCCGCGAACAGCGCGCGCGCGGCTGCGCGAAATGCGGCCGCGCCGTGTGGAACCTGCGCCGCGCCTGCCGGCGGTGTGGCGTTCGGCGCGGCACCGGCCGGCGGCTTGTGTTTCGCGTGCGCCGCGCGCGCGAACAGGCTGCGTTTGAGCGAATCGGCTTTTGCTGCGCCGCGCGGCGGCTTCGCGGGACGATCGATGCGAGGGGCGCTCCCGGTGTCGGCTGCGGTCGCGGTATCGACGCTCGGTGTGGACGAGGACGCCGCCGCGGCGTTTGGCGGCGCGGTATCGGGCGGAGCGGCGCTCGCGTGCGGCCCGGCGTGCCGTTGTGCGGCGGGCACTGCCGCCGCAGTCGCGTCCGCCTGCGGCACGCGGGCGCGCACCGACGGCGCAAGCGGCCGGCCCGCGCGCTTGTGGCTCGACGCCAGCGTCGCGGTCTCGCGGTCCGCAACGCCGAGCGTGCGCTTGAAACGGCCGAGCGGCGACAGCGCGGCCGGTTTGCCGGGCGCGGCCGCCGCCGTCGCGGTGGCTGCAGCGGTGGCCGCTGCGTCGGAAGCCGGAGCCGGCGCAGCGGCAGCGTCGGCTGTGCCGCGCGACAGCGACGAACGATTGAAGAGACGAAGCATGGCTGAAACTCGACGGTCGGGCGGCGTGGCGCCGGGTCATTCACTGTCCGCCGCCGACATGACAAACGCCGCCGCGATGCGAAGCGGCGGCGCGCGAGGCGAACTGCTCATCCGGCATTCGCATCGGCCGGCGCGGGCTGCGCCCATCGATTCGCGATGTCGAGCGGCAGGTCGATCAGCGACACTTCGCGTGCGCCGCTCGCGCTGGTCTGCGCTTGCACCTGGAGCCCGAAATTGACGCCGGCGCTGCGGCGGGCCGACACCTCCTCGTAGACGGCCAGCGACTGCGGCACGCGCGCGTCCGGCCGCCGCACCAGCGCGTAGCTCGCGCGGCGCAGCGCGGCCAGTTCGTCGGCGCCGTCGGGCCGGCGCGCGGCCTGCTTCGCCGCCGCCGCGTACTGGTCGAGCGTGCGCAGCACGTCCTGCTTGAGGCGGTAGCGGATGTAGAAGCCCTGGTTCGGACGTTCGCCGCGCGTTGCATCGTCGAGCAGCTTGTCGAGCCGCGCGCGGCCGCGTTCGGCATCGCCGTCCTCGAGTGCCGTGCACACGCGCTCCCACTGCTCGCGGTGGCCCGGTTCGGACGCGAACCGCGCGAACGAGCCGGCGTTGTGTTCGGTCAGGTCGATGAACGTATTCGACTCGGAGAAGCGGCCCTGCTCGAGCATCGCATTGAACGCCGCGTCGAAGCCCGACTCGTGCAGCGCGAAGGTCGCCGACGCGAACGGGATCGACGGAAAGCTCAGCGAGTTCGGCGTGTCGGCCGCGCCTTCGCCGGGGAGGTCGACGGACGGCACGGTCATGTTCGCGCTGGCCGTGAGCGTCTGCAGGTGCGACGTGCCCTCGCTGCGGCGCATCTGCGGATGCGCGCCGGTCGCGTCGTCGCGCTTCGCGAGCGTCGCCGCCCACTGCGCGCCGTAGGTCAGCGAACCGCCGACGCGCGCCGTCTGGCCGCCCTTCGACTTGCCCCCGATCCGCGCGATGCCCGTCACCGACGTGCCCATCCGCGCGGTGGCCTGCCGGTGGTCGACCCACGCTACCGACAGTTCGCGATCGTCGAAGTAGCGGTTCGCGAAGTGCTCCCACAGGTCGTTCGCGCTCAGGTCGCGCTGCTCCGGCGCTGACATCTCGAACAGATAGTCGACCGCCTCGCTCATCTTCGTGCGCATGGCCGCGTAGTCGGGCTTGCCGTCGGCGTTCTTCGGCGGCACGAAGCGCAGCCGCACGCCGGTCGGTTTCGCGTGCTCGACGCGGCCGGTCGCGCTCGCCGCGCCGCCGACGAGCGCGTTGAAATGCTTCGCGTGCTTCACGCCGTAACCGGCGCCGAGGAACACGCCGCCGCCGACGTGCCCTTCGTGCGCCGACTGCGTGCCGATGAAGATCTCGCCGCCTTCCGAGCCGGTCGCGATCGATACCGTCGCCGTGCGGCCGCGAGACGCGCCGACGTCGATGATCGGCAGCAGCAGCGCGCCCGCATGCGTGACGGCGAGCGCGATGTTGATCGACAGCGCGCCCGCGTCGGCGCCGGCGACGCCGCCGTCGGTAAACGACAGCGTGTTGCCGCCGTTGTGATCGGCGATGTATTGCTTCAGAAAGGTCTTCAGCGCGTCCGGCGACAGGTTGTCGGGCTTCACGTCGAGCGGATGGAGGATCGCGCGCGCGTGGCGCAGCGCGCCGGCGAACGCCGATTCGGCCGGCGGGGCGCCGGACTCGCCCGCCTGCTGCATCGGCAGCGCGCTTTGCGCGGCCCACGCGGCAAGCGTGTCGTCGGTCAGCTTCATGCCCGCGAGCGCCGCGACCGCGGGCGGCAGTGGCGGCATCGCATGCGGGCGCTCGGCGGCGGCCGGGGAGACCGAGAAGCGGGGCGGCACGCCGGCGAGCGCGTCGATGCGCGCGGCGATGTCGACGAGCGACTGCGCGTCGAGCGACTGTCCATACGGCCGCGCGGTTTCGCTGCGCTCGGCCCAGTGCGCTAGCACCGCGATGCGCGCGAGCGCGGCCGGCGTGCGGCCGGCGAGCACGTCGGCCGCATCGGTCGGTTGCAGCGGGTGCGCTTCCTCGAGATGCGCGCGCAGCAGGTCGATTGCCTGCGTGAGGTGCGTGTCGAGCCGCGCCTGGTCGTCGTCCGGGTGTTTCAGGTGCGCGCCCATCGTCCCGTATCGACCGGCCGCGAGGAGCGGCGATTTCTTGGTGCCGAACGCGCGCTGGACCACGTGCTTCGCGCGCCGCACCGCATTGCCGGTGACGCGCAGCGAGGAAGCGAGCGGCTGCGCCGGATCGAATGCGGTGCGGTTCATCCGGTCGCGGCTTTCGGCGCGCGACACGTACTTGCGAAACTTCGCGAGCCGCTCGCGCGTGCGCGACAGCATGCCGTGCCGCCCATCGTCGCGAAAGCCCTGGCGCCACGCGAACAGTGCGGTGCGGTCGGCGGCCGACAGCGGCGCATCGCCGGCCAGCCGTGCGTGGCTCGCGCGCAGCGCCTTGCATGCGAGCGTGTCGCGTGCCGGCTGGCCGGCGGCCTGCGTCGCGTGTTGCAGCGTGCCGGCGAGATCGGCCGCCTCGCCGCGCTCGGCCGCGATTTGCGCGGACGCGGACAGCACGTCGCGCAGCGCGTCGCGGCGCGGCGCGGACAGCGGCGGCAGCAACGCGGCCAGCGCATCGAAGCCCGCGCCGCTGTCGGCAAGGATCTGCGCGACAGCGAATGCGTCGGCACGCGCCTGCGGCGACGCCGGCGACGTCGGCAGCGGCGCGTCGAATGGCGCCGTGTCGCCGATCGCATCTTCGAACGCGTCGTCGGAATCATCGAGCCTGTCGAGCGCATCGTGGAAAACATCGGCATCCGGATCGTCGTCGAGCGACGCCGACGGCAGGAATGCGCCGCGCTGCAGCGCGGTCAACGCCGCATGGGCACGAGCCGGCTGCGCGTGCGTCGCTTGCGCGAGCGCGTCGGCCAGCAGCGCATGCGGCGCGAACGGCAGCGCATCGGGCACGCGCATGTCGTGGCCGGCGAACGGCTGCGCGAGTGCCGCGTGCAACGCGTGCGCGGCCGGCGTGTCGCCGAAGCGCGTGCCGAGCCATTGCTCGAAACCGGCGCCGGAACCCATCGCGTCGAGCCGCGCCGTGTCGTGCACCGGTTTCATCCCGAGCGCATGCTTGATGTCGTCGCGGACCGCCGCGCCCGGCGACGCGGCTGCATCGAACGTCTGCTTCATCACGCGCGCGAGCCGCCGCTCCTGCGATGACGGCAGCGGAGGCGGCGGCGTGTCGGGGGCGGGGGTATCGAGCGCGGGCGAGTCCGGATGCGATTCGATGCGCGTGTTGCCGCGCGCGGGCAGCGCGGTCGGACGACCCGTGTGCGTGCTGGAAACGACGACCGCCGACGTGGTCGTGCTGACGAGCCGTTTCTGCATGAAGCGTTGCGCGCGGCCTTTCAGCTTCGATGCGAAGTTCCCGGTGCCACCGTTAGGACGGCGCGGCGCGGCTTCGGTCGGCGCGCCGGGATTGCCGCCCAGCAGTTCGCCGAGCGTGCGGCGCGGCTGCGGCGTGGCGCTGGAGTCGGTCGCGGCCGGTTGCTGTTGTGCGGCATCGGCGCTGTGGTCGGTCGGTGCGGGATGGGCCGATTGCACTGCTGGGGTGACGGAGGTTGTTCTTCGCATCGTTTGTCCCTCGGAGATGGAGTGAGCGCCGGCGCGGCGCACGAAGCCGTGTCCGACAGCTCAGGGTAAACGTCGCGGTGTTGCGCGTCGGCGCGCGACGCGAATGCGTCGATGCGCGGGCGAACGGCATGCACCGCGATCGTCAGGCACGGATCCACAGATACGCGCCGGTCGCGATTGCGTCGAACATCTCGTCGGTCGACGCGAAGATGTTGTTCTTCCAGTAACGGCCATGCTCGACATAGTGATCGAGCAGGTCGACGAGCCAGTCGCCCGTCACGTTGTCGTCGAGCGGCACGCGCACGATCATCACGATGCCGCCGGTTGTGTCGTCGAGCCCGAGCTGTGCCTGGTCCTGCGCGTAGATGGACAGGTTCGCTTCGAGCATCAGCCGGAACACGGCCAGCGTGCGGCCGGCCGTCACGATGCCGTATTGCATGTGCAGGTACAGCGCGTCGTCGTTCGTGTCGCTGTCTTCGTGATCGCGGCCCGCATGCAGCATCACGTCGAATCCGTCAATTTCGATCCGGCGGTGCTTCAGCACGCGGTCGACGTCGGGTAGTGCGAGCGCGTCGCACAGATCGGCGACGGCCGCATCGAAGCGTTCGGAAGGCATCGGCGTGCGTGCGGCAGGAGGCGGTGAAGACGCGGGCGGGGCAGCCCCGCGCGGAACGGAAAGGCGGGGCCGGTGCGAACGCCGCCGGCGGGCGGGGCGTTCGCACCGGCGGCGGGCGTTACTGCGTGAGCGACTTTGCGTTGTCGCCGGCCTTCTTGATGACCTGGTTCTCGGCCATGTTGAAGTTCAACGCGTTCATCGCGGCGGTGATCGCGTTGTTCATGCCCATCTGGTCGTTGACCGAACCCTGGACCGTCGATTCGGCGCCGCTGATGCCGGATTGCTCCGACGCGAGCGTCGACGTGCCCATCGCGCTGCTGGTTGCGGCTGTCGTGGCGCTGTTCGCGACGCTGTTCATGACGCTCGTTGCCGACGAGCCGGCGTTTGCACCGCGGAAGATGCTGCTGATGCCCATGTGGATGCTCCTGTGAGGAAGTGGTTCAGGGAAGTTGCGTTGCCATCGGCGTTGTCCTTGCGGCACCGGAATGCCGCTCGGATTCGTTCACCCGCCGCGTCGCCGTGCGCGCCGGGTGTCGCGGGACGTGCCCGCTGTTTCGGCTCAGCTCGCGGCGGCCTGTGCGCTCGTGTCGAGCACGATTTCGCGCGCGGCCAGCAGCCCTTCGTGCAGCACGCTCGCATCCGTGCGCGACGCCTGGTCGGGCGCGCTCGTCCAGTGTGCCTTGACCCGCCTGGCTGTTTCGTCGAGTGCGGAGACGATCGCCGCAATGCGGCGGCCATCGGGATCGGCTGCGCAGGTCGCGGCAAGCTGGTTCAGGTCTGCGGTTATCTTCGCGTCGAGCGCTTCGAACATTCGGAACTCCTGATCGGGTGAATGGCGTGAAATCATTGCGTACCGCCGACGAAATGCTTGGTGCCGTCCGGCGTTTCGACGTAACGCAATCCGTCGATGCCGAGCGCGGCGTCGTAGGATGACGGTGTTTTCTGCGCGGGGTCGGCCGCATCGATCGCGACGTCGATGCGCCGTACGCCGGCGCCGAGATCCGAACGCACCTCGGCCACGCGGGCGAGCGCATGACGCGCGTCGGCGGTCGAGCCTGTCACGGCGAACACGCCGTCGCCGGTGTAGCGCACGTCGAGATCGCGGTTGTCGAGCGATTCGCGGATGTTCTCGACGATCGTGCTCGCGACCGCGAAGCGCGCGTCGCTGCGCACCGGCTGACGCTGCAGCAAGCGGTGCACGGCGGTGGCCGCGGCCGCGTCCGGCGCGATGCCGTCGACCACGAGCGTGCCGCCGACGAGCGACGCGTGCAGCTCGTCGAGCCGCATGCGCCGCAATGCCGCGCTGGTCGCGTCCAGCGCGAGCCGCGTATCGGGCACGTTCGACGCGCGCGACTCGGCGCCGAAGCGCAGGAACGGGGCGGCGATCAGCATGCTCACTGCAACGGCTCCGCAAGCGAGCGCACGGCGGGCGCGGGCGTTCGATGCGCGCCGCGCCGGTGCGGGCACGGGCGGCGCGGCGGCGTCGCGCGGTGGCGCGTCGTTCGCGTGCAACAGCCTGCCGAGCAGCGCGAGATCGTCGGGCCATGTGCGGTCGGCCGGCCCGACGCACAGCACGACGGAACCGAAGCGCACCGGCTCGAATGCGGCCAGCAGTCCGTGCAGCGTGTCGTCGTCGGTGCGGTAGCGAAGCGTTCCATCGTCGTCGGTCTCGATCGTCAGTGGGACATCGTGCCAGTCGGTCAGCCGGATCTGCGCGTCGGTGTCTCGGCCGATCCGGTAGCGTGTTGCGTTCAACTGTAGTCGCGCGCCTGCATGCACGCCGGTCAGTACGCGAAGTTCGTTCTGCATTTGCGAATTCCCGGTATCCATTCGTGGTCGGTCCGCTTCAGACGGCGTCGCCGTCGGCCAGCATCATCCGCAGCCGTGCGGCCGCGCGCCGCGCATCGCGCTCGCGCCGCGGTCGCGCGGCGTTGAGCAGCCACAGCGGCGCGAGCAGCTGGAAGCGGCGCAGCGCGTCCGAGGCGGCGGGCGTGCCGTCCGCGAACAGTGCGGCAAGGCGCTCGCGAATCTCGCGCAACGTATCGGGCGCCGCGTCGCGGTTTGGCTGCGCGGCGCCGAGATGGTCGGCCATCAGGCGCCATGCCGCGTGCCGCAACGGCGTGCTGCCCGCGTGGTCGCGCTCGATGCGCGTGAGCGCGAACACCGCGTGCGCGAGCGCGTCGCGCACGCCGCGCGGATCGCCCGAGTGCCGGCGCAGCTCGACGCCGAACAGGTCGATCACCTGGTCGACGCGGCGCGCGATTTCGGCCGGCACGGGCGGTGCCGAGGCTGTCGTCCCGGCGTGCGATTCGGCGGCGTGCACGGCGGCAAGCGTGCGCTGCTGCCGCGCGCCGTCGTCGCTGCCCTCGTGACCGCCGCCGCCGCGACCGCCGGACGCGCCGCCGACGGCGACACTCAAGCTCGCCTGGCTGCGTCCTGCCCGTGCGCGCACCTGGCGTTCGTCTGCCTGCTCGTATTCGGCTTCCGCGCCCGGCACGTCGGCGCCGCGCGCGCCGCGCCGGCGAGGGCGTCGCGGCGCGCGCGTCAACGGCGCCAGCGCGGGCGACACCGCATCGTCGAGCGTGTCGGACGGCGCGTCGCCGGCCGCGTCCGGCGACGCGAAGCGCCAGCCGCGCCGCCCCGCGCGCAGCGTGCCGCCCGACGAGGGCGCGCGTCGCGCGCCCGGCACGGGTGCGGCAGGCTGCACGGCTTCGGGAGCGAGATCGGCAGCGGTGCCCGGGCGGTTCGTTACGCGTATGCTCACGGGAAAGCCGCCTTCATCAGTGCATCGCCGAAACGCAGGATGGCGGCCGCGCCCCACGGCGCGCACACGATCAGCGTGACCGTGACGATCGCGAGTTTCAAGCCGAAGCTGATCGACGAATCCTGCAGCGACAGCACGGCCTGCAGGAACGCGATCAGCAGCCCGCCGAGCGCCGCGACCGCGACGACCGGCAGCGACACCATCAGGCACAGCATCAACGCGTCGGAAGTGAGGCGCACCAGCGAATCGGCATCCATCGCATCACCTGTAGGTCAGCACGAGACCGTGAATCAGCGTCGACCAGCCGTCCATCACGACGAACAGCAGCAGCTTGAACGGAATCGCGACGTTGGTCGGCGTGACCTGCGACAGCCCCATCGCCATCAGCACGTTCGCGATCACGAGATCGATCACGACGAACACGAGATACAGCAGGAAGCCGATCCGGAAGGCATCGGTCAGCTCGGTCAGGGTGAACGCGGGCGCGAGTACGATCAGGTCGTCGGGCTTCAGCGCGTCGGCCTTGTCCTTCGGCCAGATTTCCCGGGCCGAGCGCAGGAAGAACGCCTTTTCGCGCTCGCGGGTGTGCTTCAGCAGGAAGCGGCGAAACGGCTCGCGGGTCGCGTCGACCAGCTCCGCGACGCGGTTCGTCGTGTAGTCGCCCGGCGCCGCCGTCTGCGCGCCGCGCAGCGCGTCCATCCCGATCGGCGCCATCACGAAGCACGACACGATCAGCGCGATGCCGTTGAGCACGGTGCTCGGCGGCACCTGCTGCACGCCGAGCGCGTTGCGCAGCAGGCCGAGCACGACGACGATCTTCGTGTACGACGTGACCACCATCGCGGCGAACGGCAGCAGCCCGAGCAGCAGCAGTGCGAGCAGCAGCGAGCCGATATCAGGAATCTGTTGCATCGCGCACCGCCATACGGGAAATTTGTACGCCGAGCTGGTCGCCGACTGCGACCAGCCGGCCGACGCCGATCGTCTGGCCATAAACGACGAGGCGGATATCGGCGTCGTCGACGGGCAGCGCGAGTTCGAGGATGTGGCCGGGGCCGAGCGCCGCGAGATCGGCGACCGGCAGCACGATCGCGTCGAGTTCGAGCTGGACCGGTACGTCGAGGGTGTCGACCGGCACCGTTTCATGGAGCGGGAAGGCGCCAGTCGGCGCGTCATCGTGATCGGAAGTCATGGCGGGCGATGCAGTGAGGATCAGGGTGGGGCCGGACACGCGCACGGCCGCGCGCCATTGCCGGCCGTGCGCGTGCCCGCCATGCAGCGATGCGTGCTCCAGCACGCCGTCGGGCGTGGCCGCGAGCGCGTGCAGCAGGATGTCGCCGGCACGCAGCGAGCGCAGCAGCGCGCAATCGTAGCGACGCGTGCCGAGCCGCACGCGGGTGGGCACACGCAGCGCATGCAGCCACGGCGGGGGCGCGGCCGGCAAGGTCGTACAGTGCGCTTCCAGCTGCGCGGCGACGTCGTCGTCCACACTGACGACGCGGGCGTCGACGCGCGATGCGCGGCTGATCAGCATCACGTCCAGCGATGCGGGCGTGTTGCCTGAACGGTCGGCGTCGAACGCGGCGAACTCGACGACCCGCGCCGGGCCGAGACCGAGCGGCGCGAGCCGTGCGAGCGTGCGCTCGAGCACGATCCCGGCCGCTGCCGCGCGCCGCGTCGCGTCCGTGTCCGTCACGACGAATGCGAGCGCAGCATCCGCATGCGCATCGATGCGCAACCGCAGCGTGCCGGCATCGAAACGCAGCGTCAGCGACGCCGGACAGCCGAGTGCACGCGATGTCCGCGCCGCCCGCACCGCAATGTCGAGGCCCGTGCGGCGCGCGGCGCGCACGAGCCGCGCATCGGACAACGCGCGCGCCAGCCGTGCAGCGGACGGTGCGATGCGTGCCAGCGCGGCGGCAAGCGGCGCGAGCGGAAGCGGGTTCGGGCGATTCGGTTCGTGGTTCATCCGCGAGCAAGGGGAGCGAGTCATCCTACGTCGACGTCGAGTTCGTAGCGGCCGTGCAGCGCGGCTTCGAGCGTCGAGCGCAGCGTGTCCTGGTGAGCGCAGATTAGCTGCCGCGCCTGTGCATTCGCGGTTTCGAAGCGAAGCGACAGGCAGGCAGGCGAAAGCGTCATCGACAGCAGCGTGTCGGACAGCAGGCTCGGATCGAGCCGCAACCGGGCCGACCACGTGCCGTGCTGTTGGACGGCCGCCGTGTTGCAGAACTCGGCGACGCGTGCGGCGATCCGCTCGGCGGTCAGCCGCGCGCGGCTTTCCTGCAGGCACGCGAGCGCGATGCGGCCTGACAGGCCGCTCGCGTCGGGCGTGTCCTGCGCATCGGAAGCGTCGCGTTCATCCGGCATACCTGCACCGGCGGGCTCGCCGTCCGGATCGACGCGCGTGCGCGCGCCGGTAGCGCCCGCGCCCGCGTGGTGCTCCTCGTGCGGAGTCGTCGTTGTGTCGACGTCGTCGGCCATCGATGCGAACGCAACGGCCGTTCGCGCGGTGCCGCGCAACGCGGCGAAACGCGCGCGGCGGGCCGCATCGGGCGAGTGCGGGCCGGGAACCGGCGCCGGCGGCGTGTGTATGCGCACCGCGCGCGGCGTGCGTCGGGCGAGCGTCATGCGACGACCCGTCCCAACGGTTGCAGCTCGACGTGCCCGCTCAGCTCCTGGAACGAGTACACCTGCAGCCAGCCCAGGCGCGCCTCGATCATCCGGCGGCAATAGCGGCGAATGTCCATCGACGTGACGAGCGCCACCGGCTCGCGCGCCGTGTCGCCGACAATCTGCTCGACCTGCGTGACGAGCTGCGCGGCCTGTTCCGGAGCGAGCGTAAGGAAGTTGCCGGCCGGCGTTGCCTTGATCGACTGGCGGATCAGCTGTTCGACCGCCGCATCCAGCATGACCGCCGGCAAGCGGCCGGTGCCGCCTGTCGCCCGATGCGCGAGATAGGGGCCGAGATCGCCGCGCACGTATTCGGTGAGCATCAGCAGATCCTTTTCTTTCGGGCCCCAGACGATCAGGCTTTCGAGGATCGCCTTGATGTTGCGCACCGGCACGCGCTCCTCGAGCAGGCGGCGCAGCACGTCGGCGATCCGCTGCGCAGGCAGTGTCTTCTGCACCTCGGCGACGAGGCCCGGGTAGTCGGCGCCGACCTGTTCGAGAATCCACTGCGCTTCCTGCATGCCGACGAACAGGTGTGCGCGCGCATGCAGCGGTTCGACCGCATGACGCGCGAGCGCCTGCTCGCGTCCGTCGCCGTCGGCGAGTTCGCCGGCCAGCATCGGCACGTCGTGCACGAGCACTTCGTAACGCATGCCGTCGAGCGACGCGCTTTGCCACATCGCGATGCCGGGAAACGGCAGGCCGAGCGATTCGACCAGCCGCTTGCGCTCGGCATCGATCGCCGTATCGAGAACGTCCGCGTCGAGCGCGGCGGCAAGCTCCGCAGACATCCGTACCGACAGCGGCGATGCGAAGTCCGGCGCGTCCGCCGAAATCGCCGGCGCTTCGCCTTTCGCGCCCTTGCGGCGCGCGGCCGGCATGCGCGCCTTGTCGTCGGCGTCGCGTGCGCGTTCGCGCTTCCACAGCAGATAGCCGCCGCCACCGACCCCGGCGGCCAGCGCGAGGAACAGCAGCGCGGGAAAGCCCGGCACCAGCGCGAAGCAGGCGAGCAGTGCGCTGGCGGTGAAAAGCGCGCGCACATTGCTGACGAGCTGCCGGCCGATCTCGATGCCGAGCGACGTCGATTTTTCGTCGGCTTCGTTCGCGACCCGCGTGATCATCACGCCGGCCGCCACGGAAATCAGCAGCGAAGCGATCTGCGACACCATCGCGTCGCCGATCGACAGGATCGCGAAACGGTTGGCCGCGTCGCCGGCCGTCATCCCGTGATAGGTCACGCCGATCACGATGCCCGCGAAGATGTTGACCATCGTGATCACGAGCCCCGCGATCGCGTCGCCTTTCACGAACTTCATCGCGCCGTCCATCCCGCCGTGCAACTGGCTCTCGATCGCGAGCTGCGCGCGCTTGCGGCGCGCATCGTCGGCCGACAGGTTGCCGCCGCGCAGATCGGCGTCGATGCTCATCTGCTTGCCCGGCATCGCATCGAGCGTGAAGCGCGCGCCGACCTCGGCGACCCGCTCCGAGCCCTTCGCGATCACGATGAACTGCACGGTCGTGATGATCAGGAACACCACCAGGCCGACGACGAGATTGCCGCCGACGACCAGCTCGCCGAAGCTCTCGATGATGTGGCCGGCATCCGCATGCAGCAGGATCGATTTCGTCGACGCGATGTTCAGCGACAGCCGGAACAGCGTCGTGAACAGCAGCAGCGACGGAAACGACGACAGCGAAATCGAGTTCGGCACGTACATCGTCACCATCAGCAGCACGACGCTGATCGTGATGTTCAGCCCGAGCAGCGTGTCGATCAGCATCGTCGGCAGCGGCAGGATCATCAATGCGACGACCGCGATCACGAGTGCCGCGATCGCGACCTCGCCGCTGTATTCGAGTTTTTTCAGCACGGACATGATGAGCGTCAGAGGAGGGATTGGGCGGGCGCGTCGCCGTCCGCCGGGCGGCCGAGATCGTCGACCCATTTCAGCACCGCGGCGACAGCCTCGAACAGTGCTTCCGGAATCGGCGCGTCGATGTCGACCCGATGCAGCGCGCGCGCGAGCGGCGGATTCGCGATAATCGGCACGCCATGCGCGATCGCGTACGCGCGCAGCTGCAGCGCGGCGTCGTCGACGCCTTTTGCCAGCACGTGCGGCACGCCGAGCGCGTCGGCGTCGTAGCCGAGTGCGACCGCGTAGTGCGTTGGATTGACGACCACGGCCTTCGCCTGAGCGACACGCTGCCGCGGGTCGCCGAAGATCAGCTCGTGCGCGATCTTGCGGCGTTCGCCCTTGATTTCCTGGTTGCCGTCGACGTCCTTGAATTCGCGCTTGACCTCGTCCTTCGACATCCTGTGATCGCGAACGAACAGCCAGCGCTGGATTCCCCAGTCAGCCGCGCCGACCACGACGAACAGCGCGCAGGCGATCGCGGTAAACCGGCACAGCACCCGCCAGCCGATCTGCACGACGTCGGCGAGCGGCTCGTGCGCGACACCGAGAATCAGCGGCAGCAGCTGCAAGACGCCTTGCCAGAGCACGACGCCGACCACGATCGCCTTGACGAGCAGCTTCAACAGGTCGATGACGGTGCGCATCGAGAAGATCTTGCGAAGGCCCGTTGCCGGATTGATCGCATCGAGCTTCGGCATCACGGGTTCGAGCGACAGCACGAGTCCGGCCTGGCACACCGAGCCGGCAATCGCGGCCAGCGCGGCGACCGCGACGAACGGACCGGCGATGCACGCGCCTTCGATCGCCATCCTGCCCAGCGCACGGTGCAGCTCGAACGTGTCGCGTTGTGCGGCCCCGATATCGACGCCGATCGCGAGCAGCGCACGCAGGTGATCGCCGAAGTAATTGCCGGCGGTCGACAGCAGCACCGTGATCGCGATGAATACGGCGGCGACGGTCACGTCCGGGCTCGTCGCGACTTCGCCGTCCTCGCGCGCGTCGCGAAGCCGCTTCGCGGTCGGCTGTTCGGTCTTTTCGTCGGACATGGGCTGGCGTCGAAGTGAGGTTCGCGCCGATTGTCGCAACGCGCTGCCGGGCATGCGGCACGGTGCACGAAGACGCCGCCGCGCGCGCGAAATGCCGCGCCGGCCGACGGCCGGTTCGCCCGCGCACGCGCCGCTTCGCGTCCGGCCGCGCTGCCCGGGGCGTGCGTCGCTATCGTGGCGCAGCAGACGTCGCGGCGTGCGGCGCAACCACGGATGACAGGAGAACCAGCGATGGAATACACGCAATGCGGCGGCGACGTGGTGAAGGCATTGATCGAAGTCGTTACGGTCGGACTGCAACGCAACCGGATCGCCGAATCCGAGGCCGTGCTGGCTGCGGTGCGCGTGCTGCGGCCGAAGATCAAGGCGCTCGAGACGTTCGACGCGTGGATCGCGTTGAAGCGCGGGCAATTCCGCGACGCGGCGCGCATGCTGCGCACGGTCGAGGCCGAACAGTCGCCGCTGCCGCTCAGCAAGGCACTGCTCGCGTGCTGCCTGTTCGCGATCGGCGATCCGGGCTGGTCGATCACCGCGAACGAAGTGATCGAGGAGAACCTCGATGCCGATGCGGTATCGCTCGTGAAGCTGTTGAGCGGGCAGCCGAAGCCGGCCGACGAGCCGCAGGCGGCCGAGGCCGCCGCGCCGGCCGCACAGGCCGACCTGTCGCAGTTTCACTACCTGCGGGCGTGAGCCCGCGCACGCCCGACGCGAGGCCACGATGACAGCGATTCCTCCCGTTCCGCCGGTGCCGTCCGCCATACCGGGCGTTGCCGGTGCGGATGCAGGCCAGACCGCCGGCGCGCCCGCGCGGCCCGCGCAGCATCTGGTCGACCGGTTTCAAGCGTTGATGCACGATGCGCAACCGGCGCCGCCGGACGCGCAGCATGCCGGCGGCCCGTCGGCGATCGATCGCGTGATGGGCGCGCAACAGCAGGCGCTGGACACGACGTTCCAGGACGTCGATTCGTTCGTCGCGAATGCGCAGACGATGAGTATCGCGGAACTGACCGCGCACCAGATGCAGCTGATGAGCGAGCTGACGGTCGCGACGTTCAACCTGAACGTCGGTTCCGGCCTTGCGCAATCGGGCAAGAGCGCGGTGCAGACGCTGTTCAAGAACCAGTGAGGGCGTAATGAACGGAACCGGGCGATGCGCGCGCGTGCTGCTGACCGTCGCGTTCGCGCTGTCGGTCGCGGCATGCGACGGCGACCTGTACACGAAGCTGACCGAGGCCGACGCGAACGACATGCTGGTCGTGCTGCTGCGCGCGGGCGTCGCCGCGCACAAGGTCACGCCGGACGACGGCAAGACGTGGTCGATCGCCGCGCCGAAGGAGCAGACCGCGCACGCGCTCGAGGTGCTGCACGCGCACGGGATGCCGCGCGACAAGCATGCGAATCTCGGCGAGATGTTCAAGAAGGACGGGCTGATCTCGACGCCGACCGAGGAGCGCGTGCGCTTCATCTACGGCGTATCGGAACAGCTGTCGCAGACGCTCGGCAACATCGACGGCGTGATCGTCGCGAACGTGCAGATCGTGCTGCCGAACAACGACCCGCTGTCGCAGACGGTCAAGCCGTCGAGCGCGGCGGTGTTCATCAAGTACCGCCCGGGCACCGACGTCGCGTCGCTGATGCCGAGTATCAAGAACCTCGTCGTGCACAGCGTCGAAGGGCTCACGTACGAGAACGTGAGCGTCACGATGGTGCCGAGCACGCTGCAGGACGAAGCTGATGTGGCCGCGCCGCGAGGCGGTGTGCCCGTGTGGCCGTTCGCGGCCGCGGGCGGTGCCGCGGTGCTGGCCGCGCTCGGTTATGCGGGTTATGTGTTCGTGCGTCGCCGCGGCGGCTGGCGAATGGGCGCGGCAGCCGCCGCGCAGCCCGAACCGACCGCGCAGTCGGGTCACGCGTAGGGCCGCGCACGATGGACGAACTCGATGCCGATCGTGTCGATGGTGCCGCCTGCGCAGGCGCGGGCGCCGTATGGCTCGCGCGCGCGGCCCTTGCATGGCGCGCGCGCATCACCGAGCGCGCAGCGCTGCTCGACCCGGCAGCGGCACACGCGCATTTCGGGCTGCCAGGCGCCGCGTGGCGACGCGCCGGCCGCGACGCGCGGCGGGCGTGGCTGGCGGCCGCCGTCGGCGCGGTCGCGCCGCCGGTCCGCGCATTCGATGCGCCGGCTTCTCGCCTTGCGTTGCTGAGCCGTGCCGAACTCGGCCGCGTGCTGCTGGCGCGTGCGCTGTTCGCGCGTGCCGACGCGCTGCGGCGCTGCATCGACGCCGCACGCCTCGACCGGTTCGACGCGCACGCAGGTGCGGGCTTCGTGGCGCATCTGCTGACGGCATGCGCGGACGTAGGCGCCGCGACCTACGCCGAGCCGCTGCTCGCGGACGATGCGCCGGTGTCGGCGTGGCTCCACGACGGCTGGCGGCGCATTCTCGCCGAACCGCGTGTCGATCCGCGTGCGGCCGCATTGATCGAGCTGGCACTGCCTGCACGCTCACCGGGCAGCAAAGCGGAGGACGCCGGCGAACTGCACGACGCGCTCGGAGCGATGTTCTTCCGGCGCTTACCCGAACTCTTTCCGGAACTGACATGGTTGTTTGGCTACGAAGCGACGAAGGCGGCGTAGGCGTCGACGGCGATGTGATCCGGCGCGAAGCGTTCTCGACGCTCGTCGAACTCGACGACGCATACGCACGCATGCGCGACGAGTGCGAACGCATGCTGCGCGACGCGCGGGACGAGGCGACGGGCATCGTCGCGGCCGCACGCGACGAAATGGCTGCGCTCGCGCATGGCGCGCAACTGAAGTTCGAGCGCAGCGCGCGGCTCGGCTACGCGGCTGGCCGGCGGCGTGCGCTCGACGAGTGGAATGCACGGGTCGTGCAGGCGGCCTGCGACGAACGGGACGCGCTCGCGAACGCGAACGCACGCCTTGCGGACGTCCTGATGCGCGCATGCGAACACGTCGTGCGCATCGATGCGCACGACGCGTTCTACGCGAAGATCGCGCATGCGCTCGACCGGTCGATCTCGGACGCGACGTTCCTGCGCATCGACGTACATCCGGACGATGCCGAAGCGGCGCGCGCGGCTTTCGACCATGCGGCGCATGCGCTCGGCTGGACGCTGCCTGTCGAGATCGTGTGCGAGCCGCGCATGGACCCCGGCGGCTGCGTCTGCGAATGGGATGCCGGCGTGCTCGAATGCAGCCTGTCCGAGCAACTGGCCAGCGTGCGCCGCGCGCTGCAGCGGGTGCTGTCTGCCGCGCATGCGGGGCCCGATGCGGAGCAGCCCGCATGAGCGTCGCGACCCACATCGGCCTCGACGCGCTGCCGGATGCGCTCGACGCGGCCCTGGGCGCGCTCGCGCCCGGGCGTCGCTACGGCAAGGTGATCGAGTCGATCGGCACGATGCTGCGCGTCGACGGCCTCGACGTCACGATCGGCGAAGTGTGCGAACTGCGGCAGCGTGACGGCGCGCTGCTGCAACGCGCGGAAGTGGTCGGCTTCAGCCGCAATCTCGCGTTGCTCGCACCGTTCGGGCCGGTCGCCGGCCTGTCGCGCGACACGCGCGTGATCGGCACCGGCCGTCCGCTCGGTGCGCCGGTCGGCATGGGGCTGCTTGGCCGCGTGCTCGACGGCCTCGGCGAGCCGGCCGACGGCCTCGGTCCGGTCGAACACGACGGCCATGCGCCGGTGCAGGCGAACGCGCCCGACCCGATGACGCGCCGGCTGATCGACGCGCCGATGCCGACCGGCGTGCGCGCGCTCGACGGCCTGATGACGCTCGGCGAGGGGCAGCGGATGGGCATCTTCGCGGCGGCGGGCGTCGGCAAGAGCACGCTGATGGGCATGCTCGCGCGCGGCACGCGCTGCGACGTGAACGTGATCGTGCTGATCGGCGAGCGCGGCCGCGAGGTGCGCGAATTCATCGAACTGATTCTCGGGGAAGAAGGGATGGCGCGCAGCGTCGTCGTGTGTGCAACGTCGGATCGCTCGTCCATCGAACGCGCGAAGGCGGCCCATGTCGGCACGGCGATTGCCGAGGACTTTCGCGCGCGCGGGATGCGGGTGCTGCTGATGATGGATTCGCTGACGCGCTTTGCGCGCGCGCAGCGCGAGATCGGCCTCGCGAGCGGCGAGCCGCCGACGCGGCGAGGCTTTCCGCCGTCGATCTTCGCGGAACTGCCGAGGCTGCTCGAACGCGCCGGCATGAGCGATCGCGGCTCGATCACCGCGTTCTACACGGTGCTGGCGGAAGACGAGAGCGGCAACGATCCGATCGCGGAGGAAGTGCGCGGCATTCTCGACGGCCATCTGGTCCTGTCGCGCGAGATCGCCGCGCGCAACCAGTATCCGGCGCTCGACGTGCTCGGCAGCCTGAGCCGCGTGATGTCCCAGATCGCGACGCCCGAGCATCGCAGCGCGGCCGGCCGGCTGCGCCGGCTGCTCGCGAAGTATCGCGACGTGGAGACGCTGTTGCAGGTCGGCGAATATCGTGCGGGCAGCGATCCGCTCGCCGACGATGCGATCGCGCGCATCGACGCGATTCGCGGTTTCCTGAATCAGTCGACGGAAGATCTCACCGACTACGACACGACGCTCGACCGGCTGCGGGAGGCCGTCGGCGATGACTGACCATACACGCGCGTGGCGCATGCTGCACGATCTGAAGGAGCGCAAGCGGCGCCGGCTCGACGACGAAGCGGCGGCGGCGCGCGCGGCGCTGGCCCGTGCCGACGAGGCGCTCGCGCGATCGAACCGGCAGGTTGCGGCCAGCGACGAAGCGCTGCATGCGCACACGCAGCGGATCGCTCGGGCAATGGCGAACGGGCAAGCGATCGCGGCGGACGCGTATCTCGCCGACGCACGCTATCGCGACGTGCTGAACGAACGGTGCACCGCCGCTCGAGAGGATGCCGAACGCGCGCGCGAGGCCCGCGACGCGTCGCAGCGCACGCTCGACGATACGCGCGCGCAGCTCGCGCGCACCGGGGCGCAAGCGGACTGGTACGCACGGCGCGAGGCGCGCGAGCGCCGCGAAGCGCAGGCCGCACGCGACGAGGCCGACGAGGAAGAAGCAATGGAAGGCGTGATCGATGCGGCGCGGCGCCGCCGCGCGCAGGCGGCGATCCGATGACGGGCGCAACGTTCGGCGACGCGCTCTTTGCGCTGCAGGGCCAGGGGCTCGGCTTCTTCTATCTGCTTGCGCTGTCGAGCGTGCGGCTGCTCGCAGTGTTCACGATCCTGCCGGCGACGAGCGAGGAAGCGGTGACGGGCACCGTGCGCAACGGCATCGTGCTGATGTTCGCGCTGTTCGTCGCATACGGCCAGCCCGCGGATGCGCTCGCATCGGCCGACATGCTGCGGCTCGTGATGCTGACCGCGAAGGAGGCGTTCGTCGGCGTGCTGATCGGCTATGCGGCGTCGACGATCTTCTGGATCGCTGAAGGCGTCGGCACGATCGTCGACGATCTCGCCGGCTACAACAGCGTGCAGATGAACAACCCGATGCACGGCGACCAGAGCACACCGGTCGCCAACACGCTGATGCAGCTCTCCATCGCGCTGTTCTACGTGCTTGGCGGGATGATCGTACTGCTCGGCGCGATCTACGAGTCGTTTCGCTGGTGGCCGCTGGTGCAGGCCGCACCCGATGTCGGCGGCATCGCGGAATCGTTCCTGCTGAAACGGACCGACTCGATGATGACCGCGATCGCGAAGCTGGCCGGCCCGATCATGCTGATTCTCGCGTTGATCGAGCTCGGCTTCGGCTACATGTCGCGCACGGCCGAGAAGCTGGAACCGTCGAACCTCAGCCAGCCGGTGCGCGGCGCGCTCGCGCTGCTGCTGCTTGCGCTGCTGGCACAGGCGTTCGTCGCGCAGGTGAAGACCGAACTCGCGTTCGTGCACTTCGATACCGTGCTGCGCGGCGACACGGGCAGTGGCAAGAGCGGCGACACGAGCCGCGACGGTGAACGCAGCGGTCGGTGAGATTTATTGAAAATTGTGATGAAGTTTGGTGAGCATTGCAGGCCCGCTTCGTTCGTATGCTGTCCTCCACTTCCATTCGATGTCTACAGGAGCGAGGTCAGCGATGTTTCATCTCACCTACTTCGGCGCCGTGTCTGCCCTCGTGCATCGGCATGCGCTGCCCGACCATGCGGCGCAGATGCTGGCGGGCGATTTCGAAGCCGCATTGCGCGACGCGGAGCGCCGCGCGGAACGCGTCGGCGCATCGTCCGCGCGCGACGATCTGGCGAATGACGAGGGCGTGCTGTTCGGCGCGTTGAGCGATGCGCTTCTGGCACTCGAGTTTTTCGAGGACGCAGAGGAATCCTATCGGCGCGAGCAGAAGTCAAGGCGCGCACAGGGCGGGACGGTGCGCGTCGCATCGTGCCGCAACACGGGCTGGCAAATGCTCGCGCGGCGGCGCTTCCGCACGGCACTGAACTGCTTCGCGCAACTGCTGCTCGATCGCGACAGCGAGCCGCTCGACCGGCTGCAGGGCGCACTCGGCTCGGCGTTCGCGCACTTTCATCTCGGGCAGGCGGATGCAGCGCGTTCCGCGCTCGAGGCTGCCGCGAGCGCGGCCGCTGCGCTCGATCCGCTCGCGCAGCGCATCGTCGACGCGGCGACGCTCGACCTCGATGTGCAACTGCAGATTCGCCGTGCCGATCGGCTGCGCGACCATGCGTTCTGGCAGGCGACGCCGCTGGAGGCCGGCGCCCGCACGCATCGCGAAGCGGCCGAAGCCGACGCAGCCGCACACGCGCTGCCCGACGCGGCGCAGGGGCTGCGGCGGCGCCTCGAGCACGTTGCCCGCCTGCTTCGTCTTGCGGAAGGCAACGCCCGTCCAGCGGACGCGAGCGCCGCGCTGATCGTCGCGTTGCGGCCGAACCAGACCGCCGGGACGCGCCGCACGCAGGCGATCGAGCTTGCGCTCGCCGCGCTCGCCGGTAGCGCGGACGATCTTGCCGAACACGTGATCACGCTGCTGCATCAGGCCGGCGAGGGCGCGAACCAGGATCTCGACTACCTGTTCTGCATCGCGAAAGTGCGCCGCCAGCAGGGGCGCACCGACGAGGCGCTCAGTCTGTATCACCGCTATGCGCTCGACGCGATGTACTGCCTGCGCAGCGAAGCGCTCGCGGCAAAGCCCGATGCGCGCAAGGGCGGCGATGCAGCTGTCGCGCTGAACGACGATGTATCTGCCCGGCTGCCCGCGCGCTACCGCCGCGCGTACCGGTACATGGTCGAGCATGCGCACCGCCGCGACCTGTTGATCGACGAGATCGCGTCGCATATCGGCGTGACGGTGCGCGCGCTGCAGCTCGCCTTCAAGGCACATACGGGGCTCGCGCCGACCGAGGTGCTGCGCCGCCACCGGATGCACGGCATCCGCCGCGAGCTGACGGGCGAGGCCGCGCAGATCGGCGGCGTGCTCGATACCGCGAACCGCTGGGGCGTATCGAGCCGCTCCGCGCTGCTCAAGAGCTACCGGCGCTACTTCGACGAGACGCCGACGGACACGCAGCAGCGCTGACGAAAGAGGATGCGATGATGAACGGATCGACGAGTTCGGGGCGCACGGCCGGATGGCGCCGGCGCGGCGCAGCGGTGCTGCTGGCGGCGGGTTGCGCGCTGCCGGGCGGTGGCGCGCACGCAGCGGCCGTGCCATGGCGCGCAGGCGACTTCGACTATGTGGCCGACCACAAGGACCTGAAGGAAGTGCTGCGGGATTTCGCCGCGAGCCAGGGCATCACGACGTGGATTTCGCCGGAGGTGAGCGGCACCGTCAGCGGCCGCTTCCACGAGCCGCCGCAGCGGTTCATCGATACGCTCGCGGGCGGCTTCGGCATCGCGTGGTATTACGACGGCTCGGCGCTGCGCGTGTGGGGCGCCAACGAGGTGAAGAGCGCGACCGTGAACGTGAGTGCCGCGAGCGTTGCCGACGTACGCGGCGCGCTCGATCGCCTCGGCATCGTCGAGCGGCGCTTTCCGGTGCGCTACGACGACGCCGCCCGTGCGGTGTTCGTATCGGGGCCGCCCGGTTACGTGGATCTCGTCGCCGACGTCGCGCGGCGAGTCGACGACAGCGCGCGGCGGCGCGATGCGACCGAGATCCGTGTGTTTCCGCTGCGCTACGCGTCCGCCGCCGATCGATCGACGCGCATCGACGGGCAGAACGTGCGCATTGCCGGCGTGGCGTCGCTGCTGCGCGGCATGTATGGCGAACACGGTGCGTCCGGCGGCGACGCGCAGACGCTGCCGAGCAACGACTTCTACCGGCTCGATTCGCTCGGCGGCGCACCGAGCGGCGCACGGGACGGCGCAAGCCCGGGCGGCGGCGCCGTCGGGCTGCCGAGCGGCTCCTACGCGGGTTCCGCCGCACGCGCCACGATGCAGAATCCGCCGCTGCCGCCCGACATGCGCGGCGCCTCGACGGCGCGCGATGCGGCCGCCGGCGCGACCGACACGCGGCGCGACGGCAGCGATCCCGATGCGCCGATCATCCAGGCCGATCCGCGCACGAATGCGATCGTGATCCGCGACCGGCCGAACCGGATGGCCGATTACGAGTCGGTGATCCGCAAGCTCGACGCGCGTCCCAAGCTGCTCGAAATCGACGCGACGATCATCGAGATCCAGGACGGTGCGCTGCAGCAGCTCGGCGTCGACTGGCGGCTGCACACGGGCCATGTCGATTTCGAAACCGGCGACGGCACGCGGCAGCAGGCCGGGTTCGACACGTCGCTGAATCCGCAGGGTTTCGGAGCCGCCGCGGCGGGGGCGGCCGGCGCGGCCGCGCTCACGCCGCTTGGCGGCACGCTGACGGCCGTACTGGGCGACGCGGGCCGCTATCTGCTTGCACGCGTATCCGCGCTCGAACAGAACAATCTCGCGAAAATCACGTCGAGCCCGAAGGTCGCGACGCTCGACAACGTCGAGGCGGTGATGGACCACCGGCAGAAGTTCTTCGTGCGCGTGTCCGGGTATCAGTCTGCCGACCTGTACAACCTGTCGGCCGGCGTATCGCTGCGCGTTTTGCCGACCGTCGTGCCGGATGCGCCCGACGGGCAGATCCGCCTCGACGTGCATATCGAGGATGGCCAGATCACGTCGCAGACGGTCGACCAGATTCCGGTCATCACGTCGAGCGAGATCATCACACAGGCGTTCGTGCGTGACGGCCAGAGCCTGCTCGTTGCGGGCTACGAGTCCGATACGGACTCGCAATCGGTCGCCGGCGTGCCGCTGCTGTCGAAGATTCCGCTGATCGGCAATCTGTTCAAGTACCGGCAGAACCAGGGGACGAAATTCCAGCGGCTCTTTCTCGTGACGCCGCACATCCTGTCGCCATGAACGCTGCGCGCCGGTTTTTTTTACATTCATATCGACCATGTATGCTCGCGCTCCGACCTGACTGAGCAGCATGGGATGTTTAGCGTGTTTAGTAAAATCGGAGTAAACGGCATCGTCGGATGGGTGCTGGCGGCCATAGGGTGCGGCGTGGCCGCGCTTGCATACGGCGACGACGGCGCCGTCGCGTTCCACGTGGCCGGCGGCCCGCTCGACAGCGTATTGCTTGAAATCGCGCGGCAGGCGCATGGGGTGCTGTCGTTCGACAGCGTGCTGGCGACCGGCCGGCAGGCCGGGCCGCTGGACGGAACGATGACGGCGGCCGAAGCATTCGCCCGCGCGCTCGCCGGCACGCGGCTCGAACTGGCCACGGCCGACGACGGTACGTGGACGCTGCGGCGCACCGGCGGCGCGGACATGCGTTCGGCCGGCATCGTGTTGCCGCCGATTCAAGTGCGTGCCCGGGCCGACGACGAATTCGCCGAACCGCGCTCGGCGGCCGCTGCGCGCGTCGATCTGCCCCTCGCTGAGACGCCGCAGTCGGTCGGTGTCGTGAACCGGGCCGTGCTCGAGAGCCAGCAGGCCGAGTCGGTCGCGGACGCGCTCGCGAACGTGAGCGGCGCGACGCCCGTGTATGACGAAAGCAATGCGAACTATGGCGTCGGGATTCGCGGCTATACGGCCCAGGCGCCGCTCGTCGACGGGATGATCGTGGAGTCGGCGGACTATCCGCCGCTCGCCGGCATCGAACGCGTCGAGGTCGTCAAGGGCCCCGCGACGGCGCTCGCCGGCGGTGCGCCGAACGGCGGGATCGTCAACCTCGTCACGAAGCAGCCGCGCTTCGACCGGCACGCGACGTGGCAAACGACGCTGTCGTCGCGCGGCCGGCGCGAGAGCACCGTCGACCTCAGCGACGCGTCGCACGACGGCCGGCTCGGCTACCGGTTCGTCGCGAGCGGCAACCTGAACGGTCGCACCTATGGCGGCTACGACGGACAGCACGGCTTTTTCGTCGCACCGTCCGTGCGCTACCGCGACGCCGACACCGACGTCACGCTGCGTATCGAGCGCTACCGGCAGCGCGTGCCGGCGTTGCCGTATTCGGTCGGCGGCGACGACGGCCTGCCGCTGCCGCACACGTCGCTCGAGCCGGCCGGCGCGCGCGACGATCATCTGGGCAACGATTCGCTGCGCGCGGCGCTGAGCGCCGAGCATGCCCTTGGCGGCGGCTGGAAGGCGCGCGTGCGTGCGACGTGGCTGAACTACGAGTCGATCTCGCACTGGTACGTCCCGTATGCGCCGCTGGATACGCCGGGCAGCGTCGTGCTCTATGGGCTGCATTCCGTGCAGCGGCGGCACGAATCGCTGGCCGCGGGCGAGCTGCTGCGCACGTTCGACACGCACGGCGTGTCGGGGACCGTGCTTGCGGGCGTCGAGTACTGGCGGCTGTCGTCGACTTCCGATATCGCACCGTACGCGTTCGCCGTCCAGAACCTGTATGCGCCGCACCCGCTGCCGTCGGTCGCGACAGGGCCGCTTGCGCGGACGTCGGATTCGGCGATGCGGCAACTCAGCGGCTACCTGCAGCTCGAGATGCTGATTGCCGACCGCGTCAGGGTGCTCGCGTCGTTGCGGCACACGAACGCGCTGCTGGACAAGTCGCTGAGTTCGCCGCTGCAGCGCAACGCCGTGTGGTCGCCGAACCTGGCGGTCAGCTATGCGATCACGCCGTCGGTCAATGTGTACGCGAACTGGCTGCGCGGCTTTCGTCCGTCGCTCGACACCGTGACATGGGACGGCAAGCTGCTCCAGCCGACTCGTACCGAGCAGATCGAGGCGGGCGTCAAGCTGTCGCTGTTCGGCGATGCGCTGACCGCGACCGCGGCGGCGTACCGGCTGCGCGATGACGGCAGGATCATCGGCGATCCCGCGCATCCGGGCTTTTACGCGCGCGTACCGGGCGAGCGCAGTCGCGGCGTCGAGTTCGACGTCGCGGGGCAGGTGCTGA